>CAMOXN010000049.1 GCA_946629175.1 uncultured Lachnospiraceae bacterium | reverse complement strand
GAGATCAAGACAATGCAGAACTGCATCGCCTTGCTGGATAAGCGCATTCCGTAAGACCGCGCAGGGGACGGTTCTCTGCGCGCTGTACATAGTAATACCGCGCCGGGGACGGTTCCCGGCGCGGTTTTTAATTGTCTGGAGCGCGCGGAGAACCGTCCCCTGCGCGGCTTTTAATTGTCCGGACCGCGAGGAGAACTGTCCCCGGCGCGGTCTTTACTGTTTCCTGAACTTTCTGATCATCATGACCTCGGCGAGCACTGCCAGCAGGATCACAACGACGTCGACGCCGATCAGGGTCTTCATCCAGTTTTCCATACCGGTCTTGACCTCGCCGGCATAGGCGCGGCTGTTGACGACGGTGTACAGGATGTCATGGCAGGCCCTGCGCATGTGCTGCAGGGAGGTGGCGCCCTCTGTATCGGAAGCGAAGTTGGTGCCGATATCGAAGGTGGACAGGCAGCAGGCGCCGCCGGCTTCCAGCATCTGGTCAGCATTCATGTTGTAGGCACCGGCAAAATAGTCGGTCTCCACAAATCCGCGGAAGCCCCATTCATTTCTCAGGACATCGGTCAACAGCTGCCTGTGTCCGCCTGCCCAGCGGCCGCCGATGTAGTTGAAGGAGGACATGACCGCTCTGGCATCGCCTTCCTTGACGCAGATCTCGAAGGGCTTCAGATAGAGCTCACGCATGGCCTGCTCGGTGGACCATGTGCAGATCATGGCCCATCGGTTGGTCTCCTGCTCGTTCATGGCAAAATGCTTCATATAGCCGTAGACACCCACATCCGCAGCGCCCTTGATGGCCTGGGCAGCCATTTTGCCGCAGATCAGCTCATCCTCGGAGAAGTACTCGTAGTTACGGCCGCCCAGGGCAGTCCTGTGCAGGTTGGCGGAAGGCGCGTACCAGCCGGAGGCATCCAGCGCGTCGGCCATCAGGCCCATGTCGTTGCCGTAGGTCCAGGCCAGGTCCTCGTTCCAGGTACCGGCGATGACGATGGCGGAGGGGAAACCGACGGAACCGGCCCCGGTGAAGTTGTTGCTGACAGCGGAAGGGCCGTCGCAGTCGATGGTAGAGACTTTGCCGACGCTGGGAGCAGCGGCGGTCTGGAAACCGGCGTGCGCGATCATATCCAGCATTTCCGGAACGGTCAGCTGGTCCAGAAGCGGTTCCCATGCGGGATCATCGTACTCTTTGCCCCGCAGATCTGCCAGCGTCACGCCGTTCTGCGCGTTCATGACAGGGACCTCGGCGTCCGGATCCTGCTCCATGGAGAAGTTGGCGGTCCAGATGAAGGTATCCTTCTGCGCGTCAGCCATGGTCAGGCTTGCAGGAGCAGCGGTCGCCTCTGCCAGGTTGGCAAAATGGTCCGCTCTGGACAGGTAGGTGACATTGCCTCTGGCATCGTCGAAGCGGTTGACCGCTGCCGTAAGGTCTGTCTGCCTGGGATTGGTCTCATTGTAGACAACGGTCTCGCCCACGGTGTGGGTGAAAGCGTCGATCACATGGTGGGAATCCGCATTGATGGACAGGACATAGTCGCCCTGGTCCAGGACATAGCAGCCATTCTCCTGATCGTCATAGGAGGCCAGATCTTCTTCCTTTACCGTAAAGGAAAGGGTCTGGGAAGCGCCGGGCTCCAGGAGATCGGTCTTGTCGAAAGCCACCAGGTTGGCACTGGCCTTCTCGATCCCGCCGTTGATATAAGGAGGATTGCAGTAGACCTGGACGATCTCCTTGCCGGCCCTGTCGCCGGTGTTGGTCACGGTCACATCGAAAGTCATGGTGCCGTTTCCGGTGTCGGAGACATTCTCAAGCTTCTGCTCAAAGCTGGTATAGGAGAGACCATAGCCGAAGGGATACTGGACCGTTTTGTCATAGTCAAGGATGCCTTCCGCAGCTGCCGTCTCGAAGAACCGGTAGCCCATGTAGATGCTCTCGTTGATATTGATGAAAGTAGGTGTGGTGCCGCCCATGTAGGGATCGCTGGCGTCCACGGCGAACTCTGCCATGTTGTCATAGGAGAAAGCGCCGAAGTTGTTCCACCAGGGAGCCGTCTTCAGATCATAGAGGAACGTGTCGGCGGTCTTGCCGGAAGGAACGACCTCGCCGCTCAGGATCTCGCCCAGGGCGTCAAAACCGGTCTGGCCGGGGCCCGCGCACCACAGGACGCCCTTGATCTGAGGATACTCCTGCACAAAGCCCAGCTGGAAGGTGGTCACACCGTCGTAGACCAGGATGACGTTCTCAAAGTTCGCGCACACCATGTCCAGAACATCTTTCTCCGTTCTGGAGAGCTCCAGATAGGACTGGCCGGCTTCAAAGTCCGCGTAGTTCTCAGAATTATTGGTGTAGGAGACCGTGGTCATATCGGCGGGAACATCGCTTCCCTCGCCGCCCCAGCGGGCGATGACCATGACGGCCGTATCCGAGAATGCCTTCGCATTGTCGATCAGTTCCTGGCTGTAAGTGTCCGCGGGAGGCTCCGGCAGGGACCAGTCGCTGCCATACGCGGCTCTGGCACCGCCAAAGGCAGTGTAAAAATCGGTCAGCTCGCTGTTGACCTCAAACCCCGCGTTGCCAAGACCTTCCAGAAGCGAGGTCTTCGGATAGAGATCATTGAGGGCGCCTGCACCGGAACCGCCGTAGATCGGGTTCGTGCCCGCCCAGCCGAAGACGTTGATCCTGCTGCCGCTCTCCAGAGGAAGCAGGGAATCATTTTCCAGAAGGACGATCCCTTCTCTCGCGATCTCCCGGGTGTGCTCGTTGGTGTTTTCCGTGATCTCCTCAGGAATGGTCCCGCTGCCGCCTGTGGCCAGGGACAGAAGGGTGGACATGGGGCCTGTGCAGATCAGATTGACCGCCGCCAGGGCACCCAGAAGGATCGCCAGCAGGGCATTTCCCCTGACCAGTTTTCTGACTTTGGCCGGGGCCTTCCCGCAGGCGATCATGGCGATCACAGCCAGCACTGCGACCGCCGCGAAACCGATCAGGTACTGCTTACAGCTGTTGAGTACGCTGACGACATCGCTCATGTTGAGTTCTATCATACTTACCTTCCTCTTCAGATGTTGAAGAAACCTTTGCTGCCGGTCCGCCTTCTGTCCCGGCGGACCACCTGTTTGCGAGGTCACTATATATCCGTGGGAGACAGAACGTCTACGCTTCTGACGCAGTCGGTCATTTCCGCGCCGTACTCGGTCACAGGAAGCGCCACGGCAGAGGCCCGATTTGTTATAATGACTTTATCGAAATCATTGTCCCTGAAAAAGGAGGCGACTCTTCCATGATTCAAATAGCATTTGTGGAGGATGATCCGGCTACAGCAGCTCTTCTGTCTGACTGTCTGGACCGATACAGCCGGGAACACAACCTGGATCTTCGGCCGACCCGCTTTGCTTCAGGGGAGGCCTTTCTGGAGGCCTACTCCCCGCGATTTGCCCTGGTGCTGATGGACATCCGCCTGGGAAGCGGCATGAGCGGCATGGAGGCGGCCCAGCGCCTGCGCAGGCAGGACGAAGTCGTCCCCCTCATCTTCATCACCAGTCTGGCCCAGTACGCCGTCAAGAGCTATGAGGTAAATGCTCTGGACTTTCTTTTAAAACCTTTCTCCTATGGCCAGTTCTCCATCCGGATGGACAAAGCCATGCGGATCCTGGCCCGGAAGGAGGATGTCCGTCTCAGTGTCGCCACGGAGCGGGGGATCCGGGTCCTCTCTTCCCGGGAGATCACTTTTCTGGAAGTCTCCGACCATGACCTCCTGATCCATACGGAGGAGGACGTCCTTACCACCCGGGGCAGCCTGTCCGGTAAGGAAAAGGAGCTGGCCGGCCGCAGTTTTGTCCGGACCAATGTCTGCTACCTGGTCAACCTCCGTTACGTTTCGGAGATCGACGGATCCATGCTGGTCCTGTCCACCGGAGAGAAGCTGGCCATCAGCCGTTCCCGCCGTAAGGAAGTCTTCTCCGCTCTGGCCAGATATCTGGGAGGTACTGTCTGATGTTCGCGAGGATCCACTTTATCAATCTGCTGGTCATGGGGGAGGTCCTCCTGGGAGAACACCTCTATGCCCGTTTTCTGACCCACAGGGACGATTACCGGCTGAGACTCCCGGGCAGCTGCCTGGTCTGCCTGCTCGGCGCTTTTCTGTTTCCTGTCCCCCAAGCCGTATCTGCGGCAGGCACCGCTTCCGGAACTATGATTCCCTTCGGCATCCTTATGTATCTGACTATTCTGGTCCTGTCCGCGGCAGGCCTGTGCTTCTGCTACCAGGAAGATCTCTGCAGCATCCTCTTCTGCGTCCTGACAGGCTATACGGTCCATCAGCTGGCTTCCGGCCTGAATGACCTGGCAGGCCTGTCATACAGACTGGTCTTTCGCATGCCGGAGACCCCCTTCCCTCTGCGGGTCCTCTTCTATCTCCTGACGCTGGCGGCCGTGATGGCGGGCTGCTATGCCTTGCTGTCAGGCAGGATCAGACAGTTCGGCCAGATCCGGATCGACAACAAAAAGATGCTGGGGCTCTCCGGTCTGGTCCTTATCGTGGATGTGGTCCTCGGGCTCGTCAATATGCATCTCAGCGCAGACGGGAGCCGCCTGGATTATCAGGCCCTGGTCTGCTTCTACAACGCCACCTCCTGCGTCTTCATCCTCTGGCTCCTCTTCGGCCTTCTGGCCAACCGGAGGCTCGAGCTGGAGCTCTCCTTCCTGGAGCAGATGCTGGCAGAAGAGAAAAAGCAGTACCAGATGTCCCGGGAGACCATCGATATCATCAACGTCAAGTGCCACGACCTGAAGCACCAGATCCGCCGGCTCCGGAAGGGGAACGAGTCCGTGGACCGGCAGGCTCTGAAAGAGATCGAGAATGCCGTGGGGATCTACGATTCCGCCGTCCGGACAGGAAACGATGCTCTGGACGTCATCCTGACAGAGAAGAGCCTCCTGTGTGAAAAGGAAAACATCCTCCTCTCCTGCATCGCGGAGGGAGACAAGATCCGTTTCATCTCACCGGGCGATATCTACGCCCTCTTCGGCAACGCTTTGGACAACGCCATGGAAGCTGTCCGAAAAGTACCGGATAAGGACCGCCGCAGCATCAGCGTCCATGTCCGGTCCGTGGGCCATCTCCTCTCCATCCACGTGGAGAACTGCTTCACAGGCAGCCTGACCTTCGTCAACGAACTCCCCCGTACCAACAAAGCGGATACCGACTATCACGGCTTCGGCATGCGTTCCATGCAGATGATCGCCGAAAAATACGGCGGCCACCTGACCGCCGACGCCGAGGACGGCATCTTCCGCCTGGACATCCTGATCCCGATCCCTTAAAACCGTCCCCTGCGCGGTCCTTTCTCTGACAGGCGGCATGCGAAACATTCCATTTGACGTCTAAATATTTTCTTTGCAATATATAGTTGACAGCATTGCAAATGTCATGTATACTTTGCATCAGAACAGAGAAAGGAGGTGCCGGATGCGAAATCTGAAGATGAAATTCCGCAGGATCGAGCTGGAAATGTCACAGACAGAGCTGGCACAGAAAGCCGGCGTCACAAGACAGACGATTGGTCTGATCGAAGCCGGGGAATTCAACCCATCCATCAAATTGTGCAACAAGATCTGCCGCGCACTGGGCGTCACACTCAACGATATCTTTTGGGAGGAAGAAGAAAATGAAGATGAAGAATAATCTGGACGAAATGCAGGAACAGGAGCTTCTGAAGATCGAGCACAACGGCTGCTGGCTTGCCTTCTGGCTGCTGCTCGCTTCCATGATCATACAGAGCATCGCCTACGGCAACATGTCCTTCAAGACCCTGGCCGGCGAATGGATCGTCTTTATGGTCCTGGCCTGCTACCTCGCCTTCGCCTGCGCCGCCAAGGGCATCTGGGACCGCAAACTTGCCATGAATAACAAGACGAACGCCATCGTCTCCCTGATCGCCGGCGCAGCCCTCGGCATTTTCAATGCCATCATGATCTTCAAGAACTACCAGAAACCGGTCGGCACCCTGCTTGCCGCCCTCATTATTGCCGCTATCACTTTCGTCCTCTGCTTCGTCCTTCTCACCCTCATGATGCGCCACACCCAGAAACGGAAAGCCGCTATGGAAGCTGAGCCCGCCGACGCGGACGAATTATAATTTAGACCGCGCAGGGGACGGTTCTCTGCGCGGCTTTTTTCCCAGAGGAAAGGGAGTCGCATTTTTCAATTGCGGCTCCCTTTCGGTTCTAAACGTTTATTTAAGTTTCTGCAAAATCTCCTCTACGGAGTACGTCGGTCCCGCTGCGGCAACAGCCTCCCAAACAGGCTTCAACTCTTCAGGGGCACAGCAAAGATTCTCTGCTGCTGTTTCGAGAGTATTGCCCTTCTGCATCTGACGCACCAGCATGGTGATTTGCTGCGTGAGAATGCCGGTTTCTATTCCCGCCGCCTTACCTTCCTCGTACCCTTTATACCGCTCGTTCCGAAGCGTCATCTCCCAGTCCATATACTCTTCCCTCCAAGCTGCATTGTGCCTGGCCTTGCGGACCTGTCTCTGTATTCGATCAGCGAATGTGCCTTCCTCCGCATCCTCACTGCCGGCCACAAGTTCCAGAAAGCCTTTAAGCTCCGGTGAGATCTCTCCGCAGGTCCCTTTTGCGTTCAGCAGGACCTTCGTCATGCCGTCGTTCAGAGCCAGTTCTCTGTCGTCACGGCAGTAATTCTCAAAAATGTACCTGTAGTACCCTCTTTCGAATGGATCGAACGGCGAAATAAACAGAATGATCACCTCATTCAGTTCGTTATAATTCTCTCCGCGCTCCAGGAGTGTCTGGTCCATCGCGCCGCCGTAGTAGCGCATCCTCTTCGGAATGTTTTTCTCATTGCGAAGCTGCATCTCTACGTTGAGGATACAGTCCCGGTCATCACGTGCGGTGATATCCAGCCGGACGCCCCTGGCGTTCATTGACAGGCGTACCTCCACCTCGTTCCGGGCTTCTCTGAGTTCCCGGATGTGGAACTCGGGCAGGGCTACCTGCAAGAGTTCCAGAAGGAGATCCGTATGGGTCGTCATCACCTTGCCGAAAAGAAATGCGTTGCCGATCCCCGCCCTGGACCATTCTTCGTAGATGCTGGTTATTTCATTGTCCGTTCTGTTCATCTGTCCCTCCTATGCTGTTTGAAAGAGGGGCTCCGGCAGCTGCTGCTCTGCTTACAGCATGTCTCTGCCGGAGCCCCGGGTGTCGGATCTGAAAAGATCCCCGAGCTGCTCCGGCAGGACTGCTTCAGGCTGTCAGCCTGCGCAGCACTATTGCCATCTATGAACAGTACACGGATTCCCTGCCGCCGCAGGTACTGCGTGTCTGCTTATGAAGATTGTATCACCAAACTGGTCCAGGAGGCAACGCTGCCGCCTCTCACAGGGGACGGTTCTCTGTGTGAGGAGACCTTAATATTGCCTGCAAACCCGCATAATTCCTGCCTCTCACAGGGAACCGTCCCCTGTGAGAGAACCCCTTTTTCAGCCCCGCTCACACACAGAACCGTCCCCTGTGTGAGGTGAGACCCTGTGTGAGGTCACCCTTCCACGCTGCCGAGGTAGACGAATACTTCTGCGGGGGTCCAGTCTCCACCGCCGCTTTCTGTAAGTCCGAGGGAAGCGCGCACGGTCTCGCTCTGGTAGAGGGTGCCGTTGGATTCGAGCTCGCAGATGTCGGCATAGGCCTTCTCGCTCACATCGTACAGCTCCCCCCTGACCATGGGCGGAAGGCTTTTGCGTCTTCTGCGCCTGCCTCGGGCGACAGGTTCCTCCTCCTGCACGGCCGCATGCTTGATTCCGGGGAAAGGTCCCAGATCATACAGCTCAAAGCCCGCGATGAGCGCATCGCCGATGTAATGCGCATCGGACATGAATCGGTCGTGGTTGTAACCGCGCTTCATGAGGCTGCCGTAGACGAAGAGGGTGCGGCGGCCCTGGTTTTCCCGGGCGAGAATGGTCCGGTAGGCGTCCAGATTGTTGCTCTCCCAGCTGTTCTCGATGCGCCGCAAGTATCTGGGAACATCGTAGACATCCCGCTCGACGCTGCGAATCGCTGCATAATAAGCCCTCGCAAAAACTTCCGGCACAACGTCCCCATGTGTCCGAATGAAGTCCTTCGTGCGCACAGACGAGAAAATCAGCAGCCCTTCCGCAAAATCATCTTTTTCGTAACGGTGCCCCATGAAGCCTCTGCCGCTGCAGGCGACCATAGCCCGCTGAAGCCGGTCGATAAAATAAGGAATCCTCTCCCCAATCTGCACCGGCATCCTGCGGTATGCCTGCATCAGGAAGGCCGTATTCAGGTAGGTGGGCATGTAATAGTAAGGAACTCTGCAGTCCCCGGGCATCGTCTCCGGCTCATCGTATCCCCAGAAAAGCGCATCCGGCATGTTCCGGCAGGGGCGTCCAGTGGCGAGAATCCCTTCCACATAGGCGAGGACTTCCTCCGTGGGGATAGTATCCTTCAGCAGCGCATCCAGCGCCGCGTACTGCTGCTGCGTCTGCCTCACAAAATCGCGAAGGCTGATTTCATCGTGTCTCTTGAATGTGTACTTCATAGCAAAACCTCCTGCATGCGTATCCGCGTGTTTGTCTTTACACTCGGATTATCCCATGCAGGAGGTTTCCAATCACCGCAACTCAGTTGCGACTTCTACTTCCAGGATGCGGTCCCGGTCGATGCGGACGGGGGCACCGCCGGCGTCCATGGAGGGGGATTCCCCGACGGTCCCGGAGGGTGCCCCGGCGCTCGCCCCATCGCCTTCCGGCACGACCTCGATCCCTTCCTTATCCAGCCGGCTCACCCGGCCGCAGATCTCTCCGCGGTTCTCCTCGGGTGTAATATAGCTGACCGAGACCCGGAGACCGCCTTTAAAGGCATACATGAGCAGGCCGTTCCTGTCGCTGGCCTGGACTTCGTTGTAGAACATCTGCCCAGTACGCCCGGCACTCCCCTCACGCCCGGCACTGTTGCTCCGCCGCTGCGCCGCCGCGTTGATCCGTTCGTACCAGGCCCGTTCGAGGCCCATGAGATCGACCAGGTTGTGGAGGATCCGGTCGCGGGCGTAGTCGGACAGCTGCAGCCAGATGCTGACAGCGGTCGTTCGCGCGTAGGAATGCATGCGCCAGTCCTCTTCCATCCTCCGCAGACCCTCCAGCATGCAGATCACCTGCGTCAGGTTCTGTGTCAGAAACAGAGGGTGCATCGTGGAAATCGCGGCGACTCTTCTGTTCTTCAGCCGGAAGTCATCCAGGACGAGCCGCTGGTCCATCACGGCGATCCCCTCGTGCAGCGCCGCCATGTCATTTGATTATTCCGGGCGATCAGCCCATGCGCTGAAGCGCGTTCAGCGCACGGAAATCGCCGTTTAGCAAAGTCCGGCCGCAGTTCAGCCCAGGCCGTCAGGCGTGGGATAAGTACTGCCGCATATTCACATCACCGGTTTCCACCCAAGCGGTGTTGTGCGCGAAGCGCTCAACGATGGATTCTGCATAAGTTCCGCCGCGAAGACGCTTCACCCAGTCCTCGCGTTTGTAAAGCGTGCAGAAGATCGTGGATGTGCTGTCAAAGCGGCGCTCTGTCAGTTCCAAAAGGAATTCGACATCTGCCTTTGACAGTTCCGGCATCAGCCATTCATCCAAGACGAGCACCTTGAAAGCTGCATACTTGTTCAGCACTTTGTTCTTGCCGCCGGGAAGCACCGACTTCTCAGCGTATTCTTCCAGGAGATCCGGGAGCCGGATGTATCTGGTCTTATGCTGATTTCGACAGGCTTCTTTTGCCATTGCACAGCCAAGGAAGGTCTTGCCGGAGCTGGGATATCCCTGGAATACGATGCTTCGGCAGTCGTCGACGAACCGACAGCTAGCCAGATCGGCGATAATGCCTCGGTTGAGGGGACGCTTGTCGATATACAGGATGTCATGGATGTCCGCTTTCGGGAGGCGGAACTTCGCTTTCCGTATCAGGCCCTTGACCTTTTCGTTGTACTTTCTCTGATAGACACTGTCAGTCAGCAGCTGGAAACGGTCGTCAAACGGAAGTGCCAGCGTCTGCGGATCCTGCTGTTGTATTTCGAGTTCCTCTATGAATTCGCCGACATTCAGAATGCGGAGCTTTCTTCTGGTCTCATCATTCAGCATCAGGATCGCCTCCCTTCCGGTAGTAGTCGCTGCCGCGCAGATAACCCATGGAGGAGTCGTCGGTGGAGGATTCGGATTCCAGCTGCTCTTTGTAAGTGATGTCTTGATTCGCCGTCAGGATTGCTTTAAGGTGGTGGTAACGGGGCACCTTAATCCCTCTGCTGATGGCAAGCTCACAGGCGGTTTCCAGACGGGCATCTGTATACGTCCTGCTGAGACGGAGAACGGCGAGACAGGGATTATAGCCCTGTTCTTTTATGCTGACACTGCCGAAGATCCGGTCGATGACCTGCCGGGTAGACTTCCCAACAGAACTCGCCCAGTTCCGGATGCGTTCGTCATCCCACTGGACGATGTTTCGGAATGCCGGCGGCATGTCTTCCGGGTGTGTGGAGTACTTGTTCTTCATATAGTCCGGAAAACGGTTGTGCGTTGTCAGCCGCTCGCCTTTGTAATAGAGTTCCACAAAACGGTCTGTGATCTTCAGATCTACCTTCTTTTTCGCGTACTGATACGGGCAGGAATACCGGTTCTTCTTGTACACGACATGGAAGTCGAGATTTACAGCCCGGCCATAGACCCACTCGGCGATCTCGTAAGGGACATCCGGGAGCGGACGAAGGAATTCCCTTTCTTCCTGAAGCACCTCATAACGGCTGCCTTCGCGTTTCTGAAAAGCCTCATGGTTGAACTTATAGAGCTTGTCCGCAACTCCCTTCTTGAGTTCCGCGAAGGAGTAGTACACGTCATTCCTGCACCGGGCGATGATGGCGGTGGCGATCTTACCGACCGTGCCTTCTACGGAAGGCTTCTGCTTCGGTTTCCTGACTCCTGCAGGCATGATCGCTGTCAGGTAGTGCGAGCCGAGAGCTGCATAATCATCGGTCAGGATGATCTCGCCTTCCTTTGGATGAGATACAACACCGGTCTTGAGGTTGTCGCACACGGTCCGTACCGGAGCGCCGCCAAAGTATTCATACATGCGGATATGACACCGGA
>CAMOXN010000048.1 GCA_946629175.1 uncultured Lachnospiraceae bacterium | reverse complement strand
CGTCCTTCTGGTTCCATTTTCATGCTCCCATGCTCCCGAATTCAACCGCAGGCCCTCACTTCTCGACCTTCACCTTCTTCGGCACCCCGAACGTCGTGTAGTAACTGATCCCGTCCACTTTCTTGCGCACGCGGATCGAGACATAATACGTCTTGCCTTTCTTCAGCCCGCCGATCACGCGGGAAGTGTTCGCCGCCCCGTTGACAACGAGAGTCTTGGCCCCCGACATATCCTCGTGCTCGCTGTACTGCAGCACGTAGCTGTCCCCGTCGGCCGTCTTGTCGTATTTGACCGTCACCTTGCCGGGTGCGGTGTTCTTCACGGACCGGATCGCGACCGTCTTCAGGCGGTACATCAGCTTGGAGTAAGACCGCGAACTGTCGCCGCTCGGATCTCCCGCGCCGGTCAGCGAAGCCACGATTCTGTACCTGTACGCATGGCCGCTCGTTAGCCCGGGCTGTTTGTCCCACCCGACAAGCTTCGAAGTCACGATGACCGGTTCTGTCAGCGTCTCCGACGGATCGGTCACGCCTTCCCTGTAGACTTTGTAGTATTTTGCCCCGGGCACTTCTTTCCAGGTGACCTTGACATTGTTTGCGAGGTTGAAAATATCGCCCCTCGCTGTTTTGCCCAGTTCCTCGTCAAGGGGCTCAGAAGTGTCCTGTCCGCTCTCGTCGCCAAGAAGTTCCGCCATGATATAGGTGCAGCTGTGGAGCTGTCCGTAACTCTCGCGCTCGGCTGTCCCGACATCCAGGACCCTGAGCCGGGAGCCGGCGTCAAAGAGGATCTCGCGCTCGCCGCCGTTGCCGCTCGCCCCGATAAAGCAGTCGATGCAGAATGTCCCCAGAGAGTTCATGGCGTCCTGCGGCGCCAGTATGAAGAGCATCGCGCCGTAACGCTCATCCCGGAACCAGTAGGACACGTCAAAACTCGCGGACGTGCTCATGATGGCTTTTTCCTCACAGACGCTCCCGATGCTTGCGATCAGGTCTTCCGCAGCGACCTCCGTGCCGGGATCGACGCCGGCGATCCTCTCCACGAACGCGTCCGTGATGCCGCTGTACAGGATCAGGTCGCCCCGGATCTTCGCCCTGCTGAGCTCGGTGGACAATCCGTGGTCCGCCATGAGGTACATTTCCTCATACTCATGCCCCGAATGGGCGATCGCGCCCTGTGTCCACCCGGTATCGCCGTTCTGCGCGGATGCCATCTGCTCGAAATGATCGTCGCTTTTGTAAAGGTTGCAGTATGTCGGGACATCGTCGTGATCGTCCATGGGCGTGCGCGCCTTGTTGGCCTCGATGTAATCGCGGCACCAGACGTCAAATGTCTCGTAAATATCAGTAAATCCGTCAAAATCCTCCTGCCTGTAAAGGCTCTTATCCCCCGCAATAGACGTCATCTTATAGAGATCCGGGAAGGGGCCGATTTCTGCGGAGGAGCTGTCTTTTGACGCAGATTCGGTTTCGAGGCCGACATCATGCGCCAGCGGCCAGTTCTCGAAAGCGCTGTCTGAGAACGTGATGCCTTCCGTCTCCGCCGTGACCTCGTTGCCGTCGTAATCCGTGATCATGCCGAGGTCCGGCGCGATGCCGCTTCTCGTGAACGCGTGGCCGCTGATCTCGGTCACCGTCGGCGGCAGATAGATCTGCTCGAGCCCGCTCTCAAAGAAAGCGTACGGCGCGATCCTCGCGACCCCTTCCGGCACGTGGAATACCTTCTGCTCCGCCTCGTCCGTCTTCACGAATTCGTAGTCCTCGTTGCGATACGTGGGAAAATAGACAACAAGCGTCTTTCCGTCAGCTGTATATAAGCTCCCGTCGATCAGCTTGTAGTTCGCGCCTTCGCCGCTGCCGCTTATGCCGATCCCGTTGAACGGCGATCCGTAGAACATTCCTTCCGCGATCGTCGCGGTGGCGGGAAGATCGGTGTGCTTTCCGCCCTCCGGAAACGTGTCGTCAAAATACTGATCCGTCTCGTTTTTGGCAAAAACGCCGAAGCCCAGAGACGCCTCGGCATCAAGAATGGACGTCACATTGTAGAGTTTCGCCCCCTCGAAAGCGTAATCTCCGATCTCTTTGAGAGCTATGCTCCCGTTGAGAAATTCCAGCTGCCTGCAGCCAAAGAAAGCCCGCTTCCCGATCCTTGTCACGCTCGCCGGAAGCGTCATATTCTGAAGCTCCCCGCAGCCGTTGAAAGCGCGCTCGGGTATCGTTTCGATCTCCGCCCCGGCAAAATCGACGACGGAAAGATTCCTGCACAAAGCAAAGGCAAATTTGCCCAGCGTCTTAAGGTGCACCGGCAGCTCGAACTGTTTGAGGCTCAGGCAGGCCATGAAGGCGCCGTCTCCGATGTCAGTGACACCGTCGCCAAGATCCGCCAGTTTGAGCTTCCCGCATCCGGAGAATGCGCCATTCCCGATTGTCTGAACCGTGTCCGGCAGATAGACCTTCTGCAGGCGGGAGCAGCATTCAAAGCTGTAGTCGCCGATCTTCACCACCCCTTCCGGGACGTGGATCCGCTCCGGCCAGGCATTTCCGCTGAAGCACCCGTCGCCGATCTCTGTAACGTTCTTGCCGTCGAGCTCGTCCGGAATGACGAGCTTCTTGTCCCGGACGGTGGAGCCGGTGAGTTTGATGCCTTCGGCGCTTGCGGCGGCGGCTGCTGCTGAACCGGCGGCGTCGGCGGCTGAACCGGCGGCGTCGGCGGCTGAACCGGCGGCGGCTGCGCCTGCCGTGGCGCCGGCGGCTGCGTAGGTATATCCCTTGACGATCTTTACAGCGCTCGAATAGGCGCCGTAGACTTCTTTTCCTGCCTCGCCGTTATACGGCCTGACCAGATAAGTGTATGACTCGCCCGGCTCAATCCCCTCATCCGTGTAGGTGACTACATCATCCGCATCTCCTGCTCTGACCCGGGCAATGGCTTTGCTGCCGCGGTAGACCTTGTAGCCGTCACAATCAAGCTTGTCCCAGGTGAGTACGGCTTTAGGGCTGCTGTTCACTTCTATACAGAGGCCGGTGATCTTCCCCGGCACCTCGGCAGCATGTGCGTATGAACAAATTCCGGTAACAGGCCGCTTCGCCGGACACGTTGACGCGAGCATTACTGCCGCGATCAGAAGTGCTGTGAAACGGACCTTTGCATGCCGAGCAGATTGATGGTTCATATGTTTCCTCCTTCTATTCCAACCGCAGTTTCAACCGCAGTTTCAACCGCAGGCCCGCCCTGCGGTTGACCTGCGATCACGGCCTTCGGTCGCCCCAATATGACGAGGCTATGCCCTTCAGTCCATACCATATATTGTAGCACCATGTACTACAGGCCGTAAATCCGGTTTGCCGGAAAGCTCAGTTGTACAATTCTTGCTGAATTCTTCCATGTTCGGGAGATGGTTGGGCGCAAGCAAGAGTTTCAGGAAATCTGGAACTCATCAAATTCGTGTCTGATCGTAGCGGTTGGGCACAGACTGGATTTTCATAAAAAAAGGAATCCTCCGGATTCCTCTGGTTGGGCACAGCAGCGTATGTGACGGAATAAGACCCACAAAACCATGACGATTTTGCAGGTCTTATTTTTAAATTTGTCTGGAGGTGCCCAACCGGACTTATCAACCTCTAAATCCATGGGTTCCAAATTCGAGAGATGAATCCTGTGTACCCAACTGCCTTGAATCTGAGGGTTCCATTCTCAGAAAGTATTACTGCTGTACCCAACGAACGCTCTCCCGCCCATTTGCATGGACAGAACTGACAAGGATCACTCCCAATTCACGTGCGTCCGTCCCCATTCCGCCTGACCCAAGGTCAGCGTGAGATGACACCCGTGTAATCTTTGCATTTCCGCGCAGATCCTCTCCCACTTCATACCAGCTTTCATCTTCTTCAACTCATCATAGAATTCTTTAATTCACCCGCAGCGGCATCGCCCGCAGCGGCATCAGCGCCCGTAACTGTAATGCCCGCTTCAGCTCTCACTGAGCCGCCTCTGCGCCGGCCGCCGTGCTGCCTTCTGAACTCTCTGCCATCTGTTCAAAGATACTCATAAGGATCCCTGAGGCCATTTCACCTGCGTCGACGTAAGAGATCTCTGACTCGCCGTCCTGGTATTGATGCACGGCATCGGCGATCCCTTCCGGATCGTACCACGGAACACTGGTCACATCCAGGAGCGATGTCACCATGTTCAGATCAACGGTCGTCGCCTTCTCATCGGAAACGAATCCGCTCACTTCCTGTGTGCCGAGTTTGAGCGGGCCGGAATACGCAGCGCAGCGTCCGTATGCGTCTACGAACGAAGCGACGACACAATCTCCTCCGCCGGGATTCGTGCCAATGACCTTGGCAAGCCCGTTCTTCTGCGCGTAATACGGCATCGCATTAGCACAGGAATAGGAATATCCGCTGCACAGGATATAGAAATCGTACTGTCCGCCGAAACCATCCTGGTCGTCAGCGATTCCGTCAAGATTGGTATCGACATGGTAGCGCTCTTCCTTGTAGCTGTCTGCCATAATATCACGGAGCGTGATTTCCACTTCTCCGTCCTCAGAGAGGAATCCGAGAGCGGCTACCAGGCCGGTCGCGTTTCCGCCGCCGTTATCGGCAAGGTTGATCACGACATTCTTCACTTCGCCATGCTGCTTGATATCCTCGAAACAGTGATAGAAGAAAGCAAAAGTGCTCGTTTCATCATCCTCTTCCTTGATAGGATCCAGATAGTAGGACGGTTTTCTGTCCATCGAATCATCATCGAAACCTGAGAAATAGATCACCGCTGTATCGCCCGCGTAGTCCAGTCTCCTTGAGCCGTAATCCTCAGGCATCGATCTTTCCATTAAAGCACTCCATGCATAGAGAGGTGCTACTTCGGGAATTTTGAATCCTTTCTCGACCAAAGCGCCCAGAACAACATCGAACGGTGAAGGTTCCCCGCCTTCCTGCGCAGCTGCGGCGACTTCGCTGGCCTCATCAAAGATTTCCTCCCCTTCCTCGGAATTCTTAATATCATCCGCAAGGCCGTTGACTACATCCTGGTTCGGTTCTACATGTCCGAATACGGTGTCAAAGCTGAACATCGCGTCGTGGCCGGAGTCGAACAGGTAGAAGAAAAGCATAGCTTCTGCCGTTGTCGCGGCGCTGGGATCGGTGGAACACATAGCGTTCTTGGCGTTCAGTCTGGTAAAGTACTCGTCAAATGTCGTGATGTTCTTCTCTTCCTTGTGGCCAAAAGTCAGATCGAGCAGCAGGCAGGTCGAATAATAGCCGTAATCCGCGTATGCCTGTGTCGTCTCTGTCAGTTCGCTGAAAGGACCGGAATAAATTGCCTTGTAATAGGGGCTCTCCTTGGAAGCGGCATGTTCCGGGTCCATTGCAAATTTATCTGCCATGAACACATTAAAGTAATCCTTGCCGTTATATGCCATACAACTGTTCATCTTGACGCCGCAGAAGACATTGTGCATCGCCAGGAAGGGCATCAGGATATCATCCTCGTAGGCAATGACCGGCATATGGTACTCTTTGAGAGAGATCGTCAGGGGGACCGCATCCGTCTGTGCGGACTTGTTCTTCGCGGAAGGCGTGACCACGCTGTACTCCGTTTTGTCAACGATGGCGCCGTCAACAAAGTCAAAAGACCGGAACCTTGCAGGATTGTCGATCGTTATCGTATCCGCAGCCGGATCGATC
The DNA here is from genome assembly GCA_946629175.1 of uncultured Lachnospiraceae bacterium. Taxonomy (GTDB): domain Bacteria; phylum Bacillota; class Clostridia; order Lachnospirales; family Lachnospiraceae; genus CAG-791. The sequence goes on along the minus strand of CAMOXN010000048.1, from coordinate 5,534 downwards.
GTCGCTTCCGCTCCGTTCACGGATACCTTCATGACCTCGCCATCTACAGCCACCTTCTGCTTACCCTCACAGAGGAAATTCATAAAATCGGATACCCTCATAAAGGGAACATCCTCATACCCTTTCACTCCGTAGGTGGTGACCGTGTCGTAACAGCCGAGCGTCAGCTCCCCGTACATACGGCTGTCATCCCATGTGACCGAGATATCCTCGGGGGAGATCTCTTCGCCCGCTGCCACATCAACAGTCCCGGCCTCCGCCTCTTCCGGAGCTTCTGCCTGCTCTCCGGCAGCTTCCGAGTTCTCTTTCGCGCCTTCAACGGCCTCCGCATTCTCTTCGGAGGCTTCCGCCTGCGCCTCTGCCGCCGGCGGTTCGGAAGCGCTCGCAGCCCCTGTAGCGCCTCCGCAGCCCATTACAGCTGTGGCGGAAATGATCAGTGCTAAACCAGTGCTTATAATCCTCTTAATATGCATGTTTTTTCCTCCTTATCATTCCATTATAAACAAGGGGTGCCGAAATCGACACCCCTTTGCGTTTGTTACTGTACTTTTTTATTGCCGGGTCATTTGACCCCTTTGCCCCCCTTTTGCGGGGGCGATCCGGGTCATTTGACCTCTGGGGTCAAATGACCCCCGCGCAGCTCACTGCGTGACCTTCACCTTCTTGGCCACGCCGAATGTCGTGTAATAACTGATCCCGTCCACTTTCTTGCGCACGCGGATCGACACATAGTACGTCTTGCCCTTTTTAAGGCCGCCGATCACGCGGGATGTATTCTCAGCCCCGTTAACAACAAGCCGCTGTTTCGTAGGTGTATCCCTCGACGATCTTCATGGCAGACGAATAGGCGCCGCAGACTTCCTCGCCGTTCACTATTTTGTACGGCCTGACCAGATAGGTGCAGGATGCGCCCGGCTCCAGCTCCTCGTCCGTATAGGTGACCAGGTCGTCCGCATCTCCGGCTTTCACCCGGGCGATGGCCTTGCTGCCGCGATAGACCTTGTAGCCATCGCAATCGGACTTGTCCCAGGTCAGGGTGGCCGCCGGGTAGCTCGTCACCTCCAGCTTCAGGCCGGTGATCTTCGCCGGCGCTTCAGCAGCATTCTTCGATGATGCTTCGGTCTCGGCGGCATTCTTCGCCGGTGCTTCAGCGCCATTCTTCGCCGGCGCTTCAGTCTCGGCGGCATATGCGTATGAACAATTATCTGTAATCGCCCATCCCGCCAGACAAGTCGTCGCGGTCATTATTGCAGCGATCACTATTGCTGTGAGCCGGACCCTTGTATTCCGCGCTGATTGATGGTCCATATATTTCCTCCTTCCGTGTACCGAAAACCTGTGGCCGTAGGCCCGTCCTGCGGTTGAAACCGCCGGTCGCGAGGCATGCAGGTCAAATCCCAACTATAACGAGGCTCAGTCTTTCGACCTATACCATATATTGTATCACCATGCCCATTAATTCGTAAATCTATGATGCCTGCAGGATTTCCTGTATGATTTGTCAGCCAGAAACCGATAACCTGGTCAAGCGCACACGGAGTGCTCCACCAGCTTTTCAGAATGTGACTTCTTAGTGTAGCCCCTGCAGGGTAGCGCTCCACTAGCTTATCAGAAAGCAGCTTCTTAGTGGGTTCCCTGGCGGTCAGTGCTCCACCAGCTTTTCCTGATAAACCTTTTTGGTGGACCGTATCGACTGGAACAGTTCCACCGGAATATCCGGGACATGGCATCTTGGTGGAGTCCTTTCCCGGATATGCACCACTAGCATTTTCAAAATCAGCTTCTTAGTGTAGACTCTATAAAAATCGCCCCACCAGAATCTCATAAAGCAGATTCCTGGTGGGGCTCGTATGCCCACTATAAATCGAGTAGGATGCTCCTACTTGATTTTTTATTTGCAGACTCGATTGACCGTTGGCCATGGGGTACATCTTCGTGCAAGCACGAGATGTGCCCCACGGCTTATCGCACAAAAAAGCGGGGAGCCACCGCTCCCCACCGCAATATCAGCAATATCATCTCATAAGAAAGCCCCAGCCGCTGTCATCCGCAGGCCCTCCCAGTGGTTGAAACCCGCCCAGTGGTTGAAACCCGTCCTGCGGTTAAAATCCGGCCGCAGGCCTCCCCCGCGGTTGAGACCCATTTCACCCCGACCTGCCGGGCGCAGGCAGCAGCTTCGTCGTGCTGTTCAGTCCCAGCGCGATCGTCGACGCATTGTGAAGGAGCGCTGACGTCGCGGGCGGCAGAACGCCCAAGAGGCCGAGCGCGATGAGCCCGGAATTAAATCCGACGATCGTCCTGTAGTTGAACCTGATCCTCCTCATCAGAAGGTCGCTCAGCTCCTTCAGCGTAACGATCCTGTACAGGTCTTCCGAAGCGACCGTGATATCCGCGATCTGCCTGGCGATCTCAGAGCCGTCGCTTATGGCGACGCCCGCGTCTGCGGCGGATAGGGCCGGCGAATCGTTGATCCCGTCTCCGACCATGATCACCGCAAATCCTGCTTTCTTCTGGTCTTCCACGAACCCGGCTTTATCCTCCGGAAGGACTTCCGCATAATACTCGTCCACACCCACCAGATTCGCGATCCTTTTCGCTGTCCGCTCACTGTCGCCGGTCATCATGACGACATGGGTGATCCCATGCTCCTTCAGGGCAGCGACTGCGTCCGCGGCATCTTCACGGATCGGATCCTCGATCAGCAAGACCGCGGCAAGTTTCCCGTCCTTGGCGTAATACAAATGTGAATACTCGGCGGGAAGCGTGTCGAACAGCTCTTTTTTGTCCTCCGGAATAATGACGCCCTCATCCTCAAAGACAAAGTGATAGCTGCCGATCAGCGTCCGGATCCCGCGGGTCACGGACGTAATTCCGTGCGCGACCACGTATTCCACCTTTGTATGAAGTTCGTCATGGGCAAGTCCTTTATCCAGCGCGGCCTGTACGACCGCGTTCGCGATGGAGTGCGGGAAGTGCTCTTCAAGACAGGCCGCTTCCCGCAGGAGCTCATTACAGCTCTCTCCGTTGAACGAAATGACTTCCCTTACGGCGGGCTGGGCCTTGGTAAGCGTCCCCGTCTTGTCGAACACGATCACGCCTGCCTCTGATACAGCCTCGAGATACCTGCCTCCTTTGATGGTCACTCCGTAGTTCCCGGCCTCTCTGATCGCGGACAGGACAGAGAGCGGCATAGCCAGCTTCAAGGCGCAGGAAAAGTCGACCATGAGGACCGATACCGCTTTCATAACGTCGCGGCTCAGCAGCCAGGTCAGCAGTGATCCCGCGAATGTATACGGCACAAGCCGGTCCGCGAGTCCCTCCGCCTTGCTCTCCAGTCCCGATTTGAGCTTCTCGGACTCCTCGATCATCCGCACGATCTTGTCGTATCTTCCGTTCCCGCCCACAGCCGTGACGCGGATCGTGATCTCGCCCTCGTCGACAACGGTCCCCGCGAATACGCTTGCGCCTTCTTTTTTCCTGACCGGAATGGCTTCACCTGTCATGGAAGCCTGGTTCACGAGCGCTTCGCCGTTCTCGACCACGCCGTCGAAGGGGATGATATTGCCCATGCGGATCCGGACCCGGTCCCCGATCTCAATAAGATCCGCGTCTGTCTGGACATCTTCCTCCCCTTCCACTTTCCACACGCGGCTGACATTGAGCGACATCTGTCTTGCCAGGTCTGCGGTCGTTCTTTTGTGCGTCCATTCCTCCAGCGTATCGCCGATATCCAGAAGGAACATGACCGAAGATGCCGTGGAATAGTCTCCTACGAGCGTGGATGCCGTGATCGCAGCGGCGTCGAGCAGCTCCACTTTCAGCTTTTTCCCCGGAATCGTCTTCACACCGCGCCACATATACCGCGCGGCCTTGATACATGTCAAAATAGTCCTCGCCGGAGCCGGCAGCAATAAGGCCTTTCCGCAGTACCAGGCCGCGGAAGAGACGATGTTCTCATAGTATTTTGCATCCATCTCCCTCGAGGAGCTTTCAAAATAGCTGACCGGCACATCCGTCTCATCCGGCGCATACCCGCGTATGATCCGGATGATCTCACCGCGGTCTCCCGCATACCTGATCACAGCATCTGCCGTGCGCTCGTATACGACCGCTTTTTCAATGCATTTGAACCCCTGGAGGTAATACTGAAGAGTATCGGCTTCCCTGTAACTGAATCTTTTTCTGTTAAAGTGGACGCGCATCCTGCCGGGGATGTCATGCTTAATGACTGCTTTCATTTTTAACTCTGCCCCGATTTCTCTCAATCCTGTCCCGGTTCTCTTACTCTGTCCCGGTTCTCTGCATAGCCCCGGGATCATTCTTCCCCGGATCCCGCAGTTTCTTCGCAGATCTCGCATTCCAGCTCCTCTGCTGCTCTCTCCTCATTGATCTGCTTGGCTTCTTCGTAAATGTCAGAGCAGTTCTCCTGCAGGACAGTGGCCTGTTCCACTACCATGTCTTTGGCTCTGAGCACAGCTGCCGTGCCGTGCGTATATACTTTCTTGGCGTCCTTGCCCGACAGGACCTTAATGCCTGCTGTGCCGAATAATACACCTCCTGCGAAGATAGCAATTTTCTTCCAGTCCATTTTCTGCCTCTCCTTTCGTTGTAATGATCAACCGGGCAGACTTCCTGTTATTTTCGTCCGCATTTAGCCGCAATGCCGAAATACTTCTGCCTTGCCGCCTTGTTATACGTTACTAACCCATGTGCCAAAAAATAACGTCCTTCGGAATTCCGTGACGTTCTGCTCGGTCTGTCCTTTTGGGTTATATGTTACTAACTTGTAGTTAATCACTATTTTCCGCTCTCGTCAAGTGTTTTCCTGCCGGAATGAGGCTGTCGCACTAAGAAAGGAAACAAAGCCCACACTTGTGCGGCAGCTGTGTCCTGCAGAGAGAGATTACTGTAAAACCTCGGCGCACGGTCTTATTAATGGTGGTGCAGGAAACGCCGGCAGAGAGGTTGGGCACAGCAGTCCTGTTTTTAAAATGGGACTGAGAGGTTGGGCACAGCAGTCCTGTTTTTTTTAAATGGGACCTGCATATTTCGGGCAGTTGGGTACACACGCTTTGAAATATAATTTTGGAACCCTTGGATTTAGAGACATCTAAGCACTGTTGGGTACCAGCAAAGAATTTCGATAAAAAGACCTACAAAACAGGTGATGGTTTTGTAGGTCGTTTTATCATAAGGATGCTCTGGTGCCTAAAACAAGAAATCTGAAGGATGCCATTTTCCCTGAAGTCTTAACCTGTGCCCAACCGTCGAAGCCAAGCAGGAATTATATGGATTCCATTTTCGCCTTACTATCCGCGTGTACCCAACTGCCTCAATACGATGACTAAACAAGAGGGACATATTGCACGCACAAATGGTTTTGATCCTTTCGCTTAGTGCGACAAGCCCCATGCGCCCGGCTTCGCGGGCTTGCCGACTTCATGTGGGCCTGCCGGCAGCCCGGGCTTGCCGGCCGCATGCTTTACTCCGCGCTCCTGCTGCTGAGCACGGTAACTGCTGCGATGAGCAGCGCG
>CAMOXN010000047.1 GCA_946629175.1 uncultured Lachnospiraceae bacterium | reverse complement strand
AAATACATCTTCGTGCAAGCACGAGATGTGCTTGGCGGCTTATCGCACAAAAAAACAGCGGTACGCATCGTACCGCTGTCTACGAACCGTTCTTCTCTGCCGGCGCGCTCCGCATTTATTCTGATGCTCCGGAGCATCACATTTCCGCATCGCACTGCCGAGGGATTACGATTGGTATTGACCACAAAAGCTTGCGCCGTTGGGTGAGAGCGGTAACTCTGCTTTGTTGTACCAGTTCCGTGTCTTTACACGTACCTTGATAAGATACCACTCCGTGTGCCGGCTGTCAAGCATTAAAATCAGAATTCCTGATCCGATTTCTTCTTTGCCATCGCCTCCTGCACAGCCTTCTCCATCTTCTCCCGCTCTTCGGGATTAGACGACAGAATATCAAGGCTCGCCATATTTCTCTTGTTCTGGAACCTTCCTATGCACCATATGAAGATCCAGAGAAAGATCGGCACCGCGATCGTCATCCCAAGGCTGAAGCGGAACAGCCTGCCGGCTCCTTCCGAACCCAGGAAGGCACTGACCAGTGTAACTGCATAGAGGGCCACAAGGAGAATAATACCGATGACCGCCGCCACTCTTTTTGCAGTCCAGGGGGCTTTCTGTTCCTTCTTATTATCTGTACTCATCTCAATTTCTCCTGACATGTGACGAGGGGACGGTCCCCTTGTCACATTATGTCACCTGTATATAATGTCTTCCCTTCCGGGGCCGTTCGACACCATGGTGATCGGGTATCCGATCTGCTGCTCGATGAACTCGATATAATTCCTGCAATTTTCCGGCAGGTCCTCATACTTCCGGATCCCGCGGATATCGCACTTCCACCCGGGGAGTTTCTTCCAGACGGGCCTGGCCTTCGCAAGAAGATGTGTCACCGGGAACTCCGTCGTCGTGGCACCGTCGATCTCGTAAGCCACGCAGACAGGGATCTCGTCGAGGTAGCCGAGAACGTCGAGGACTGTGAACGCCACGTCTGTCGCGCCCTGCAGGCGGCATCCGTATTTTGACGCGACGCAGTCGTACCAGCCGACCCTGCGCGGCCTGCCGGTGGTCGCTCCGTATTCGCCGCCGTCGCCTCCGCGCCTGCGGAGCTCTTCCGCCTCATCTCCGAATATCTCGGAAGTGAACTCGCCTGCCCCGACCGCCGAGGAATAGGCCTTGTTGACAACAACGATCTTCTCGATCGCGTAAGGCGGGAGCCCGGCGCCGATCGCGCCATAGGCCGCCAGCGTGCTGGAAGAAGTGACCATGGGATAAATGCCGTGATCAGGATCTTTCATCGTGCCGAGCTGGCCCTCCAGCAGGATCGTCTTGTCCTCTTTGACCGCCCGCTCCAGATACTCGGCGACGTTGCCCACATAGGGGGCCACCATGTCGCGGTAGGAAATGAGCTCCGCGAGGAGCGCCTTCCGGTCGATCGGCTCTTTCCCGTACAGGTGCACCAGCAGGACGTCTTTCTCGACGCAGACGTCAGCGATCTTCTCCGCGAGGACCTCTTCGTCCTGGAAGAGCTCGTTGACCTGGAAGCCGATCTTGGCGAACTTGTCGGAATAGAACGGCGCGATGCCCGACTTCGTCGAGCCAAAAGACTTGCCCGCCAGCCTCTCCTCCTCGAGCTGGTCAAAGAGGATGTGGTAAGGCATCACGATCTGACAGCGGTCGGAGATCATCAGCTGAGGCGCGGGAACGCCTCTGGACTCGATCTCCTGCAGCTCTCTGAACAGGATCGGGATGTTGAGCGCGACGCCGTTGCCGATGATATTCATCACGTTCTGATGAAAAACGCCGGAAGGAAGCGTATGCAGCGCGAACTTCCCGTAGCTGTTGACGATCGTGTGTCCCGCGTTGGCACCGCCCTGGAAGCGGATGACAACGTCGGCGGAATCGGCGAGCATATCCGTGATCTTGCCTTTCCCCTCATCTCCCCAGTTCGCTCCTACGACTGCTTTGACCATATATGTCACCTCTCTATTCTATGTGAGATCACAGGCCCGGGCTGTGATCGCGGTGAGCTCAGCACTGTTATACGTTTATCTCTGCCTTCGCGCCGAGAATGTCTCTGTTGGCTTCGAGGACCGGCGCGATCACATCGCGCAGGAACCGCTCCACCTGGTGAGGCGCGCAGCCGATATATCTGGCAGGTTCCATCGACTTCTTCAGTTCGTCGAGGCTCATGTGGAAAGCGGGATCCGCCGCGATCAGCTCGAGCAGGTTGTTGTCCGCCCCGTCTTCCTTGACACGCCTTCCGGCCTCCATGGACAGCTCGCGGATCCTCTCGTGGAGCTCCTGCCTGTCGCCGCCCGCCTTGACGGCGTCCATCATGATGTTCTCCGTCGCCATGAAGGGAAGCTCCGACATGAGGCGCTTCTCGATGACCTTGGGATAGACCTTGAGCCCGTCCGTCACGTTCAGGCACAGATCCAGAACGCCGTCGATCGCGAGGAAGCCCTCGGGAACAGACAGCCTTTTGTTGGCGGAATCGTCCAGCGTTCTCTCGAACCACTGGGTACCGGCCGTCACTGCCGGATTGAGCACGTCGATCAGCACATATCTGGAAAGGGAGCAGATCCTCTCGCTCCTCATCGGATTTCTCTTGTAGGCCATCGCGCTGGAGCCGATCTGTGTCTTCTCAAAGGGCTCCTCCACCTCCTTGAGGTGCTGCAGAAGGCGGATGTCCGTGCCCATCTTCATCGCCGCGGACGCCACGATCCCGAGCGCGTTCAGGACGATCGTATCCACGAGCCTGGGATAGGTCTGTCCGGATACCGGCACGCACGCGTCAAATCCCATCTTCTCCGCGATCATCGGGTCCAGCTTGTCCACTTTCGAGAGGTCGCCGTCGAACAGCTCGAGGAAGGAGGCCTGCGTGCCCGTCGTCCCCTTGCTGCCCAGGAGCTTCAGTCCGCTCATCACATGCTCGACTTCGCCGAGCGCCAGCAGGAATTCCTGCATCCAGAGGGTCGCTCTTTTGCCGACGGTCGTCGGCTGCGCGGGCTGGAAGTGGGTGAATCCGAGCGTCGGAAGGCTCTTGTACTCATCCGCGAACTTCGCCAGTTCGGCCAGAACATTGATCAGCTTCGTTCTGACAAGGCCCAGGGCTTCTTTCATAATGATCACGTCTGTATTGTCGCCGACATAGCAGCTCGTCGCGCCGAGGTGGATGATCCCCTTGGCCTTCGGGCACTGCAGGCCATATGCGTACACATGGCTCATGACGTCGTGGCGCACGATCTTCTCTCTTGCCTTCGCCTCTTCGTAGTTGATGTCATCCGCATGCGCCTTGAGTTCCGCGATCTGTTCGTCGGTGATCGGAAGCCCCAGCTCCTGCTCTGTCTCCGCGAGGGCGATCCACAGCTTTCTCCACGTCCTGAATTTCTTGTCGGGGGAGAAAATATACTGCATTTCTTTGCTTGCGTACCTCTCGGAGAGAGGGCTCACATACCTGTCGTTAGCCATGCTGCGTTTCCTTTCTGTGTATGCCTCCGGTCCTGCCGGGGCACATGCTGTGCTATTAGCGAGTGCCACCCGGGCCGGGTGGCACACACCATACAATATAACAAAATAATTCTTAATTCAACACATTAGCAGAGAAAAGCGTTCGAAATATTCACCGGCGCCCGCTGCCGCCCTTTCAGAACGACGGCGCGTTCTCTTCCCTGAACCGATCCCGGAGCTCTCGGATCCTCTGCTCCGCATAGTTGTCAAATGCCCTGGCCTGCCCGTTCTTCAAATATCCGTCGAGGCGCCTGCTCTGCCGTCCCGCCGTGCTGTTCCTCCATTCGCGCTCTGCCTGCGCCGCGGTCTGTTCCAGCTCCCGCGCCGTTTCCGCGAGCTCCGGGTTCTCCTCGATATAGGACCGGTACTCCTCTTCAGGAAGCGCAAAACGCAGCGCCGCCAGATACTTCATGCAGCTCTGCCCGCTTCCCGACAGCCTCCAGGCTTTGCCGTAGCAGTCCGCCGCCTCCGCGAACCGGAATCCCTGCGCGTAGAGAAGGCCTTTTTCCGACCAGATCTGCCCGCGCATCTCGCGCTCCAGATCCGGAAGCTCGGCCAGGATCCCGTCCATCAGCTCCACGGCCTGCGTGACATGTCCCCTGGATGCCGCGAACCTCGCCTCGTTCAGCCGCCTGTGGAAGGGCTCCATCCCCTTGCCGGACGAGATCGAAGCGCGGATCCTCTCTATTTCGGCAGTGCTCTGGTAACCCACATACAGGAGGAGGACCGACGCGAAGTCCTCGACCGTGCAGCGGCCGCGCAGCAGCGACCTCAGCTGCCCCGCGAGTTCAGCGAGCCCGCAGGATTCCTCGAGCCAGACAAGGAGCCCGTGGTCCATGAAATCCTCATCCAGGAAGGAAGCGCACTGGGCCAGCGAGTAGCACAGCTCTTCCACGGAATAGACATTCCTTTCGATGAGTTTTAACCTGTAGGGCCTGTCCGCGATACGCCCCGTTGTCAAAATACTCCTACCCATTGATATCTATCTCCTGTTCCCACTTCATCCCCGACGAGGGGAAGATCTCTCCGAACCCCATGTCCTGCACTTCGAGCAGCATCCGGTCCGCGGCTGTCATGCGGAGGCGGATCCTGAGCCTTGTCGTAGCCCGGGGCCTCTTAGGCATGTTCTCCAGTTTGACGGTGATCTCTTTTTTGTCCCCCCTGTCTACAGAGGTCTCCTCCAGCACGATCTCGTCGCCGTCTTCCAGGAGGATGTCGATCTGCGCGGCGGCGTCATACCACTCCGCTCCCGCGTCGAGCAGCGCCTGGTATACATTTCTTCCCTTCTTCACGCACTGCATCCCGATATTGCACTTGAGCGCGTCCCTGCTCAGGTAAAAATACTTATCAGCCTTGGCAGTGAGGCCGCAGGCCGCCATCGTGCTGTCCGCCGCGCCTCTGCTGTACAGGGTGTCGCCCTGGAAAGCGCGCCTGCCCCTGGCGATCAGGTTCAGGGAGTCCTTCATCCATCCGCCGGCCAGGACCGGGCCCGTCAGATAAGCCGCCGAGAACTCGAATTCCGCCATCAGTTCCCTGACTGCGGTGAAGAGCGCAGCGTCCTTCTGCGCCGCGTCCATGGCGGCGAAGGGGACCGCGCCTGACTGCGCCGCGCTGCCCTTCGCGGTCTCCTCCTCGAAGTCCGGGCCGTAGAAGCGCGACGCGTCCATCCCGCCAACTCTTCTCTCCGTGGGAAAACACACGATCGGCCTGGTCTTCTTATTATAAGAAAGAACACTGAGCACGATCTCCTCGTCCGACCAGCCGTCCACCAGCAGGACGGACTGCCTGCGCTGCTCCTCGTCCTGCATGAGCACATAGTGATAGAAGGATTTGAGGTGCTCCTCGTAAGCGATTTTTAAGAGCCCCGGGAAAAGGGCGTCCGCAGCTCTTCTCAGGACCGCGGCGGTGCGCCTGTCCATCACTGCGGTCGTGAAAGTGACCGCTTCGATCTCCTCTTCCATGACCTCAGCAGAGAGGAGAGACAGGCAATAGCCCAGAAAGCCGATCAGGACATCTCCGGATTCGCCCGCGCCTGCTCCGTTCTCCTGCGCCGCTTGAACTCCCGCCTGCGCGGCAGGCTCCCTCTGTGCTGTCGTCTCCTCCTGCACGGCACCCGCCAGCAGGTGTGTCAGAGGCTCTTCCCCGAACTCCGCGGACATCTCGAGCGCCTCGCGCCCGTATACCCACTCGCCGGTCTCAGGATTCTGATACGCCGCCGCCGGGATGTCGAAATCCTCCCGCCCGGGACCGTAACAGAAGGTATGAGGGTCCATCCCCGCCGTCAGTCTCCTTGTGTTGAGGTAAGAGATCTGGCAGAAAGTCTCTCCCAGGTCGATCCCCAGCAGATATTTTTTCTCAGGAAGTCTTGTAAATAGCATTTTCGTCCTCCGGATCCTGTCCGGCATCGGGCACAGCCCGGCCTCTTATCCGCCGGCGCGGCACGTTATCCGCCTCCACGCCGGCCGGCATCTGCCGGTCACTCCTCAGTTCCGAACAGCACCTGCGCCAGATACTCTTTCTTCGTATGATCCCGCAGCATGTCGGCAGCAGCCGCGCGGTCCCTGACCGCCAGCGCTCTCGACATTTCATCGATCTGCGAGAAGCGGTCTGAATTCGTGAAATCGATCCGCGCGTCCTGCCCGATCGTCCCGCTCTCCACTATATTCTTCTCCTCCGGGTCATCCGTGATAAAATAGTGGACCTCTTCGCCGTAGAACAGGAAGAAAGAACTGACGTAGAACCCGCGCACCATTTCCTTCATTTCCCTGGCCATAAAAGGCTCCTGCCGGCCGCCTCTCTCCGGCGCGCTGTGAATGACCACGTGGCCCCGCGCGTCCCTCGCGCCCGCCGGATTGTGGTATTCGATCATCGTCTCCCTGTCATAGAGGCGGAGTCCGGGGCCTATGCCGCCGAACTGCCTGAAGAAGGGAAAGACGATCTCTTCCCGCAGGAGGGATGTCAGGAATCTCTGCGCCGCCTCTCCTTCTTCCTCGGAGAAGCCGTCCGCACTGTCCGCAAGGCACTTCAGGAACGCCAGCCGGCAGATCGCGGGCAGATCCTGCCCGTCCCTGTCAGTTGCCAGGATCAGTTTCATGATGGATGGATCCATGCTGTCCCAGTCAGCAAACGCATAGTGACAGTATTGCGAAATGCCCGCTTTCGCGAGCTCCCTGTGGAGACCGCCCCTGCGATACTGGGCAAGGAGGATCTCCTCCCGGTCGTCCGTCATCTCACCGCTGAAGAGGATCTGCGACAGGATCCTGTCCTCCGCAGCGACCAGCGCCGGATCCTCCTCCTGCGCGTTCTCAAGGACAGAGCCCCTCACCCGCATCAGGTCTTCAGTGAGCCCGTCGTAACTGCGCAGGATCAGGTCAAGGACCTCGCCGCTCCCGTCGCCCCGCTCAAAAGCCGCCCAGGCGAGCCTTCCCGCGATTGCCTGAAGCGCTCTGTCCGCATCTTCGTCCGCGCCGGCGGCCTCATCCGCCCCTACCGCGACCGAGGCCAGGAGCTCCGCCGAGCAGTTCTCCGTTCCGTTCACGTTGATCCACTCCGCCGCTTCCCGGTACATTCCGGCGCGGGCCATCAGTTCGATCGCCCTGATCCGGTCGGAGATCTCCGTCTCTTCCGGCGCGAGCGTCCCCGCCATGGCGACAAGCTTCTCCATGTCTCCGGCCTTCTCGTAATAGTCCATGAGGCGGAGCTTGAGACGGACCCTGTAGGACGGCGCGATGGCCGCCGAACGCACCAGGAGCTCACAGTACTGAAGTGTCGAGTCCACCACTTCGAAGGACTCCTCCATCACCCCGGAGACTTCCAGCGCGAATGGCAGATCCGTCATCTCATCGAGCGAGACCTGTTCGGGCGCCTTCACGGGGTCCATCATACGGTCACAGGTATAAGGCGCGCTCGCCGTGTACCGGTTCTGCTGCGCGTCTTCCATGAAGATCACGTTGGCATCCCCGTAGACCGGCAGGATGCAGTTGCCTTTCTCTATGGCGTAAGACCGCTCCTTGCTGCTGTGCGCGTAGACCGTGACCGCCTTCTTCATGTTCAGGCGGGTGGTCCTCAGATGCGACAGGTAGGAGAGTTTCGTCAGGTCTCCCGCGTTGGAAGGCCGGATCGACTCGTCTTTCAGCGCGGCGGCGTAGAGCGCCGCAAGGTTCTCCGACATGCGGTGCTCGGAGATCTGCAGTTCCAGGAAGCTCCTGATATCCTCAACGCACCTCTCAAATACGTCGCGATACCGGTTCCTGTTCAAATAAATATATCTGTACAGGTAAGCCCTGCTTCCTGCCGGAAGCATGCTCCCCCTGCTGCTCGTCCTGATCACCTGGTCCGGGATGACTCCGGTGTAATCCTCAGGCATTGACTGCAGGTAGCACTCGGTAAGGCGCGTGATGGAAAGCCCCTTGTCCAGTGCCATGGAGAACCAGACAAAAGCTTCCGGAGACGTCACGTTCCCCCTGATCAGCATCATGCAGATGCTCCTGAGGATCGGGATCTGCAGCGCCTTCATCTTGTCCCGGTCGTAAGCCGCGCTCAGGACATGGTAAAGAGACCGCGAGAACTCTCTTCTGCGGTCAGTTCTCTCCAGGACATATTCCATGATCGAGCTGTCCAAAAGCCCCTTCTTCAGCGCATAAATAAGGACCTGCCTCTCAAATGCGTCGCCGCCGTATCTCCCGTTCCTCCTGTCCTCTTTGAGGCTCAGGTATTCCGGGTCGGCGTAGATCATGTCCCAGGCTTCCAGATAGAAAAGAGGGCTCCTGCAGCCGTTGGTGTACTGTTTTTTGATAAAATTCCAGCGTGCCGGCGTGCCCGGCGCGTATTCGGGAAGGAGCTGCATCATCATCCACGCGACCCGCCAGTCTTCCGGGGTCCTTCTGTAGCGCTCTCTGAGGATCCTCCCGACGCGGGGTGTTATGATGTCGGCGTCGTGGTAAGCGAGCGCCGTGAGGAACAGCCTGTAAAGGTACTCGATCTCCGTCTCCCCCTTGTACTGGGTATAGCCCATCTCCAGCACTTCTCCCCGCTGCACACCCGCGAGCTTTCGCCGGATCGCCTCCAGTTCCATCACGGCCTGATGGACGCGGTTCTGCATGAGGAGGAGCTGTATGGCATAAAGCCCTGGCAAAATACTGTCTCTTTTAAGGAAGGACAGTCTTTTGACAAGTTCGTCCGCCTGGCGGAGCCACTCTCCCTCGTCGAAGCCGCCCTGCTCTCCCTGCAGCTGCGACGCCCACACAACGCGCAGGCGCTCGTAGTGGCGCATCATTTCGAGAAGCGTCCGACGGGCTTCCCGCTCCTGGCGGGCCCTGCCGTCGCTGCGCCGTCTGTATACGATCTCCACCGGGATCTCTATGGTCTGGTAAGGCGACTGCATCGTGATCCTGCCAAAATTCCGACCGGCGTGCAGCCTGTGCCTCTCCACCCGGTAAACGAAGGAACTTGCGTCACCGATAAAGTCTTCCCCGTCCAGCACCGAAGACGCCGGCGCAAGAAAACTGCCTGTCATTGTGATTTTGAGCCTGGTGTAGCCCCGGCCGCGCCTCTTGACGGCGATGCGGTATTCCGACGCCTCCGTTTCCCTCTGCGACTGGCTGAGGTCGAGGATCTCGGTCCGGATCTCTTTCGCTTCCACAATGAACTCGACGGGCTCCTTGCCGCACGCGGCGATCAGGTACTCCTCTACGTTCTGCTCATTGCCGGGATAACGCGAAAGGCCCCTGTACAGCATCTTCTCTTTATCTGTGACCAGAGATTCCTCGAACTCTTTCTTGTAGAAGAGCTTGACCGCGCTCCCCCAATCCTCTTCAGCGAGGGCCAGGAACCTTGCTGCGGCGGTGTCCGGAGCGGCTGATTCCTGCAGTTCCCTGCCTGCAGCCGCCGGTCTGATCACTTCCGCCGCAAAGGGGATCTTATACTCGCCGCGGTTCGATACGATCCTGATCGTTCCGTCTACCGAATCGCCCTCCTTCAGGGATCTCGCGTCAAAACGCCAGCTGACCCGGTCGGGATTCCCGGCGAAACTCTCCCTGCGCAGCTGCATGTGAAAGCTGTCGGAAGTCATAAAGCCGGTCAATGTGGTCCCGGGAATTCCGGCGACGACGAACTCGCCCTCCGCGATCGCCCCGGGCGCCGCCTGCACGCGGAACTGCGCCGGCGTGATGCTGAGCCCCTTATCGGAAATATTGTATTCTTCACCCGCCATATTGGCGGCAGTATATAAATTGCGATATCCCATTCTACTGCGCTCCAAGTCATTGCCGCTGGTTTTACTCTTCATTATAACATGATGATGTGACAGGGGGACAGTCCCCCTGCCGCCTGTCGCACAAAAAAGCCAGGGGGTCGGCCCCCTGGCTCCGGATCAGCATATCACTGCTCTTCCTTCTTCTCTTCCTCATCGCCCTGCGCAAGGACCATCATGATCTCATTGGATCTCGCGATGAATCCCGCCATATCCTCAGGGGAGAGCGGCGCGTTCTGGATCTGCGCCAGGTCATACAGCTGATGGAAGATCAGCTTCGTGTTCCTGCCGTCCTCGTGCTCCATGACATATTTGACAAGCGGGTGCTTGGCGTTGAGGATCAGAGTCTGTCCCTCCTTGGCCCACTCGTCCATGCCGAATCCCATTCCGGAAGCGGCATACATCTTCATCATGTCCGCCATTCTGCGGCTCTGCTCGTTGACTGTGAGCATGGAAGCGACCTTCTTGTCGCGCAGGTTCTCCAGTTTCACGCTGAGCTTGTCGTTCTTCACAGCTTTGCGGATCCTCTTCTCGAGCTTCTCAGCTGCTTCCTCCAGTTCCTTGGCTGCCTTCTTGCCTGTGCGGGCCTTGAGCGCCTCCTGGATGTCCGCGTCGATCCTCGCGAAGTGCAGTCCCTCGTTCTTGGACTCCAGCTGCTGAATGAAGGGCTGGTCAATCGTGTGGTCAAGGATGAAAGCCTGCATCTTGTTGTCGCGGAACATGCGGATGTACTGGCTCTGCTGCTGGGGATCCGTCACATAGTAGATGGTGTGGTCTACGACTTCCTCTTCCTTGGACTCCTCGTCGGAAGAAGCCGTGTCGGAAGCGGCTTCGGAAGCCCCTGCGGGCTCTTCCACGATCTCCGCCTCGACCTTTTCGCCGTTCTCGTCAGTCGCGGTGCCGCCGGCCGCCTCAGAAGCCTCGCCGGAAGCGGCCTCACCGGATCCTGCCTCGGAAGTCTCCTCCGCCTCCGGATCGATCCGGTTGACGTTCAGCGCCTCCGGAGTCGTCAGGTACTTGCCGTCCAGATCCTTGAAGAGGATGTAGTCGGTCATTCTGGTACAGAACTTGTCGTCCCTGAGGCACCCGTACTTGATGAAGGGGCTGATATCATCCCAGTACTTGTCGTAGTTCTCCTTGTCCGTCTTGCACATGCCGGCCAGCCTGTCCGCCACCTTCTTGGTGATGTAGTCGCTGATCTTCTGCGCGAATCCGTCGTTCTGCAGCGCGCTTCTCGATACGTTGAGCGGAAGGTCGGGGCAGTCGATCACGCCCTTGAAGAGCATCAGGTACTCCGGGATGACTTCCTTGATGTTGTCCGCGATGAAGACCTGGTTGTTGTAGAGCTTGATCACGCCCTCAGCGGACTCGTACTCGAGATTGAGTTTGGGGAAGTAGAGGATGCCCTTGAGGTTGTAGGGGTAATCCATGTTCAGGTGGATCCAGAACAGGGGCTCCTTGTAGTCGCGGAAGACCTTCCTGTAGAACTCCTTGTACTCCTCTTCCGTGCAGTCACTGGGATTCTTGCCCCACAGCGGGTTCGTGTCGTTGAGCAGTACCGGGCGCTTTTTGATCTTGAACTTCTTCTCCTCGGGCTCCTTGCCGTCCTCTTTCTTCTC
>CAMOXN010000046.1 GCA_946629175.1 uncultured Lachnospiraceae bacterium | reverse complement strand
GTCCCGCTCCCTAATATTTCCGGGGCGCCGGATTTATAACAAATAAAAAGGATCACCGGCGGAGTATTCCGCAGTGATCTTTTTTATTCTTACCTATTCCGCTTTCAGGAGAAGCAAAGACGTTCAGCCGCTCTTTATCAGATCGCGCGCTCGACCTTGCCGGACCTGAGGCAGCTGGTGCACACATGCATTCTCTTCTTAGCGCCGTTTACGTTCACAGCGACCTTCTGGACGTTGGAATTCCAGATTCTGTTGGATCTTCTATGAGAATGGCTGACGTTATTTCCAAAATGAGCGCCCTTGCCGCAGATATCACATTTTGCCATCTTAAACACCTCCTAACGTACATTTTCGGGTCTGCAACATTTGTATATTATCAAAAAAGAAGTTTGAATGCAAGATAAAAATTACGTTCTTTTCTTTTCAGCCTTTTAAGGTTATAATTAAGTGATTTGTTCAACCTGCCGGCTATCCGGCTTGAAAGGAGAAAGGCCTTTGAAGACAACACTCTTAAATACTCATATGGGAAATATAAGCGCGGATACGGAAGTGATCGCGCAGTACGCCGGCAATGTTGCCGACGAGTGCTTCGGTATCGTCGGTATGGCGGCAATGAACAGCAAGGAAGGTTTTTTTGGTCTCCTCAAAAGGGAGAGCATGACAAAGGGTATCAATGTTACCGTAAATTCCAAGGGCAAGCTTGTCATTGATTTCCACGTCATCGTGTCTTACGGAGTGAATATAATGGCAGTGACGGATAACCTGATCTCATCTGTCCGCTACAGAGTGGAAGACTTTACCGGTCTGGAAGTGGAGAAGATCAACGTCTATGTCGAAGGTGTCCGTGTCATTGACTGACTGCGGTCATTCTGTCAGGATCAATAAATGAGTTTATATCAGGAGGAAGATGCGGTGACGACCAGCACTATTGACGCTAAACAGCTTGCCGGAATGTTCATAGCCGGTGCGGCGAATCTGGAAGCAAATAAAGAATGGATCAATGAACTGAATGTTTTCCCCGTACCGGACGGGGATACCGGAACGAACATGACACTGACGATCAAGTCAGCGGTCAATGAAGTCGCGGCGCTCGGAGATACCGGCAGTATGGCAGATATCTGCAAAGCGATGTCTTCCGGTTCTCTCAGGGGAGCCAGGGGAAATTCGGGAGTTATCCTCTCGCAGCTGATCCGCGGTTTCGGAAAGGTCGCGAAGTCGGAGACGGAACTGACGGTCCCGGTCCTTGCGGATGCCTTTGACAGGGCAGTGGAGACCGCCTATAAAGCAGTCATGAAGCCCAAGGAAGGTACTATTCTGACTGTCGCGAAAGGCGCTTCTCTCAAATCCAGAGAGCTTGCCGATGCCGGGGAAGAGAATATGGAAGCGTTCCTGGGCGCTGTGCTTGCGGAAGCGGAGAAGGTCCTCGCCGAAACGCCCGAACTTCTTCCTGTCCTTAAACAGGCAGGCGTTGTGGATTCCGGCGGGCAGGGCCTTGTTCAGGTCATGAAAGGCGCTTACGACAAGTTCCTCGGCAAAGAGATCGATTACGCTATACCGCAGGAGGAAGAAGAGGACAACGGTGAGAAGCAGGCTGAGAAGGAATACCAGGAACCCGAATCCCTCCGCTTTATCTATAAGATGAAAATGACGGTCCTTATGGCGAAGAAGCCTTCCTCCAGGGACCAGAAAGAATATGTGGAGTTCCTCAAGTCTCTCGGAGACCGTGTCAAGTGCGCGGCAGAGGAAAATGTGCTCCATGTAAGGATCCAGACCAATGACCCCGGACTGATCATCCAGAGGAGCCAGAAATTCGGCGAGCTCGGTGAAGTCAGGCTCATTAACCTCAAAGAGGCGGAGAACGGAGCAAGGAGCGCAGGTCAGGACAATGAGTCCTCCGGCAAAAAAGAGAAGGCTGAAGTGAAGAAGGCTGAGCCGGAAGTTCCCCCGCAGCCCAGAAAAGATGTCGGATTTATCACAGTATCTGTCGGCGACGGGATCGCCGATATCTTCACCGGACTCGGTGTGGATTATGTGATCAGCGGCGGACAGACGATGAATCCCAGTACGGATGACGTCATAAAGGCTGTCGAAAAGGTGAATGCCGATACGATATTTGTTCTTCCCAACAACAAGAACATCATTATGGCCGCGAACCAGGCCGCTTCCCTCACAACGGACAAGAAGGTCGTAGTGGTCCCCACAACGACTGTTCCGCAGGGCATTACCGCCGTGATCAACTATATGCCGGATCTCGACGCGGAAGCCAATAAGGCCAATATGACGGAAGAGATCGGAACAGTGCACAGTGCCGAGATCACTTACGCGGTAAGGGATACGCAGATCGACGGAATTGAGATCCATGAGGGAGATATCATGGGGATCGGCGACCACGGGATCCTTACGACCGGCAAAGAGATCGAGGACACCACTTTTGAATCTCTTAAAAAGATCGTGACCGATGAAACAGAGATCATCAGCATCTATTACGGAGAAGATGTGAGCGAGGAGGACGCTGAGAAGTTCAGGGCAAGGGCCGCGGAGGAGTTCTCCTCCTGCGATGTAGAGCTTCAGTACGGCGGACAGCCGATCTATTATTACATCCTGTCTGCGGAATAAGTAAAGCTCAGGATCCGTGCTGCCGGCCCGATACGTGATATTTCTATAACAGCATTGATAGGACCGGGTGCCGTCAGGCATCCGGTCTCTTTTGGAAAAGGGACAGCGGCGCCGGATGCCGTACACATGCGCAACTGCGGGGAAAAGAATGAATTTACATACGAGAGTGGAAGAACTGAAGGGGGTCGGCCCCAAGACCGCGGAACTTTTAAGAAGCAGGGGGCTCAGCACTGCGGAAGACCTGGTCTATTATTATCCTTCCCGCTATGAGAAATATGTCGGGCTTTCAGCGGTGTCGCAGACATCGGAGAATGCTGAGTGCGCCGTGCTCCTGACCGTGATCGGAAGGGGGACATCCGTGCGCGCTAAGGGACGGTCCATCTGCCATTTTAAGACGGGTGACGCCACGGGAGACTGCAGGATCACTTTTTTCAATATGCCTTACATGGTGCGCAGCCTGCCGCCCGGATCCCAGCGCGTCTTTATGGGGACTATGAAGATGTCCCCGCGGGGACTCCGCTTCATGGAGCAGCCGCGCGTCTATTCGCTCGACGACTACCACGAGCTTGAAGGGACGCTTCAGCCGGTCTATCCGCTGTTCCAGGGGATAAAGAACAGGCAGATCTCCTCCCTGATCGGCCAGGTACTGCGGGAACTCCCGGAATTTCCGGATCACCTGCCGGAAAAAGACCGGGAAAGACTGGGACTGTGCGCGAGGGATCAGGCGCTCCGCGGCATCCATCACCCGGGAAGCGCGGAAGAGCTCGGACGGGCGAGGAGCAGATTGATCTTCGACGAGTTCTTCGAATTCATCCTGGGGATCAGGAAACGCAAAAAAGAGAATGACGCGCTTAAGAACGAGCGCCCGATGGTACTGTCCGACATCCCTGAGGAACTGATCGGGAAGCTCCCCTATTCGCTTACCGGCGCCCAGAAAAGGGCGTGGGAGGAGATCAGGAGAGACCTGACCGGAGGATATGTAATGAGCCGTCTCCTCCAGGGAGACGTCGGCTCGGGAAAGACGATCCTCGCTTTTCTGTCCCTTCTTCTGTGCAGCGCGAACAACAGGCAGGGCGCTCTCATGGCTCCCACGGAAGTCCTCGCGAGGCAGCACATGGAGAATCTCTTAAAGCTTCGGGACGAATACGGACTTCCCATAGAACCTGTGCTCCTTACAGGCTCTATCAAGGGAAAAGCCAGAAAAGAAGCTTATAAAAAGATAGCTTCCGGGGAAGCCGATATCATTATCGGCACCCATGCGCTGATCCAGGAGGCTGTTGAATACAGAGACCTGGGCCTTGTGATCACGGACGAGCAGCACAGGTTCGGCGTGCGCCAGAGGGAGAATCTTGCCGGAAAGGGGAAAGAGGTACCCGTGCTCGTCATGAGCGCAACGCCGATCCCGCGGACACTGGCGATCATCATGTACGGTGACCTTCAGATCTCCGTTCTCGACGAGATGCCCAAAGGAAGGCTTCCCATCAAGAACCTGGCAATCGACAGCACACAGCGAAGGAGGATCTACCGATTCATTTACGGACAGCTCAAGGAGGGACGCCAGGCCTATGTGATCTGCCCGGAGGTGGAAGAAGGGGAGATGTCTGAGCTCGAGAATGTGCAGGATTACACCGAAAAGCTCCGAAAGATCTTTCCTTCCGAAGTGCGGATCGATTCTCTGAACGGGCGGATGAAGCCGAAGGAAAAGACCGATGTGATGGAGCGCTTCAGTGAGGGCAGGACAGATATACTGGTATCCACGACAGTCATTGAGGTGGGGATCGACGTCCCCAATGCCTCAGTGATCGCGATCGAGAATGCCGAGCGCTTCGGTATGTCACAGCTCCATCAGCTGCGGGGAAGGGTCGGAAGAGGAAAGTGGCAGTCCTACTGCATCTTTCTTTTCACGCCGGGCTCGGCGGGAGGCGAAGACCCCGGGAAGAAACCCAAGAGGCTGGAGATCCTTGAGAAGACCAACGACGGTTTTGTGATCGCCGAGGAAGACCTGAAGCTCAGGGGACCCGGAGACCTCTTCGGAGAGCGCCAGAGCGGCGCGCTCGGATTTGTTCTCGCGGATATCTATGAGGACTCCTCGATCATGAAAAAGGCTGCGGCTTATGTCGACGAAGTACTCCTTACAGATCCCGGATTTGAAATCCCCTCGCTGAGGAAACTTGACTTTCGTACGATATAGCGGCGTCACAGCGTGGTTGACTTTGGAACGTTATATTATTATGATGTTCTTCGTATGGTTCTTTTTAACCGCTCAGCTCCCAATTTCCGACCATGAGCTCTTTATGACTCTTTTTTATGGGTGCTGGATCACTAAAGATGGAGATTGAAATGTCTAAGATCGCAGTTATAACTGACAGCAATGCGCACATTACTGCCGCGGAGGCCGGAGAACTCGGGATCGGTGTTGTTCCTATGCCGTTCATGATCGGCGAGGAGACTTTTTATGAGGGGATCACCCTTTCCAGGGAGGAATTCTACTCTCAGATGGAAGGCGGCGCGAATATCGTTACGAGCCAGCCGTCCCCTTCCGACGTAACAAATATTTGGGACAAGGCGCTCCTTACACACGACGAGATCGTCTACATTCCCATGAGCAGCGGTCTTTCGGGATCATGCCAGAGCGCAAGGATGCTGGCGGACGACTACGACGGCAAAGTCCAGGTCGTCAACAACCAGCGGATCTCGGTCACACAGAAAAGATCCGTATTGGACGCGCTCGACCTTGCGAAGAAAGGAATGACCGCGGCTGAGATCCGCGAGGAACTTGAACGCGTGAAGTATGAATCCAGCATCTATATCATGCTGGATACACTCAAGTATCTCAAAAAGGGCGGCAGGATCACTCCCGCTGCCGCTGCCATCGGATCGCTCCTCAGGATCAAACCTGTCCTGCAGATCAAGGGAGAGAGGCTCGACGCCTTTTCAAAAGCCCGCACACTGGCACAGGGAAAGAACATCATGATCAGCGCGATGAAACATGACATCGAAACGCTCTTTGGCGGAATGGAAGGGGACAATGTCTGGCTGTACGCGGTCCACGGAAATATACCCGCTCAGTTCGAGGAGTTCTCACAGGAAGTGAAAGCAGCGTTCCCGGGCATACCCGTGGAGGAAGACGTTCTGTCTCTCAGCGTCGCGTGCCATATAGGCCCCGGCGCGCTTGCGATCGCGTGCTCCAGGAAGATCACGGCATAATCATGTCCGGCCCTGTTCACAGGGCCGGATAAATACTCAAGAAGGAAACTAAATGGCAACGATTCATCAGGACGCTAATAATTACGACGCGGCGAGCATTAAGGTCCTCGAAGGGCTGGAGGCCGTCCGCACAAGACCCGGAATGTACATCGGAAGCGTGTCGACAAGGGGTCTTAACCATCTGATCTATGAGATCGTGGATAATTCCGTGGATGAGCATCTCGCGGGATTCTGTTCGACAATAAAAGTCACGCTCGAAGCGGACGGTTCCTGCACTGTTGAGGACAACGGGAGAGGAATACCGATCGGCATGCATGAAAAAGGCGTGAGCGCGGAAAGAGTAGTCTTCACGACGCTACACGCCGGAGGCAAATTCGATAATAACGCGTATAAGACCAGCGGAGGTCTGCATGGCGTCGGTTCTTCGGTCGTCAACGCGCTATCACAGCGGCTGACCGTGAACGTAGGTGTCGGCGGTGTCCTCTACGAGGACAGCTATGAGCGTGGAAATCCCGTGACCGAGCTGCAGGACGGTCTCCTGCCCGCTGTCGGAAAGACCAGGTGGACAGGCACGCGCATCAATTTCCTGCCTGACCCCGAGATCTTTGAAAAGACGAGGTTCAGGGAGGAGGATATAAAGAGCCGGCTGCATGAGACAGCTTACCTCAATCCCGAACTCTCGATCATCTACACCGACAAGAGGAAGGAACCCGCTGAAGAGATCGTTTTCCATGAGCCCGACGGCATCGTCGGGTTTATTCGCGCGCTCAATAAATCCAAGGAGACCGTGACGGGAATCGTCTACTACAAAGGCGTGAGCGACCGCATAACCGTGGAAGCCGCGTTCCAGTTCGTCAACGAATTCCACGAGAATGTGCTCGGATTCTGCAACAATATCTATAACGCGGAGGGCGGCACGCACCTGACGGGCTTCAAGACCGTCTTCACGCAGGTCATCAATACATACGCGAGACAGATCGGCGTACTCAAGGACAAGGACGCGAACTTCACCGGGGCGGATATCCGGAACGGAATGACCGCGGTCATTTCCATCAAGCATCCCGATCCCCGTTTCGAGGGGCAGACCAAGACGAAACTCGACAACCAGGACGCGGCGAAGGCCGTCAGCCAGGTGACGGGAGACGAGATCGTTCACTATTTTGACAGGAACCTGGAGACCCTGCGGACAGTGATCGGATGCGCGGAGAAAGCCGCGAAGATCAGGAAGACGGAGGAAAAGGCGAAGACGAATATGCTGACCAGGCAGAAATTCTCCTTCGATTCCAACGGCAAGCTCGCTAACTGCACGAGCAAAGACGCGACCAGATGCGAGATCTTCATCGTCGAGGGAGATTCGGCGGGCGGCAGCGCCAAGATGGCCAGGGACCGCATGTACCAGGCGATCCTCCCGATCCGCGGCAAGATCCTGAATGTTGAAAAAGCGAGCATAGACAAGATCCTTGCCAACGCGGAGATCAAGACCATGATCAACGCCTTCGGCTGCGGCTTCTCGGAGGGCTACGGCAACGACTTCGACATTACAAAGCTCAGGTATGACAAGATCATCGTCATGGCGGATGCCGATGTCGACGGCGCGCATATTTCCACGCTCCTCCTTACGCTTTTCTACCGCTTTATGCCGGAACTGATCTACGAAGGACACGTCTATGTCGCCATGCCGCCGCTCTACAAAGCGGTCCCGAAGCGCGGAGGAGAAGGCGTCTACCTCTATGACGACTATGAACTGGCAAAATACAGAAAGCAGCACAAGAGCGGCGACTTTACCCTGCAGAGATACAAGGGACTCGGCGAGATGGATCCCGAGCAGCTGTGGGAGACCACGCTCGACCCTGCGAGAAGGTATCTGAAACTCGTACAGATCGAAGACGCGATGCACGCTTCCGAGATCACGGAACTGCTCATGGGAAGCGAAGTGCCGCCGCGCAGGAGCTTTATCCATGACCACGCGGCGGACGCCGAACTCGACGTCTGACCGCGCTGCCGCTATGTGAAAAAAGGACCCGGGATCCCCAATCCCGGCATATTGAATTAGAATAAATAATACGGAGAGACTATATACCGATATGCCCAGAGACGACCGAAACAGCAAAAAACAGAAAAAACAGGAAGCGGATCTTTTCGCCCGGACACCCGACGAGCAGATCCTTAAGACAGAGTACTCGGAACTCATGCAGAAATCCTACATCGACTACGCTATGAGCGTCATCGTCGCGAGAGCCCTGCCGGATGTCAGGGACGGCCTCAAGCCTGTCCAGAGAAGGACTCTTTACGATATGCATGAACTGGGGATCCGCTCGGACAGGCCTTTCAGAAAGAGCGCCAGGATCGTCGGAGATACGATGGGTAAGTACCATCCCCACGGGGACAGCTCGATCTATGAAGCGCTGGTCGTCATGGCACAGGACTTCAAGAAGGGGCTCACGCTCATTGACGGGCACGGCAATTTCGGCAATATCGAAGGGGACGGCGCAGCGGCAATGCGCTACACGGAGGCAAGACTGCAGGAGGTGACAGAGGAGGCTTTCCTCGCCGACCTCGACAAGGACGTCGTCGATTTTGTCCCTAACTTCGATGAGAACGAAAAAGAGCCTTCCGTACTTCCTGTCAGGATCCCGAATTTCCTGATCAACGGATCGGAGGGAATAGCGGTCGGAATGGCCACCAGCACGCCTCCCCACAATCTCGCCGAGGTGATCGACGCGCAGATCGCCCTGATGGAAGACCCGGGCCTTACGAACGAAGATCTGATGCGATACGTAAAAGGGCCCGATTTTCCGACCGGCGGGATCGTTGTGAACAAAGATGAGCTCCCCCAGATCTATGAGACCGGGACCGGAAAGGTGCGCATAAGGGGAAAGATCGAGGTCGAAAAAGGAAAGTCCGGGCATATCAACCTGGTGGTGACTGAGATCCCTTATACGATGGTCGGCTCAGGGATAGGCAAATTCCTGTCGGATGTGGCCGCCCTTTCTGAGAAGAAGGTAACTTCGGATATCATTGATATCACGAACCAGTCCGACAAGGAAGGGATCCGCATCGTCATTGAGCTCAAGAAGGACACGGATATAGAGAATTTCAAGGGCCTGCTCTATAAGAAGACGCGCCTTGAGGACACGTTCGGCGTCAACATGCTCGCGATCCATGACGGAAGGCCGGAGACGCTCAGTCTCCGCGACATCTTAAGGGCCAACACGGATTTCCTGTATCAGACGACCACGCGTAAATACGAGAATCTCCTGGAAAAAGAGAAAAAAAAGAAAGAGATCCAGGAGGGACTCATCAAGGCGGTCAACGTGATCGACCTGATCATAGAGATCCTGCGCGGAGCCAGGGACCGCAAGACGGTCAAGAACTGCCTCGTGAACGGCGAGACCGGCGGCATCCGCTTCCGCAGCGAGGAATCCGAGATCATGGCGACACAGCTCGCTTTTACCGAAGCGCAGGCGGACGCCATCCTCGACATGAGACTGTACAAACTGATCGGTCTCGAGATCGAGGCCCTGCTCAAGGAACACGATGAGACGCTTTCCAATATCTACCGCTACGAGGATATCCTTGAAGAGCGCGATTCCATGACGCAGGTCCTCCGCGGCGAGCTCACGGCGATCAGGGACAAGTACGCGCGCCCCAGAAGGACTAAGATCATTCAGGCAGATGCCGTTACCGTCACGCTCAGGGAAGATGAGGAGGACAGGGAGCTCCTGTTCGCGATGGACCGCTTCGGATATGCCAAGACAATGGAGCCTTCCGTATACACAAGGAACCAGGAAGCTGTTGACAGCAGCTTCAAGTACTGCTTCCCCTGCAGGAGCACCGGAAGGATCTGCCTGTTCACGGATAAGGGGGCGCTCCACACGGTAAAGGTATCGGATCTGCCCATGGGAAGACTCAGGGACAAGGGGATCCCCATCGACAACATCGGCAATTACGACTCCTCGAAGGAGGAGATCGTGCTGGCCTGCAGCCAGTCCGACCTGAATCTCTACAGGCTCCTGTTCGTCACGGCGCAAGGCATGGTCAAGATCGTGAGCGGCGGGGAATTCGAGACGAGAATGAAGACCATGAACGCGACGAAGCTCGGCGAAGGCGATTCGCTTGTTTTCGCGGGAGTCATAAACGGCCAGAAATACGCGGTCCTTATTACAAAGAACGGATTCCTTCTGAAGTTCCCGCTGGAACAGATCACCGAGATGAAGAAGGCGGCAGCCGGAATGCAGGGCATCAAACTATCCAAAGAAGATCTTGTCGAGCGCGCCGTCCTTGCCGCGGAGAAAGAGGAAGCGCCGCTTGAGCACAGAGATGTCTCGATCGACCTGAACGAAGTCCGGACCGGGAAGAGGAACGGAAAAGGGAGCAAGAAGTTCTGAGCAGGGGACGCTGAGAAGGGATCATAATAGTGGATCAGAATAAGGGATCATGAGAAAGGACCTGCAAGATTCTTACTCAGTGGTGGACAAAAAAGCGAAGATTATATACACTTTAACTATCGAAACCGGAATACAATTTGGAGACTTGAACGAATTATGAGAGTAATAGCAGGCAGCGCGAGAAGACTCAGACTGGAAGCGCCGCGAGGACTTGATACCAGACCGACACAGGATATCATCAAGGAGACCCTGTTCAACATCATTCAGGGGGAAGTCCCGGGATCTGTCTTTCTGGATCTCTGCGCGGGAAGCGGGGCGATCGGGATCGAAGCCCTGAGCAGGGGCGCCAAAAGGGCCTATTTCGTTGAGAACGGCAGGGAGGCCTGCGCCTGTATCCAGAAGAATCTGCATACGACGCATTTCGAGGAATCAGCCGTGATCCTCAAGCAGGACGTGCTGAGCGCCCTCAGGCATATCCACGAGAAAGAAGCGGATCTCATCTATGTGGATCCCCCCTATGAATCGAGGACCGCGCATGATATCCTGAACGCGCTCTCAAAGGAATCTTTTGTAACGGAAAACACGCTGATCATTGTAGAGTCATCACTGGATACGGATTTCTCCTATCTGGATCAGATCGGACTTACGCTTGTAAGAGAGAAGGACTACAGAGCGAACCGGCATATTTTCATTCGGCGCAGAACTGAGAACAGTCCGGACAACAGAAAGGATATGCCATGAAACATGCAATCTACCCCGGAAGCTTTGACCCTGTGACCTACGGCCACATCGATATCATAAAGAGAGCAGCGGAGATGTTCGACGACCTGACGGTCTGCGTTTTGGATAATAAAGCAAAAACTCCATTGTTTTCTGTAGACGAACGTGTTAAAATGTTACGACAAGTGTCGGAAAATATATCTAACGTGCATGTCGATTCCTATTACGGATTATTAATGGACTACGCACGAAGTATAGACTGTCATATAGCGGTACGCGGACTGCGCGCAGTCTCGGATTTCGAGTATGAGCTGCAGATCGCTCACGCGAACTACAAGATCTCCGGAGGCTTTCTGGATACGATCTTTATCACCAGCAGTATGGAATATGCATACCTCAGTTCCTCTGCCGTCAAAGAGATCGCTTCCTTCGGCGGCGACATCAAACAGTGTGTCCCCCCCGTGGTAGAAGAGGAAGTCATAAAGAAAATGCGGGTCCGTCATCCGGAGTTTTATAGGAGTTAAAAGGAGGAACAAAGATCATGAGCAGCAAAATCGAACAGCAGATCGATCAGATTGAGGATTTTATTGATTCCTGCAGATATCAGACTTTTTCCAAGACGAACATCATCGTAGATAAAGATGAGCTGGACGCGCTCCTTGAGGAGCTTCGCGCGAGAACGCCCGAGGAGATCAAGCACTATCAGCGCATCATCAACAATAAGGAAGCGATCCTCGAAGACGCCAGAAGAAGAGCGGAAGAGATGATCAACGAGGCGACCGTCCACACGAACGAGCTCGTGAATGAGCACGAGATCATGCAGCAGGC
>CAMOXN010000045.1 GCA_946629175.1 uncultured Lachnospiraceae bacterium | reverse complement strand
TTCCGCCGCCTGCTCTTTTTCCGCCGCTTCACCGGCTGCGGCTTCCTCTTTTGCCGCCTCTTCTTTCGCGGCTTCTTCTTTTGCCGCTTCTTCTGCCTGCGCCGCCGCATCAGGCGCATTCTCCTGGAGCGCCTGTTCGGCTTCTGCCACTGTCTGCTCAGCCACAGGCTCTTCTTCCTTCTTCGATCCGCACGCAGACATGGCTGCCGCCATGACGAGCGCAAGGAGCGCATAAGACGCCCTCTTCATGAGACGTCCGTCACCTGTCTTTTTCATAAAATCCTCCCATGATCATTAGATTTAATACATCTGTTCCGTGACCGGCCGCGTTATTCAGACCGGATTTTTGTAAAATACCCTGCTTTCTTCCCCTAATCTGCACTGCAGATCGTAAAAGTAAGATCCGGTCTTAGCGAAAGCCGGATAATCGGTCTTGGGGATCTCGAACGCATAGGACTCGTAAGCATTCACGATCGATGTTCCGCAAGGGTGTCCTGTCACTCTCTGAAATCTGGCCCCGTAATTCTTATGCACATGTCCGTGCAGGAGATAAAGCGGCTTGTACTTCTCCAGGATCCTGCCAAAACACTCAAATCCCCTGTGAGGAAGATCCAGCATGTCGCCGTATCCCTTTACAGGCGCATGCGTGACAAGAATGTCGATCCCGTTCGTATAGCGGATCTTGAAAGCAAGGCGCCGGGCTCTCTTTCGCATTTCAGCTTCCGTATACATGTCGGGACCGTACTTGTAGCGCATAGAGCCGCCGAGGCCGGCGATCCTGAGTCCCTTGTAATTGTATATCATATTTTCAATGCAAATGCACCCTCCCGGCGGGTTTTTGTCGTAAGCGGAGTCGTGGTTCCCGCGCACATACAGGAGCGGAACGTTTCCCAGCGTGACCAGAAATTCGAGGAAGCGCGGGCTCAGGTCGCCGCAGGAAATGATAAGGTCGATGCCTTCCAGCTTGTCCGGGGTATAATAATCCCAAAGCGAGCGGGATTCCTGGTCGGCGATTGCAAGGATCTTCATTATACTACTCCTTCACAACATATTACTCCTTGACACCGGAAACTTTCACCGTCTTTTTGATCGAATCCACAAGCTCCCATGTGTCCGGGATCTCCCCGTCTACGTTGTCCCACAGCCAGTCCATCGTAATGATCTCCTTGTCGGTCAGGGGCGGAGCATCGGGTCCCTGCAAAATACCGGACTGCGTGTGTATTTCTCCCTCGAAGGGATGGATGACTCCGTTCGTGATGAGCCGCCTCAGAGTGAGGACTGCCTTTTGAGAGGCATAGGGCAGGTTCTTGGAAAGGATGACGTCGACTACTCCGGCATACATTCCCCACCAGTAATTGACCGCCTTCCCATCGGCATGTGCTTTTCTTGCGTCAAGAGCGCCTTCTATAAGCTTGTGGATGAGCTGCTCGTAATAAATCCCCCAGCGGTAGACCGGAGCTGCGAGATTATCCACTTCCTGCTCCTCTGCCACAGTTCCGTCGGCCCTCAGCGTTCCGGCTTCACGGATCCTGTAAAGGCCGTATTTTCTGCCCGGATCTCTGGGTTTTATCATATCGATGCCTGAAATGATGCTGCAACCGTCGTCCAGGAGTTCCTTTTCCCAGTCGCTTCCCTTTTTGGAAGCCCATACGAGTTTGACCCTCGCGTAAGGGTCGAACCAGGCCGCTCCGGCTGCAAAGGCGTTGATGTTCGCGATCCCGCCGAAGATCGGGTAATCGGCCCTGAACCCGATCCTGTGGTTCTCCGAAAGGGAGGCAGCAAGGCAGCCGTTCAGGAAGTACGCCTCATACATTCGCGGATAATATGTGGGCACCGAATTGCTGGAGAGGTTCACGGAGCAGTTCATGATCCGCAGCTTCGGATATTCGATCGCCGCCTTCAGGCACGCTTTCATCATCGCGGGCGATGTCGCAAAGACAATGTCGTCCTTATCCGCGTCACAGGCCGCAAATGCTCGCGCAAGATCCTCCTCTTCACTGCAGTTCTCAAATTTGATCGCGTCCACGCTTCCCCCGAACTTCTCGACCAGTTCATTGGCGCCGAGTTCATGTCCGTAGATCCAGCTCGAATCTTCCTCATTCGATTCGAACAGAAAAGCCGCGCGCACCTGCCTGCCGGCAAAAGCGCTGTTCTTTTTGAGGATGCTCAAGAGCCTGTCTGACTTTTCTACCTCTTCAGGGTTCCGCACTAGCTCGATCGCGTCCTTCTTCGTGATCGGGACAAATTCTTTCCAGATCCTCTGGATCTTGTTGGCGATCGCGTTCCCGGAGTCCTCCAGAAGGCTTCCGCAGTCGAACACGCCGAGATAGATCAGGAATGCGTCGCCCGTGGTGATCGGCAGCTTATCTCCTCCTTTGGATTTATAGTACTTCGTGAACTCATTGAAAGCCGCTCTGAGCGTCTCCACTGTCTGTTCCGGCCACACATCGGTCAGATCGCAGCCAAAATACTCAGCGAGCTTTTTATAGCTCTTCTCCCTGGAAAAGGTGATCCCGAAGATCCCGGTCACGTTGTAAAAATCAATGTATTCATAGTAGATCCTGGAAGACGGGTCATCTGTCTTCGGAGGAAGGATCCTGATCACGTCGCCCGGAATGGAGTAATATCCGATATGTTTCGAAACGGATACACGTTTGTTCCCCTCCTCGACATAGAACTTATTCATGAATTCATAGACCTTGATCGGCTCGCGGATCCCGTCTTCGGAAGCGGAATCACAGAGCGCCGCCCATTTCGACGAGAACTCCGTCCCCCAGTCGATCAGCGGCATGAAGTTGCATGCGAAAGCATTCTGTCTCCCCACAGTCCTTGTTCCCGCGATCATTTCCAGAGGGATCTCCTTGACACCGAGTTTTTTCTCGGCATACCTGTCAATATCGGGGACCATCGCGTTCAGCGCGGGAAGATAGGGGTAATTGCCTTCCCGGACGGCTCTTCTGTATGCGCGGTCGCCTTCTCTTTTCGCATTCTCGTAATCTGTCTGCATAATACACCTCGGAGTAATCAGTATTCAGCACTTTGTATCGAAATCTGTTAAACAGTATGATGAATTTCGGATATTTAATTTTCTGTTAAGAATACAGTGATATTAATAATATTGCTACAGTAACTTCATGATCTTGTTTTAAGAGTTCTCGTTATTAAGAGATCCTGCTGCAAGGAAGTTACGATCATAATCCTGCCGAACGGAGTGCATCTGCATTCGTTCTCCATAAAACAGCGCGGCCAAGGTCTAACTCCCTTGGCCGCGCGATCTTATTTAGCGGCTCTGATAAGACCGTCGATATCAATGACCGCGATCTCCGGCGGATTGTTGAATCGGGGAATGACGCCTCGCGGCGCGGAAAGGCCGCTCGTTATCAGGAGTTTCGAACTCCCTTTTTCATACAGGCCGTGGACGTACTCGGGAAAATAGCCCTGTGAACCGCCGAACACTCCTCCGTAATACGGAAGCACGACAAGCCCTCCAAGCCCGTTCCCGCTCACGATCAGGTCGATCTTCCAGGTCTCGCAGGCGTCCGAGTACAGAAAATTATCCGTTCTGTTCGACAGCATGATCTTCAGCCGGTCTGTATTATGGAACCTGTTCAGAAGATTCCATGTCTTCGCGCTCTTTCTTTTGACCTCGCCGTTCAGGTTCGTGAGCTCATAAGCCTTGCCGCTCATCCCGCCGATCCGTACGCTGATCCCGTAAAGCTGCGCGTCCTTGTATTCTTCATTGAGCACGATGGCACCCGCTTTTTTCAGCTGTGCCCTGAGCGGATCATTGGCTCTGTCCGCGTCATCGCCTTCACTGTGTCTTTTGACATAGTTCTGTTCCTGCTCGCCGTAAGAATAGTAGACCGGCGCGATCTGGGAGAGGCGCTTTATGAGATCCGTGGTCTGCGTGATCTCATCGGTATTTCCGTCTATCAGGTTCCCGTCTATCAGTATGGCATCCGGAAATGTATTGCTCACAAGGTCGGCGATGATACCGTTCCCACCGTCGAAGACATAGCCGTAAAGGTCTGAGAGCACAACAAAACGAAGGGACCCGGGCTCTTCTGCTTCCGTCTCCTCCGGTCCCGGCTCTTCCGATCCCGTTTCATCCGGTCCTTCCGATTTCGTTTCTTCCGATCCCGGTCCTTCCGGTTCTTCGGCATCTCTTTCCAGCTTTGTATAAAAATAGTGGACCTCCGGACCGCTGTAGGACCGGCGTATCATCCATGCTGCCGGCACGCCGATGACGAGCGCCAGTATGAACAGCACGAAAATCAAATGTATCAGAAATTGTATCAGTTTCTTTATCATGCATCCTGCCTTTTAAGACCCCGCTCCATGATAAGACCGTTCATGAAGCGCCGTTTTAAGGAGCGTCTCCGGCCACTTCGCCAAGACACTTCCACATCCTGTCTTTCCCGCTCATTATCAGGGGCGAACCGTCCTGAAGACGGTAGTTGTCCGGACATGCGCTGCCCGGATACTCCCCTTGGAGTCCGGGCCACCTGATCCCGATCCCCGGATCATTCCACGCGATACCGCTCTCGTCCGCCGGGTCATAGAAATCCGTGACCTTGTAGCAGAATTCCGCTTTATCGCTCAGGACGAGAAATCCGTGCGCGAAACCTTCCGCGATATACATCTGCCTGCCGTTCTCTTCCGACAGGATATCCCCGAACCACTGTCCGTAGGTGGGACTGTCCTTCCTGAGGTCGACCGCCACATCGAACACCTCTCCGCGGATCACTCTAACAAGTTTCCCCTGCGGATGGGCGATCTGAAAATGGAGACCCCTCAGCACTCCCTTCACGGACATGCTCTGGTTGTCCTGAACGAACCTCATATTGAGGCCGGCTTCCCGCATGTCTCTCTCATTATATGTTTCCACGAAATATCCGCGTTCATCGCCGTGCACGGTCGGTTCTATGATATACAGACCTTCGATCGGCGTCTTTGTTACTTTAATCTGTCCCATAGCTGTCACTCACGGCCGGAATAGACCGGTCACTCCGCTCCTTCATGTCTGAGGACCACGCCGACTGTCTTGAACAGGATCTTAAAGTCCAGCCAGATGCTCCAGTTCTGGATGTATTCGCGGTCGAGCCTTACGACTTCCTCGAAGTCAGTGATATCGCTTCTTCCGCTGATCTGCCAAAGTCCCGTGATCCCGGGTTTGATACTCATCCTTACTCTGTGGTGCAGGTCGTATTTCTCCCACTCATCAAGCGTCGGAGGCCTTGTGCCGACCAGGGACATATCCCCCTTGAGCACATTGAAGAACTGAGGGAATTCATCGAGGGAAGTGCGCCTTATAAAATTGCCGATCCCTCTCGGATTGCCGTTCTTGTCCTTCTTCTCGGAGCCGATGATCCTGGGATCATCGTCCATCTTGAACATCATTCCGTCACTGATCTTGTTCTGTTCCATGAGCGCTTTCTTGCGCTCTTCCGCATCCATGTACATGCTGCGGAACTTGTACATCAGGAACTGCTTGCCGTTCTGCCCGATCCTCTTCTGTTTGAAAAAGATCGGTCCCGGGGACTGGATATAGATGATCGGCGCGATAAAGATGAAAATGATACAGGTCAGGATGCACCCGACGATTCCGCCGCAGATATCCATGATCCTTTTGTAGATGACCTGCTTGGCCGATACGATCTTCAGGCTGTTCGTGATCACTCTGTAGGAGCCGACCTTGGAGACCTCCTGCATTCCGTCACTGTGTGCATTGAGGGCCTCCATACAGTAATGGACCGTGATCCCCATATCCATGATCGCGTCGATCATGGCCATCGGATAGGGCATATTATCCGGCTGGTAGACGAAGATCTCATCTACCCAATTCGTCTTGATCTCGTTGATGATGTCCGTTTCAATTCCCATTACGGGGACGCCCCGGATCACTTCTCCGGGTTCACGCTCCCTGTCCATCAGATACAGTCCGATGACCCTGTAGTCCTGAAAATTGTAATCGGTCAGGTTCCCTAAGACTTCGTTCGCCAGTGAGGAGGAAGTCATCAGCATGAGGGATTTCCTTCCCTCTCTGACCCTGGCCGAATGGAAGATCCTCTTTTTGTTGAGGAGCCTTATAAAATAGGACCCGAACAGGTACATGACGGCCATGATGCCCATCTGCATACGGGAGATCAGGTAGATCTGGTGGATCATGAACAGGATCAGGATGTCGAGCAGCAAAAAGCTGACTTCGAACCTGAATGTCGCCGCGAACTCCTCCAGCTTGTTCCTTCTTATAATGTTCTTATAGCTGTCATTGAACAGCACGACCAGGAGCTGGCACATAGTCAGCAGCACAGCCTGGTATCTGTAGATATATGTCGAATATGGATTTTCAATGCCGATCCACATCCAGTAACTGAGTACAAAACAGATCTGGAGCATCACGACATCAAGGACAATGAAGTCGATGTGCTTGAGCCAGCCTCTCAATTCTTTTTTATGCATAAAACACTCCTTGCCGCAGTTCTATAAAGAGCGGCAGATCAAAATGTGATGATCATGAACCGTTATATTATACGACATTTTACTTCGGTGATTACATGTGATCTCAGTTAAAGCCGAAGATCTTGCGAGCCACACTGTAAGCGCCCTTCACCACTGCACGTCCGCTCTTTCCGGGCAGATGGACAAGCGCGCCGAAGGGTCCTCTTCTCATCTTCCTGTACAATCCGTCGTCTTTATCCTTCAGATACTTCCACACCTCATCCTTGATCGCCATCTTTTCAGCATCACCGGAGCGGATCGCCAGCACGGAGGTGATCGTCGTGATGATCTCCAGATAATTATACATGTATTTATACAGATGGCTGTTCTTCTCGATGAGGCCGGACCTCACGCCGTCAGAGAAGTAATCGATCATGATCTGGTTGACCCTTGCCTGCTGGTCGAGGCGCCTGATCATCACTTCCTCATTGACGGACTGGTCATTCCTTCCGATGAAATAGTAATAGAAGTTGACATCGAGGTAATACATGTTCTTCACATACGGCATCGGATTGAAAACATAGATATTGTCCACATAGAAGCAGTGCTCCGGAAGGCGCATGCCGCCGTCCCGAAGGAGCTGCGTCCTGTAGATGACGGAATGCATAAGGATATACTCCCCCTTTTTGAAGCGTCCCGTCTCTTCCCACGAAAAGATCCTGCCGACAGGAAGCGTTTTGCGGTACTCCATCACCTTGCGATGGCTTGCGCCTTCCTTGTCGTATACGAAATTGCTGATGAGAAGGTCGATCCTTTCTCCCTCCTCTGCTTCCATGTTCTTCCTGAGCGTATCGAGGATGGTCATATAGGCGCTTGCCTTGACCTTGTCGTCGCTGTCCACGACTTTAAAGTAGGAACCGGTCGCGTTCTCAAGCCCGGTATTGACCGCTCCGCCGTGTCCCTTGTTCTCCTGGTGGATCGCCCTTACGATTCCGGGATACTTCTTTTCCAGCATATCCGCGATCTCGGCAGTATTGTCCGACGAGCCGTCGTTGACCACCAGGATCTCAACATCCTCTCCGCCGATCGCGAGAGAATCCACACACTTTTCCATATAAGCCGCTGAATTGTAACAGGGCACTGCTATTGATAATAATTTCATATATACTTCACCATGTCATGCTTTGCACGTTTGCTGTCATTTCTGATTTTTGTTGTTACTGGCACAGTATTATACCATATATTGGGGATTAAACCAATGTTCCGCAGCAATTGCTTTCAAATTTGCTGTCAGATCCGCTTCAGATAAGCGCCGAAAGCCGAAGGTATGCTGTATTTGCCTAAAATTTCCTCGTCGGAAGCCATGATGAACGGAATCTTTTCCTCCGTAAAGGGATCGGCGTCCACCTCATATCCCCGCATTTTCCAGATCTTATGGGTAAAAACATGCTCGGAATCCTCTGTCCTCATGATCCTGAGCGGCTCCACAGAGTGTTCCCTCAGCCATATCAATGCCTCATCAGTATCCAGAAATCCGGCGGCATTGGGAAACTCATAGAGCCCTGCCAAAAGACCGCGGGCCGGACGTTTCCTGATCGCGGTCCTCCCTCCTGTCCTGATCACAAATACAGTGAGAAGCTCCGTCTTTTTCTCTGCGCGTTCCTTCGCTGCGGGAAGTGAGAGTTCTTCCCCGGGAAGCTCATTATGGATCCTGCACCGCGATGCCAGCGGACACCTCTCGCAGAAAGGCCCGGAATTCGGAAGGCATACCATCGCGCCGATATCCATCAGCGCCTGGTTGAAGTTCCCGAACGGGTTGCCCGGCCTGTACAGGCTTCCGGGATCATTCTCCGTACCGCCCTGCTCCGCAGGCACGCGGTCAGGCATCCGCTCTTTGTAGAAACTTACCGCCGCTCTCAGCGCCGCAGGAGTGCGGATGTTCTCCCCGTATCTCGAAAGACGGGCGAACACGCGCAGCAGGTTTCCGTCCACTGCCGGCGCGGCTTCCCCGAAAGCGATCGAAGCGATCGCTGACGCCGTATACGGTCCTATGCCCGGCAGTTCGATCAATTCCTTCGAAGAAGAAGGCATCGCCCCGCCGTATTTTTCCATAATGACATATGCGGCTTTATGGAGGTTCCGCACGCGGCTGTAGTAGCCCAGGCCCTCCCAGAGTTTGAGATAAGTATCCTCGGGCGCTTCCGCGAGTGACCGGATATCAGGCAGCTTTTCGATGAAGCGAAGATAGTATTCCCTGACCGCCTCGACCCTGGTCTGCTGCAGCATGATCTCCGACAGCCACACATGATAAGGAGACGGGTCCTCCCTCCACGGGAGGATCCGCCTGTTATGTTCGTACCAGTCCAACAGTTCCGCAGAAAAAGTCATACCCTTCCGGAGTGCCTCACAATGATCATTTCGACTGCCATACCGGCATCGATCTTACCGCTCTTCGACTCGTAGTCCGCTCTCGTGCACTCCTCGAGCGCGTCGAGCAGTTCCTCGGATGTGTACATCCTGAGTGCGGGCTTGTATTTTTTAGTAACGACAAAAGGGGGAAGACCGACCTGCCTGGCGATCTCGCTGTCCGGAAGCTTTCCGCTGAGCTCGCGGATCTTCACGAGCTGGCCGAACTGCCTGCGCATCAGCGTCAGGATGACCTGCGGCGCCGTCCGCAGGGCGCACAGGTCCATGTAGATCCCGAGCGCTTTTTTCCTGTCCCTGAGCGCGATCGCCTCTATCATATCAAAGATCCTGTCCCTGATCCGGGGACTGCAGACAGCCTTGACCGCCTGCTCCGTGATCTCACGCTGCCCCAGGCAGAAGCAGCAGAGCTTTTCAGCTTCTCCCGCAATATTCATCATGTCCTCGCCGGCATAGGATAAGAACAGTGCCAGCGTGCGTCCGCCGATCGTAAATCCGGATCTTCTGAAGATCCCGCTCGCCCAGGCCCTCAGGTCGTCCTCCTCCGGCGTCGTGCATTCAAGGATCAGGCCCGTGCCGTCTTTCTGGCTTTTCGCTATCGATTTATACAGCCTTCCCCTTTTATCCGTATTTTCTTCGACTAATACGATCGCCGCGGTATCCGGTATCTGCGGTACGAAGTCGGCGATCCTGTCAGCTTCCTCAGCCAGAGCGGCAGCTGTCTTGCTGCCTGTTACTGACTTGGCGGCTGATTTGGGATTTAAGAGCCCGGAATTTTCTATGACCACGACCCTTCGGTCAGCAAAAAAAGGAAGGGTCTGCGCCATATCGATCACATCCCGCGCCGACACATCTGAGCCGCTGTAGCGCGACAGGTTCATCGCATCACCGTCCCCGAGAAGCGCCTTGACGAGTTTATCCCTGTTCTGGAGGCGCAGATAAGCCTGCTCTCCGCACAGAAGATAGACCCGCCTGAATTCTCCTTTCGCGAGCCCTTCATTAAGCTGTCTCTGATTTGCGGCAAAATCGCTCCCCGTTTTTTTGGCAGCCATGGATCCTCCGTTGGTCCGTCACCATCATAAAGCACCTGTCAGTGTTCCGGGCCTTTTTTATTCAACCTACATTGAAAGCCATTCACCGCCATTTGTCAATGCCGGCGTCCGCTTCGGTGGTATTTCCACCAAAGTATTGCCTTTTTTCGCGTTCTGTTCTACAGTTGACGCATCAGGGCAGTTCCTGCCCGTCCCGCTGCCGGTTCCGGCAGGGAGATACCCTTATTTTCACCGAACGCATTGAAATTAGGAGGAAACTGTTTTGCGAAGGCCTGTTTGTCTTGCCGCGCTCCTGTTTACCGCTGCCGTCTGGGCAGCTGTTCTCATTCACCCGGTAAAAGAGAGGATCGATGAAAAAGCAGACGGAAGGAGCGTGACGGTCACCGGGACCGTGGAATGGAAGGAATATAAGCGGTCGTCTCCGGACAGCCTGTCCGTGAACATGACATTAAAGAACATCCGGATCGAGTCGGGGATCCCGGCGGAGATCGCTTTCGATGTTCATGAAAGCGACAAGGTCCTGTGTGTTTTGACCGACGATACCGCGCTGCAGGAAAGCTGGGCGAAGGAAGGCGCCGAAGTCAGGGTGCGGGGAAAACTGCGGCTCTACAGACATCCGTCGAACGACGGGGAATTCGACGCTTTCCTCTACTACACTCAGATCAACGGCCTCCTCTTCTCTCTCCGTGACGCGCATATCCTTGCTTACACACATGCCGGAGATCCGCTCAAGTCGCGCCTGTACGCAGTTCGCCGCAGTTTATCGGAGGCACTGGATGATATCTACGGAGAAAAAGTGCCGGAGGCTGTGTCAAAAGACATCGAAGCCTCGCCGATGCCTGTCTCATCGTCAAAAGACAGCGGGACCGCATCACTGATGAAAGCCATGCTGCTTGGCCAGACGGGTCTTCTCGATGCGGAGCAGAAAGACTTGTACCAGTCTTCGGGGATCATTCATGTCCTGTGTATATCAGGCGTCCATCTCTCGCTCATCGGTACGGGGATCTTCAGTCTCCTTCGAAAGACAGGTATCCCAATTCCGGTCTGCAGCGCTGCATCGCTGACGTTCTTGTTTCTCTATGGAATTATGACAGGAATGCATACATCCTGTGTCAGGGCGCTCATCATGTTCTCTTTTCAGGTGGCAGCCAAGGCACTCGGCAGGACCTATGACACCATGACTGCTCTCTCTGTGGCCGCCGTCCTTCTTCTCATTGAACAGCCCGCGTATCTTTATCACAGCGGATTTCTGTTCTCTTTCGCCGCGGTGATCGCGATCTCTCTGGTCTCAGAAGGCTTTCCCAAGCGAACAGTCCCTTTCCTGATCCCGGTCTGCACGATGCCCGTCCAGCTCAGCTTTTATTATACGTTCCCGCTGTACAGCGTTTTCCTGAACCTGATCGTGATCGCGCTCGCGCCTTTTCTCATCGCGGGAGGCATGCTCTCTCTCCTCCCGTATATGCTTGCGTCGCTGCTATCCGGCGGCGTGCCCGGCGCGGCGGCGGGCACCGCTTCCGGCAGTGCGACGAACATCGCTTCCGCCAGTGCGACGGGTATCGCTTCCGCAGGCGCATTCGGCGGCACTCTCAATAACGTTCCGAGCCTGTCCGGCATGCTCTTCTCCATCTCCCGCATGATCGGAAAACTACCTTCCTTGATCCTGTACCTTTTCGACCGCTTATGCGCAGCTGCTGAGAAACTTCCGTTCCACACACTGATCCCCGGCAAGCCTGCGTTCCGGCTCGTGATCCTCTACTATCTCCTCATCGCGGCATCTTTGGCAGTCGGGTCGCTGCGCGGCTCCAATGAGAACAGAGCGCTGAAGTTCATATTTATGAAAAAAGGAGCAGTTCAGGCGGCACTGATCACAGCAGCCGTTGTCATGATCCTCAGTATCCGCTACAGGCCGCCGCTGTCTCTTTATATGTGGAACGTGGGACAGGGGGACGGGCTCTGCCTGATGACACATGACGGGAGCGGCAGTTCCTGCATCCTGATCGACGGGGGAAGTTCCTCCAGACAGGGAATCGGTAAATATATAGGGATCCCTTTTCTTAAGTATCACGGCATCTCTCAGATCGACTGCTGTGTAGTCACGCATGATGACCTCGATCATTGCAGCGGGATCACAGAACTTCTCGAGCAGCATGGGGACCCTGACGGGATCCGGATCGGATCGGTCGCGCTGCCGTCCGTTAAAGAGGAGTGCAAGGGAAAACTGTACCTGCAGATCGAGGATACAGCGAGAAAAAAAGGGATCCCCGTCCGCTACCTGTACAGAGGGATGATGCTGGAGAAGGGCGATCTCAGCCTGGAGTGC
>CAMOXN010000044.1 GCA_946629175.1 uncultured Lachnospiraceae bacterium | reverse complement strand
ATCGGGTGCTTCTTTCGGAGCGCGATCATATGTCTGGTGAACAGCCAGTGATCCTGATTCTCCCTCTTCTCATGCCAGTTCAGCCATGATA
This sequence comes from uncultured Lachnospiraceae bacterium, assembly GCA_946629175.1. GTDB lineage: Bacteria > Bacillota > Clostridia > Lachnospirales > Lachnospiraceae > CAG-791. The sequence goes on along the minus strand of CAMOXN010000044.1, from coordinate 12,325 downwards.
TTTCATTATCCTGACAGTAGGCGTTGTTATTGCCGAACTGCGTGTTCAGGAACTCATCTCCGGCGAGGAACATGGGAATTCCGCGGCTCATGAGCAGAACCGCCATCGCATTTTTGGCCAGCTTCTTCCGCAGGGCTACAATCTTCGGGTTACCGGTCTCCCCCTCCACGCCGCAGTTCCAGCTCCGGTTGTCATCGGAGCCGTCGGTGTCATTCCAGCCATTTGCCTTATTGTGCTTGCGGCTGTACGTGTACATATCCCAGAGCGTAAAACCGTCGTGGCAGTTCAGGAAGTTGACGGAGGCAGTATTTCCGCGGGATTCGGGGTCGTAGATATCCGTTGAACCGGCAATGCGCTTTGCCGCTGTCTCGATCAGAGACAGATCCCCCTTAAGGAAATTGCGCATATCATCCCGGTACTTGCCGTTCCACTCCGCCCAGCGGTGCCAGGCGGGGAAGGTGCCGACCTGGTAGAGGCCGCCGGCGTCCCAGGCTTCGGCGATGAGTTTGACATCGGCAAGAATCGGATCAAATGCAAGATTCTGCAGCAGCGGCGGATTATTCATCGGCGACCCGTCCTGATTGCGGCCGAGGATGCTCGCAAGGTCGAAGCGGAACCCGTCGATGTGATAGGTCACGGTCCAGTAGCGCAGCGAGTCGAGGATCATCTGCTGCACGACCGGGTGATTGCAGTTCAGCGTGTTGCCGCAGCCGCTGAAATTGTAGTACTTCCCGTCCGGGGTCAGAATATAGTAAATGTTGTTGTCGATTCCCTTGAAGGAGATGAAGGGACCGCCCTCGCCCCGCTCCGCGGTGTGGTTGTATACGACGTCGAGGAAGCACTCAATGCCGTTGTCATTGAGCTCCTTGATCAGCCGCTTGAGCTCCGCCCCCTCGCGGTTGTACTCGCGGCCGGCGGCGTAGCTGGTATTCGGCGCAAAAAAGCTGATGGGGTTGTAGCCCCAGTAGTCGATCAGCTGCTGCCCGTCAACGATGCGGTCGTCGCACATCTCGTCGAACTCAAAGATCGGCATGAGCTCGACCACGTTGACGCCGAGGTCCTTCAGATAGGGAATCTTCTCCCTAAGGCCGTCAAACGTACCGGGATTCTCGACTCCGGACGATACATGCTTTGTGAAGCCCCGGACATGGACCTCGTAGATGATCAGGTCCTCCATCGGGAGCAGCGGATTTTTGTCGGTCCCCCAGTCAAAATTGTTGCGGACGACCCGTGCTTTGTAAAAATCCTCATCCCCAGGCTTTTTCCCCCAGACGCTCTGCCCGGTGACCGCTTTGGCATAGGGGTCGAGCAGGATCCGGCTTTTGTCAAATGTAAGCCCCTTCTCCGGATCGTAAGGACCGTCGATGCGGTAGGCATATTCAAACTTTTCAATATCAAGATTGAAGACGATCATCGCGTAGACGTCGCCGATGCGGTAGGATTCCGGAAATTTGAGTGTTGCAAATGGCACATCCGCCTTCCGTTTGAACAGCAGCAGCTCCACGCTCGTCGCTCCGTGCGAGTGGATCGTGAAGTTTACGGCTCCGGGGAGCGCGGTGGCCCCGTTCAGCTCGTAGAGACCGGGGCGGACGCGGAAGTCGCCGATCTTGTCCATGGCGACCATGTGAATATTTTCGAGGGGACCGGTGAAGAGTTCTTTCTTTCTCATAGCGCTTTCTCATTTCAGATGAACCTCCACCACCATGCGGTGCGGAAGCTCCTACGGATGTGGTACTCTGTTGTTACGCTCGTGCCAATACTCAGGGAGAATGGGGCACTGTGCGGCTGCTATACTTTTATAATACACGCTAAGGGGGTCTCTATGTATATGGTTTTTGTAAAATTTTACTTTTATATCGGTGTGCGCCCCCGGATAAAGGAAACTTTTTTAAAAACCATACTTTACGACATAAAAATGAGATTTCACGACAAAAGCACGGATGCTTTCAGTCAATATGTTAAAATATCAACAGTATAAGGAGCAATTTTTTGACACGTAGGAACCAGAGGAGGAAGATGTGATGTCAAAGAAACAGGCCTTTAACCCATATCTGCCCAGTTGGGAATATGTTCCTGACGCGGAGCCCCACATCGTGGACGGCAGGGTTTACGTGTACGGATCGCACGATCTTTTTAACGGTATTAATTTCTGTCTGGGAGACTATGTCTGCTGGTCTGCCCCTGTAGACGACCTTGGCAACTGGACGTACCATGGCGTGATCTTTCGGAGAGAGCAGGATCCTGCCGCACCCAAAAACCGGATCACCAACGGTCTTGCCGCGCCGGATATGGTGGTGGGACCCGACGGAAGGTATTACCTGTACTATTTCATGGGCGGGACGAAGATGATTTCCGTCGCGGTCTGCGACGAGCCTGCCGGCAAGTACGAATTCTACGGCTATGTGAAGTATCAGGACGGCACGCCGATCGGAAAGAGGAACGAACCGTTCCAATTCGATCCCGGATGTCTGATGGACAATGACGGCAGGCTGTATCTCTATACCGGTTTTGCCTTCGGAGGAAATCCGATTCTTCTGGACGGCTCGAAGCCAACGACCGAGGGTCCGATGTGGTTCGAGATCGATACGAAGGATATGCTGACAGTCATCTCGGGAGATGACCTCCATTATATCGGTGTCCTGACAGGAGAGAAGGCAAAAGGAACGCCCTATGAGGAGCAGCCTTTCGGAGAGGCCAGCTCAATGAGGCGCTTCGGGGATAAGTATTACTTCATATACAGTTCCCTGAACAGCCATAATCTCTGCTATGCCGTGAGCGATAAGCCCACCGAAGGATTTGCCTTCGGAGGAGTCCTGATCAGCTGCGGCGATATCGGTCTCCCCGGTGTTCCGGATGTGAAACATGCCCATATGGATACCGGCAACACTCACGGGTCGCTGATTGAGATCGGCGGAAAATATTACATTTTCTATCACCGTCACTCCAACCGCAAGCAGTCTTCGCGTCAGGCCTGTGCCGAAGAGATCCGTTTTGAGGACGGCAGATTCTTCCAGGCGGAGATGACCTCCTGCGGACTCAATGACGGTCCGCTTCCCGGGAAAGGACATATTCCCGCCTACTGTGCCTGCAATGTTTACGGAAAGAGAGGCACGCGTTTCCTCAGCATGATCAAGTACCCCAGAGGAAGCAGCCCGTTCCTGACCCAGAAGGGTAAGGACAGGGAGAAAGGTCCGGATCAGTACGTGTCCAATTTCTGTACGGACTGCACCGTGGCTTTCAAATATTTTGACCTTCGGAACACGACAAAGATTCGTATCCACCTGCGGGGGTACGGCAACAACTGCAATGTTGTAATCCGGAACAAAGAACAGGGCGATGTGATCTGCCGGATTCCGGTAAAGACCTGCAAGGACGGGGAGAAATTTATCGGTAAACTTCCGGAAGGTCTGGGGGAGAAGGAAGCGCTTTACTTCTCTGTTGAAGGAAAAGGCGGAGCATTTGATTTTATCTCATTCGACCTGGCATAACTGAGTATCAAACCGGCGCAGAAGCGACGTAAATGAAAAAAAGGAGGTACAAAATTTTATGAAGAAAGGAATAATGCGCGGACTGGCAGGTATATCCGCCTCTCTGCTCGCGATCTGCTTTGTGGCGACATCTTATACGGCGACCAGGGCTGCGTTTATCAATACGCGTCTGGGTACGTCCAGCATGAAGCTGGTCGAGACAGGCGACCCGTCAACGGACAAATACTACTACAAGTCGGAGTTCTCTTCACTGACGGATCTCGTGGAAGCCAAGAAGTCACTGGCGGCGGAGATTTCATCAGAGGGAACGGTACTGTTAAAGAATGACAACAGCGCGCTGCCGCTGGCTGCAGGTTCAAAGGTGACCCTCTGGGGACACAACACCATCTTTCCGGCACTGGGCGGTATGATCGGCTCTTCCGCAATTGCCGCTGAAGGACAGGAATCTGCAAGCTTTATGAGCGCATTCGGTTCCCGCGGCTTTGCGCTTAATGAAGATTTCATCAATCTCTATACCAGCGAGGAAGCTTTCGCATACACCCGCGAGACGTTTTTCCCGGGCGCAGGTCTTCTGCCGTCGTTCGCGGCCACATGGGAACCCGGTCAGTTCTATATGACCGGTGAAATTCCGGCAAGCATGTATACGGATGATCTGCTTGCAACAGCCGATGATACAACCGCAATCGTTGTAATCACCCGCGACAGCTCGGAAGCTGCGGACTATCAGCCCGGTATGGTCTGCGCCACTGAGGGTGATGCCTTCGAACGTCCCCTCGCTCTTTCTCAGTATGAGCAGGATATGCTGAACCTTGCAAAAGCTCACAGCACCGGTGTCATTGTGCTCATCAACGCCGATAATGCCATGGAACTGGAGAATCTGAAGAACGATCCTGACATCGATGCCATCCTGTGGATCGGCGCACCCGGCCTTTACGGTCTCAACGGTGTGGCAGATGTCGTTGCCGGAAATGTCAATCCTTCCGGTCGTCTGGTCGATACATATGCGGTTAATTCCACATCCGCGCCGGCTATGCAGAACTTTGGCATGTTCCTCTACACATCTTCTGCCGAGGACGCTGTGGATCTGGATGACTGGTACATTGTAGAGACTGAAGGAATTTACAACGGTTACAAGTACTATGAGACCCGCTACGAAGATCAGGTGCTCGGCCAGGGCAACGCGGACAATGCTGCCGGCTCTACAACAGGCAATGCATGGAGCTATGCGGACGAAGTGTCCTATCCTTTCGGTTACGGCATGAGCTATACAACATTTGAACAGAAGCTTGATGCGGTGGATGTAAGTGTCGACGGCGGAACTGCGACTGTCACCGTGACGAACACCGGCAGCACCGCCGGCAAGTCCGTTGCTGAACTTTTTGTACAGACTCCCTACACCGGCGGTATCGAGAAGGCATCGATCCAGCTCGCTGGATTTGCCAAGACCGGTGAGATCGCGCCGGGTGCAAGCGAGACCGTGACAATTAAAATCGATCCGGCACTTTTCGCCAGCTACGATGAGAACGCAGTCAAGGCCGACGGAACACAGGGCGCCTGGGTGCTTGAGGCCGGTGATTACTACTTCGCCATCGGCAACGGCGCTCATGAAGCCCTCAACAATGTGCTTGCATTGAAGACCGGTTCCGAAGATAAGCTTGTGAAGCTTAACGATGAAGGCGTCAATGCGGCCAACGCATATCTCTGGACGCTGGCGGATACGGATATCGAGACCTATTCGGTCAACGTGCAGAATGCACTGCAGGAAATGGATATCAATAAAGTCATTCCGGGAACGGCAGAGTATACCACCCGTGCAGACTGGAGCAAGGGCTGGAAATCGGTTGATCCCATCACTCCGACTGAAGAAATGAACGTAGGACTCGGCAATGACAACTATAAACTCAATGCTAACGGAGAGGGTGTTACCTGGGGTGCTGACAACGGACTTACTCTGCTTGACATGGTCACTGTTGAAGGAGACGGCAGCATTACGGTAGCAGATCTTGACGATCCGCGTTGGCAGAGCCTTGTGGAACAGGTCTCGCTTGATGAAGCCATCCAGTTCATCGAGTGCGCCGGCGACGATATTGAGAACATTGATTCTGTCTTACTGCCCCGTACATTTATGAATGACGGCCCGATCGGTTTTGCCTATGATCAGCTTGCAGGCTACAAGACACGCTGGAATAAGAGTGATTCCGCAGCGCCCACTTATGTGTCCGGCAGCGAGGCTGAGAGCACATATTCCATGGCTACCAATCCCACGGAACCGGTCGTTGCAGCTACCTTTAACACGGAGCTGATCCGGCGCGAAGGCGAGCTGTACGGAGAAGATGCCCTGTGGGCGAAAGAAAGCATCTGCATCTGCCCCGGTGTCAATCTGCATCGTACACCGTACTGCGCACGTAACCACGAATATTACTCTGAGGATTCTGTACTCACGAACCTGTGCGCGATGGCCTTCTGCGAGGGAGCTTCTTCCAAGGGTCTTGTAACGCAGGCAAAGCATTATGCGTTCAACCATCAGGAGCTTAATCGTTCCGGACTTTCAACATTTGCAACTGAACAGGCGTGCCGTGAAAACGAGCTGCGCTGCTTCCAGGGTGTAATGTCCACCAATACCACTGACACGGTCATGACAGCATTCAACCGTGTAGGTACCGTATTCGCCGGTGCGCATGAAGGTATCCTGAAGCAGATCGCCCGCAATGAATGGGGCTTCGAGGGCGGCTTCGTCACTGACATGGCGGCGGCCCAGGCTGCGGAATACATGAACTGGTGTGACACCGTGGCTTATGGCGGCGGCCTGATGCTGGCCAGCACCAACGGCAACTTTGCCAACACAAGCTTTGGTATCATGGAGAACTCCAGGGATGCCATCGCATCTGATACTTACTATCAGGAGCAGATGCAGGAAGGCATCAAATACTGGCTGTACGCTCTTGCACATTCCAACATTATTAACGGTCTGAGCCAGACGACAGAAATTGTACCTGTTACACCGTGGTGGCAGATGGCTCTCTATGTTGCGGACGGCATCCTTGCCGCTCTGACAGCACTGTTCGTATTCCTTGGGCTTAAGAGCAAAAAGAAAGTGAAAGAATAAGAAGGGAGAAGAGCAATGAAAAGAACGATCGGTTTTTATATTGAATTTGCTGCCGCTGTAGTCGGTCTTGTGAGTGCAGGGCTTTATGGCAGTTCGATGATAATCACAAAGAATACGTATACTTTTATAATTGCTGCGGCTGCGGTAGCTATTATCTCATCTTTTGCCGCAACTAAAAACCCGAAGGTCTTCAACTGGGGCGCTCCGCTTGCGGCCTGCCTCATGGCAGCGGGCATTGCTTACAGCATCACCGTTATGTCTGACCCGATCGGATATTTTATTTCCGGTCTCTACACCATCAATGATCTCAAGACATGGATCACGTTCATGATCGTGGCAGGCGTTTCCTGGCTGCTGTATATGATCGCCGGTTTTACCGGCATGGTCAGGGAAGCTTAAAACTCCCTTGAGACCGCGGAAGCGCAGCAGGGAAAGTGCTTTCCCTGTTTGCGCGGAACAAAAGCCGAGACATTCCTGCATGGCTCTGTACTCACTTCGGGTGCAGAGCCATGTGAGTTATATCATTTTCGCATCGTGAATGTGCCGAAAGAGGTTATTTATGAAAAAAACTGCATTCAATGAAGGATGGACCGTGCGAAGCCTCACCGGTGATTCCGGGGAGCGGCAGGTCACACTTCCGCACGATGCCATGATCAGCGAACCCCGCAGCCCGGAAAGCCGCGGCGAGGGGAATATCGGCTGGTATATCGGCGGAGATTACGAGTACACAAAACGATTCACGCCCCCTGCAGAGTGGGAGGGGCAGAACGTTCTCCTGGAGTTCGAAGGCGTCTATCACAACGCTGAGGTATGGATGAACGGGGAGAAGCTGGCCTTCCGTCCCTACGGGTATACCAATTTTTATGTGGATATCCGGGAAGCCCTGAAGTTCGGGGAAGAGAACGAACTCGAGGTCATTGCCAGAAATTCGGATCAGCCCAACAGCCGCTGGTATACGGGCACCGGCATCTACCGTCCGGTCAACGTATGGACCGGCGGAGAAAAATATATCCCCGTGAACGGTGTCCGGATCGACACAGAGGATTATCGTGAAGGTATAATAAACGTGAAGGTCCGTGTCTCCGAGCCCGGCGAGATCCGCGTTGAGATCCTGGACGGTGAGGAGACCGTGGCTGTGAAATCCCACATCAGCAGCAAGGAGCTGGTAAATTTCCAGATCCGAGTTCCGGACGCGAAACTCTGGGATACCGAACATCCGAACCTGTACACAGCCCGCGTGTCTTTCGGGGATGACGTGGTGGAGGAGACCTTCGGCATCCGAACACTGGCCTGGAATACGACGGACGGCCTGACCATCAACGGGAAGCGGGTGATCCTTCGCGGTGCCTGCATCCATCACGATAACGGATTCCTCGGTGCCTGCGCGTTCCCGGAGGCGGAAGAGCGCAAGGTGCGACTTCACAAGGAAAATGGTTACAATGCGCTGCGGAGCGCCCACAATCCCTGCTCCAAAGCCATCCTTGACGCCTGTGACCGTCTCGGCATGCTGATGATGGATGAGTTCGCCGATGCGTGGACCATGCACAAGACGAAGTACGACTATGTCACCTATCTGAAAGACTGGTGGAAACAGGACCTTAAGGATATGGTGGAGAAGGACTACAACCATCCGAGCGTCATCGCCTATTCTACCGGCAACGAAGTGGCGGAGACCGCCCGCCCGGAGGGCATCGCCTTCACGGGAAGGATGACAAGATATCTGCATAAACTTGACCCGACGAGGCCTGTATCCTGCGGTATCAACATATTCTTTAACTTTCTCAGCTCCATCGGTCTGGGCGTCTACAGCGACGAAAAGGCTGAAAAGGAATCCGATGCGGCCGCAAAAAAAGGCGGCAGCCAGAAGAAAAAGCCTGTCGGAAGCGAGTTCTACAATCAGCTGGCCTGCCTGATGGGTGACAAATTCATGAAGTTCGGTGCAACCCTCTATCCGTGCGACCTGAAGACCCGGGGCGCATACGCCAATATGGACCTTGCCGGCTACAACTACGGCATCTGGCGCTATAAGAAAGACATGAAGAAGTATCCGAATCGACTGATCCTGGGTTCGGAGACTTTCTGCAAGGACGCCTGGCTGTTCTGGGACATTGCGAAAGAGAATCCGCCGATCGTAGGCGACTTTGTCTGGGCAGGCATGGACTACATCGGCGAGACCGGCATGGGCGCTCCGGAATACGGCGATTACAAGATGACGGAGGATGAGACCCAGATGACGGGCGGAAACGGCCGCATTGACATCACCGGAAAGCGCCGGGCGGAAGCCGCCTACACACTGGTCGCGCTGGAGCAGGAGGAAGGCCCTCTCATCGGCGTGCAGCCCGTGGACCGGACCGACAAACCGGGGCTTACCGGCTGGTCTCTGACCAAAGCCGTAGAGAGTTGGGCTTTTAATGGCTGTGAGGGGATGAAAGCGACAGTGGAGGTATACTCCCGCGCGCCGAAGGTAGAGCTGTTTCTGGGCGGCAGGAGCGTCGGCCGGAAGAAAACATCGAAGACCGCCCGCACGCTTTTTAAAGTTCCCTATGAGGCTTGTGATCTGACTGCGGTCGCTTACGACGCGTCCGGCAATGAGTGCGGAAGATATACACTGAAGCCTGCCGGCGGGGAGACCGTTCTCCGGATCATCCCTGAAGAAGAGACCCTGAAAGCCGGCGGTCTCGGATTTATCCGGCTTCGCTTCACGGATGAAAACGGTGTCTGGAAGCCCCTTGCCCGCGATATTCTCAAGGTCAGCGTGGCTGGCGGCGAGCTCCTTGGACTTGGCAGCGCCAACTCCTATGTCAGGGGCAACTACACCACCGATTCTACGGACACGTATTACGGGGAAGCGCTGGCAATCGTCCGTGCGGGAGCCGGTGATGAGCTTAAGATATCTGTTACACAGAGAAGCAGCAGTGAAATGACAGAATTGACAATACCGGTTATCTGATACCGAGAAGGAGAAAGCTGATGAAAGTGTTCCAGGGAAAACCGGTGAGGATTGCAGCCGCGATAGTTCTGGCGGCTTTAGTGCTGGTGCTGTGCATCTGGCACAAGTGCACGCGCGCGGTCTGGTGCAATCTGACCGTGTCGAAAATAGAACTGGATGACAGCGCGGACTGGGACGGAGGTACAAGTTACACCAGAATTCCCTACGCGGAGGACTCAGACAGCCAGTATCTGGACCTGTATGTTCCGGGCATTGCAGCGGGAGAGACCCCGAAGCTTTTCGTCATCATTCATGGCGGCGGCTTTATCTACGGGGATTCCCAGACGAGACAGGCGCAGTTCATGTACAGGTACTTCCGTGACCGCGGTTATGCCTGCGCTACGGTCAATTACCGTCTCGCACAGGAGGAACCCTTCCCCGGCGGAGTCTGTGACTGTAAGGCCGCGATCCGCTTTTTGCGGGCACATGCCGATGAATATGGATATGACGCAGAGCATATTGCCGTCTTTGGCGAGTCGGCCGGCGGATATCTGGCAGTCATGTGCGCCGTCACCGGCGACACGGAATTCATGGATGTGAAGTATATCGGACAGGATGTGTATGGGGATATATCTGCCAGGGTTGATGTGCTGGTTGATTATTACGGGCACATCGATAAAGACTGCACAAAGCAGGATTGGAAACAGCTTGGAATACCTGAAATCGTGGTAAGTATTGCCAATTCCTGGGCGGACAAAAAGAGTCTTGAGGGATTTGAAGACATGGATTCCTACTGGCACAGAAAGAACATTTCTGCCATGACCCGGGAAGAGCTGTCTGAATGTGATCCCAATTATTATATAGAAAAGAATGATCTTACGGGATTGTCCGCATGGATCATCCACGGGGACGCGGATATCACCGTCCCGTATCTGCATTCAGAGCGGCTCGCGCGCACATTGACCGAGAAACTCGGAGCAGACAAAGTGTCCTATGAACTCGTTCCGGGAATGGGACATGCATCGGATCCGCTGTACGCGGAGGAGGTGTTGGACAGGCTGGATGCTTTTATGAAGGAACACTTGTAATGAAAGGACAGGGAGACAGAGAAATGTCCCCTGCCTCCCCGTTAGTAAGAAGGAGCTGACAGATGGAAAAACTATTCAATAATCCGATTCTGAAGACAAAAATTACTTCCGATGACGTGAAGATCCCGGAAATGCTGATCGGGTACCTGGTCGCGCCGCTGTGCGCGATGCTGGCCAATTCGATTTTCAGCGCCTATCTGACCAGGTATTACGCGGACGTCATTGGCCTGACCGACAGCCAGTTCGGCGTATTTTCCATGATGCTGCCGATCATTTCGGCGATCGTCGTGGTGGCAGGAAATCTCTTTGTCGGACAGCTGATCGACAACACCCGGACGCCCGCAGGAAAGGCCAGACCTTACCTGCTGCTCTCCGCGCCGGTGATGGCAGTGGCAATCATTCTGCTGTTCCTTACCCCCGGCGGAGACAATCCGCAGGCAACAAACTATCTGATGAAAATGATCTGGATCGCCGTATCCTTTAACCTCTTTTATTCCATCGGATATCCCTGCTACTACACAGCCCACAGTTCCATGGTCGCCCTGTCCACACGGAACGGGAACCAGAGAGGCCTTCTGGCGACGCTTTCCAACGCCTCTATGGTGGCGGCGGCCGGCGTCGGTGCCAGTATCCTTGTGCCGGTTCTGCTTCAGCCGTTTATGTTCGTGACCGGAGCTGACGGCACCATCGACCGGGTGGCTTCCTATGCGAACTGGAGGGTGCTCGGGATTGCTCTGGCCGTACTGACCATGCTCGGCATTCTTTTGGAGTACTTCTTTACCCGCGAGCGCATCACGGAGGAGACTCTCGGTCTTCCCGCGCAGGAGGAGAAGCTTCCGATGTCCACGCATATAAAAGCCTGTACGGCTGAAAAATACTGGTGGATGGTCGTGCTGTTCATCCTTTTCTTCCAGATGGGGCAGCTCGTTAAGAACACTTCCATGAGTTTCTATGTCCGTTGGATGTTCGACAGTGTCATCGCCTCATCCAATCCGGAGGGGACTTCCGGTGCGCTGATGTCCACGCTGGGACTGATCGGCGGCCTGCCCTCCGCTGTGGGTATGCTGATTGCCTGGCCGTTAGCCAGCAAACTCGGGAAAAAGAGGGCTATTGTCCTGGGACTTATTCTGTCCCTGGCGGGCGGTCTTGTCGCTTTTATCAACGTTCATGGTTTTGTGACCGTCTGCGCGGGCGTCGTCCTCAAGGCGATTGGTATTATACCGGCCCAGTACGTCATGGTCGCGCTGCTTTCTGATGTTCTGGACCACCTGGAAGCGAAGAACGGTTTCCGCAGTGACGGCTTTACCATGTCGATCTACGGAGCTACGATGGTCGGCCTTGCGGTCCTGTCCATGGGTATCGTGAACATTTTCCTCGGCGCCCTGGGCTATGACGCGACTCTGACCAGACAGGCGGCATCCACGGAGACCGGTATGGTCATCGCCTATCTGTGCATGGATATGATCGGTTTCGCGCTTTCGATCATTTTGCTTATTCGAATGGATGTCGAAAAGCATCTTGAGGAGGATAAGGCCATTATCAAGGCACGTCAGGAGGCTGCCGCCGCGGCTTTTGGGAATAAGAACGAATAATTATCGGCGCAGGGATTCGGCTCGAAAGATGTCAGCTGGCGCTGACCCGGATCCCGCGCCAAACTTGCGAATGAGACTTGAATTGACATTATAAAAACCGATTATTCGGATTGCGGGATAGT
>CAMOXN010000043.1 GCA_946629175.1 uncultured Lachnospiraceae bacterium | reverse complement strand
AGCCTCGCGCTGTGTGAAAGATTCGCGGGGACTTGACCGGCGGGCAGATTTTGCTTTTTTACCGGCAGCCGGCAGCCCTTTTTTTGCTACAGGCTGCCCTTTTTTGCTGCAGGCTGCCCTTCCGGTGGCCATCACGACACTTTGAAGACCACTCAAAGGGCAGATCATCATGAGTCCTACTGGAACAAGTATTCCGCCATGACATGATTAGCCACATCGAGGCCATATTCGGTGAGCGCGACTCTGTGATCCTCTTCATAGTATTGTTCGGAATCTGCTCCACCTGCCGCTGCACCGTTCACCGGGAAAGCATATCTTCTGATCACTCCCTGCTGCAACTGATTCCCGATCACTTCTCCGAACACTTCCTCCAGAGGTGTTCCAAACCGCCTCTCAAATTCCCTCTCTGAGACGCCGCAGGTCATCCTGAGCCCCAGGAACATGAATTCTTCCATCCTGTCCTCCGGTGTCATCTGCTGCCTTTCGCGGCGGAGAGCATCGTCTGTGTCGCATAAAGAAGCTCCCGCGACTGCCCTCCTATACTCCTCCATTTTATCCGGATTACGGAAGCGCTCCCCGCGAAAGTCCGAAGAAGAGCCCAGTCCGAGACCCAGATATTCATGTCCTGTCCAGTAGCCGCAGTTGTGCCTGCAGGCAAATCCCTCTTTGGCATAGTTGGAGATCTCATATCTGTGATACCCGTTTTTCGCAAGGAACTCTTCAGTGAAATGATAAATCTCCCGGTCTTCTTCCTCGGAAGGCAGGTCAGACAACTGCCCGGCATCATACATAGCCGCAAATGGTGTCCCCTCTTCGATGATCAGACTGTACGCCGAGATATGTTCCGGCCCCAGTTCCACTGCGGCACGCAGTGTCCGCGACCAGCTCTCCATCGTCTGCCCGGGAAGCGCCGACATCAGGTCGAGATTGATGTTGTTAAATCCCGCTTCGCGTGCCGCGCGGAAGATCTCTCGTGCCTGATCAGCCGTATGGATCCTGCCAAGAAGCTTTAGTTCGCCGTCGTCCAGAGACTGCACGCCGATCGAGAGCCTGTTCACCCCGGCTTCCCGGTACTCACGGAGCTTTGTGAAGTCTGCCGTCCCGGGATTCACTTCCATGCTGATCTCAGCGTCCGGCAGGACTTCATAAGAATCCTGTACCGCTTTCATAACGCTCCCAAGCTGAGCCGGCGTCATCAGAGACGGTGTGCCGCCGCCAATGAAAATCGTGTCCACACGCGCCTTGCAAGGGATGCCGTCTATGCCTCCGCCTGCGATCCTCCCCCTCAGCGCGATCTCCCTGCACAGAAGTTCAACATATTCTTCCCTTTTTTCATCCGACGCAGGTCCCGACAGAAAATCACAATACCTGCACTTTCTCTCACAAAAGGGAAAGTGCAGGTACAGTGAAATCGGACCCTCTTGTCCGTGATCGATCATCTTTACCTCCATGCTGGTGTTCTATACGCGAAGACGCGCTCCGCGCGGTACTTAGCACCCCGTGATGCCTCAGATGCAAAGAATTCTTGATTTGAGGCGTCAAAAAATCGGTCTTTGACTCCCCAAAATAACAATAATCATCATTTTGAGGAGTTAGAATGACTCAGCAAAAAAGAAAATGACTCCGGCATTCAGACCAAAAGACTCCTCAAAAAGAGGTACCAAACGATTTAGGGCGTCACATCTCAAAATTCCTAGTGCCTCAAATCAGAGCAACGATCAATTTAGGGCGTTACAGCCAAAAAAGTCAACGCCTCAAATCAGAGCAACGACCAATTTAGGGCGCTACAGCAAAAAAAGTCAACGCCCCAAATCAGCGCATCAGCCAAAATGGGGCGTGAGTGTCACATCCGACAGCCCTTTACCCTTCATCCAGCTTGAGCACGTTCATGAACGCTTCCTTCGGGATCTCTACGTTTCCGACGATCTGCATTCTCTTCTTGCCCTCTTTCTGTTTCTCGAGCAGCTTCTTCTTTCGGGAGATGTCGCCGCCGTAACACTTCGCGAGGACGTCCTTGCGCAGCTGGCGCACCGTCTCGCGCGCGATGACGCGCCCGCCGACAGCTGCCTGGATCGGCACGTCGAAGAGCTGCCTCGGGATCTCCTCCTTGAGCTTCTCGCACATCTTCCGTCCGCGGTCGTAAGCGCCTGCCGCATGCACGATGAAGGACAGCGCGTCCACCGGTTCCTTGTTGACGAGGATGTCCATCTTGACCAGTTCGCTCGTCTCATAGCCCTTGAGGTCGTAGTCAAATGACGCGTATCCCCTGGACCTTGACTTGAGCGCGTCGAAGAAATCGTAGATGATCTCATTAAGAGGCAGCTCATATTTGAGAACTGCCCTCGTCTCCTCGATGTATTCGGTGTCCATGTAGCGGCCGCGCCTCTCCTGGCACAGCTGCATGATGGAGCCGATGTACTCGGTCGTCACCATGATCTCCGCACTGACGATGGGCTCCTCCATGTGCTCAATGCTCGAAGGTTCGGGCAGATTCGAAGGATTGGTCAGCTCGATCATCGTGCCGTCCGTCTTGTAGACCTTGTATACAACGCCCGGCGCCGTCGAGATCAGGTCGAGGTCGTACTCCCTCTCCAGCCTCTGCAGGATCACTTCCATGTGCAGAAGTCCGAGGAAACCGCACCTGAAGCCGAATCCGAGCGCCAGTGACGTCTCCGGTTCAAAGAACAGCGCCGCGTCATTGAGCTGCAGCTTTTCCAGCGCGTCCCTGAGGTCCGGGTACTTGGCGCTGTCCGCCGGGTACAGTCCGCAGTAGACCATGGGCTGCGCCTTCTTGTAGCCGGGAAGCGGCTCCGCGCAGGGACGCTGGTGCTCCGTGACCGTATCGCCGACGCGCGCGTCCTTGATATTCTTGATGGAAGCTGTGAAATAGCCTACCTGTCCGGCTGCCAGTTCCTCGCAGGGGATGAACTGTCCGGGGCCAAAATATCCCACTTCCACCACTTCAGCCACCGCGCCGGTAGCCATCATGCGCACGGGCATCCCTTTGCGGATCACACCGTCGCGGATGCGGCAGAATACGATGACGCCGCGGTAGGAATCATACAGCGAGTCGAAGATCAGCGCCTTGAGCGGGGCTTCGGCGTCGCCTTCCGGCGGCGGTATTTTGGCAACGACTGCTTCGAGGACTTCGTCGATGCCGATGCCCTGCTTGGCCGAGATCAGCGGCGCGTCCTCCGCCTCGATGCCGATGACGTCCTCGATCTCGTGCTTGACTTCCTCAGGCATAGCGCTGGGAAGGTCGATCTTGTTGATGACGGGGAAGACGTCCAGGTCGTGCTCCAGGGCGAGATAGACGTTCGCGAGCGTCTGAGCCTGGATGCCCTGTGTGGCGTCCACGACGAGGATCGCTCCGTCGCACGCGGCGAGGGAACGGCTGACCTCATAGTTAAAATCCACATGTCCGGGCGTGTCGATCAGGTTGAAAATGTACTCGACGCCGTCCCGGGCCTTATAGATGAGGCGCACTGCCTGGCTCTTGATCGTAATGCCGCGCTCGCGTTCAAGGTCCATGTTGTCCAGGACCTGATCCTGCATCTCGCGGCTCGTGAGGAGCCCGGTACGCTCGATCATGCGGTCCGCAAGCGTGGACTTGCCGTGGTCGATATGGGCCACGATGCAGAAGTTCCTCGTCCGCTCGCGGATGCTGTCGTAGTGATTCTCTGCCATAGGTCTGTTATCCTTTCCATCAAAGTTGAACGGGGGACAGTCCCCCGTTCAGCTTCAACTTTGAACGGGGAACTGTCCCCCGTTCAACTTTCTCAGCTGTTCTCGTTGATATAGATCTGCACTCTGCTCTGAATGACGCCCGCTACATCCTCCGCGGATTTCTGGCCCTCGAAGAAGGCGGCCGACTCCTCAGCGACGATATTCTCGATGTTGACGTCGTAATATGCCTCGCTGTCCAGTCCCTTGAGGAAGACGTACATCTGGTCGACTTCCGTGTCGCTGATCCTCGGGAGCGCGATATCTTCGCCGCCGATATTCACGATAATGTGATCCTCTACCTGGTTCCCGAACTCGTCCTCGTAATAGAGAGGCTTCATCGCCTCGTTCGCCAGCCTGTCGATCGCGTCGATGCTCACCGGCCAGTACATCTCGACGGATTTCTGGTAGTCATCGAGAAGGAAGCGCCGCACAAAGCTCCAGCAGGAGTCTTTGTCCGCGGAGGAAGAGTTGATCGCGATCTCGAGCTGCGGGAAGATCACTGCTTTCCCGGGCTTCGGGGAAGGGAATCCCACCAGCGTGACATCCTCTCCGAACACGCCGTACTTCAGGTTCACATAGTCATCAAAAGCGCCCAGCGATACCCTGGCGAAAAGGGACTTGCCGCTTCTGTAGTCGGCGGAGGTGTCCTCCTCGTACGTATCGTCGATCTTCGCCGGGAACTGCGCGATGAACTGCAGAAGGCGGATGAACTCAGGCGAATTGAAACTGCAGGACGCATTCTCCCAGTCTATGAACTGCCCGCCGCACATTTCCAGCGCCTGGTAAAGGAGATCCTCCCTCGTGCAGGTACCGAACATCTTCTCGGGCGTGACCGACTTCGCCTTGGCCAGATCGTCGGCAAAATCCGGTGTGAAGGAAGTTCCGTCCCCTATATCGGCGGTCTTTGCAGCGATCGTATTGACAAAGAACGAAGGGACGACCGCGTACATCTTGCCGTCAGTCTTAAATGCATCCAGCACATTGGTCAGGTACTGTTCTCCCTTGATCTCCTCATCGTTTTCAAAATACGGAGTCAGGTCCTCGAAAACGCCCTTATTGATATAGCTCCTGACCGGCATGACGCTCGACAGGATCAGGATGTCAGGGGCGCTTCCGGACGCGATGTCGGTGTTGAGCCTGGTCATGCCTTCTCCGCCTGCCTCGCCGTCATACTTGGAGTAATCGACGATGCTGAACCTCACATCCCGGCTCTTTTTGTTGAAGGCAAAGACCTGCTTGCGCACCTCGTAATCGAGATAATAGCAGCCGATCGTAAGAGTCTTGCGGTTCGCGACGATCTTGGGATCCACTTTGGTGAGGATCTCCACCCCGGCTGTCCCCTCGAGATCAGAGACGACCGCTGCAAATCTGCCGTCATCCATTTCCGCGAAGCTTGTCAGCGCCGTGATGTCCATGTCGGAATCGATGTAATCCAGTACTTTGACAGCGGGTGATCCGTCGAGGTTCATCCCGTATACCGCGTTCGTTCCGGAAAGATACAGGGAATAGGTCTTTCCGGGGAAGACAGCGGACATGCCGACCTCAGACGGTATCGGATAATGGCCGCTCAGCGTCCCGTCTTCCATGTTCACGACGGCGATCTCTTCGCCGCCTCCGTAGAGAAGGACCACTACGGTTCCGTCCTCGAGCACATAGGGCGTCGCGCCCTGCAGCTGCTGGTCCGTACTGACCGTCCGCACAAATGATCCGTCTTCTTTGCTGTAAAGATCAAGGCCTGCGGATCCGCTCACCAGTACGCCTTCTTCGCAGCAGGCGATCCCGTTGATGTAATAGTCGAACTCGCTCCCCTCAGGTACTTTCGCGGGCGCCGTCCAGAGCTCCTGTCCGTCGGCAGTCATACAGGTCAGCAGGTAGACCGGCGCAGTCTCCTCACCGAAACCATAGTCGATCTCTTCTTCGGAGATCGTGAGTTCCTCTTCCGCGTCTCCTTCGTAATCGCCGGCCGTGTACTCATCGGCAGGAGAAGTGATCCCGTTCGTCGCTTCGTCGGCAAAAGCCGGATCATTCGCAGGAGAATCTCCTCCGTCAGTGAAGAATTCCTCCATGTTATCAAATTCAACATCCGGCCCGTATTCCTCGGCGTATTCCGATGTCGGGCCCGCCGCGGCAGACTCATCGGGCCCGCCGGGTCCTTCCCATTCCGGGCCTTCCGATTCGGGTCCTTCCGTTCCCGGACCTTCTGTTCCTTCCGGTCCCGGTCCTTCCTGCTCCGAGCCGGGCTCCATGCCCGCCGCGGATTCCGCCTGCGTGCTGCCCGCCTGCGAGTATCCGACAGCCGATCCGTCATAGGCCACTCTGGCCAGATAATAATTGCCGTCCGACCCGATATGGATGGAGATGATATCCTCCATTCCTCCGCTCATGAGCATGCTGTACTGCATGTCTGACCCGTCCGGTTCAAAATTCATGAGGAGATGGGTCCCTTCGTCCCATTCTCCGAAGGAAAAGGCTGTCGCGTAGAGTTTCCCGTCCCTGTATGCGAGCCCGTCGACGTTAAGATCGGTGAGCAGCCCCTCACTGTCAGTCAGCATGAGCTGTTCCGCACTGTAGACACAATCAGCGGGCGAAGCGGCTTCATTCTGTGTCCCGCCGCCCTGCTCCGCAGGTTTGCCGCTGCCGCCGCTGCTGCCGCTGTTTCCGCCGCATGCCGCCAGCGTCACAGCCAGCACTGCCGCCATCAGCGCGCTGACCACGCGTGCGCTAGCTTTCCTGTTCTGTCCTGTTCTGTTCCGGTCTTTCGCTTTCCAGATTTTCAACCTTTACCGCCTTTCTTTCCTCCCGGATCCGCTCAAAAGGGATCGCGCCTTTGTCCTCCAGGAGATCTGTCTTTTGGACTCTCTCCCCGGAACTCCTGCCGTTCCCGCTCACGCCGGGCCTGCCTGCTTCGGGCTCTTCCTCTGTAAACTCCTGCGCCCTGCCCTCATAATACTCGGGATAGCGCCTGCGGGACTGTTTCTCGTAGATCCTGTCCTGCATGTTCCTGAACCTGCTCGCGACGGTCCATCCCCTGTTCCGGTACCAGTGAACGATGAGGAGCAGGAGCAAAATGACCGCCAAAATGATCAGGAGGCACTCCGCAAGGAACAGCGCCGCGAAGATCGTCTCCCATCCCAGCGCGAAATTCTCCCAGTAAGGGTAACGGACGGCCTGCGTCCGCATTCCCAAAAGAGCGAAATCCCGCAGGTCACCGATCAGGGAGCGCTCTTTGAAACGGTTCGTGTTGTCTACGACAACTGCGCCCGAATCCTCTCCCAGCGCGGTCTCAAGTACAGAAGCCGCATACCCTTCCACGGGATCCGGCATTACGATCTCGTAGATCGTGATCTTTCCGGTATCCCTGTAAGCGGTATTGCCTGTCCCGACATTTTCCATATTCTGTGTGTTCTCGTTCGACGAGCCATTGGGAGAGCCTGCGTTCTCATCGGTCGCCGAACCGTTTCCCGCGGCGTCACCTGTGCCGCCGGCCGCGCCCGAGCCGTCCGTCCCGCCGCTTCCCTGCGCATCGTCCAGTTCGATCTCCAAAGAGTCGTCGGCCGACGCCGCAGACCACATGGCCGCCCTTCCGCGGAATGTGCTTCCGCCCGGCGCCGTCGCGGTTCCCGGGACCGTTCCCCTTGTGGGCACACCTTCGCCCAGTGCCGCCGCAATGCCGGGTGCCGTCCTTCCCCGGGACGCGCCGGTCTCTCCGCCTGCACCGCTGTTCTCAATTCCCGCGTCTCCGCCGCCGAACTGCAGCAGCGTCTTATACTGCACGAAGACCGCGTTCTGCGGAAGTTCCGCCTTCTCGTAGAGCTTGTCCCTGTCATTTTTGTAGACGCCCGAGATGGTGAGGTGCATATCCTCCACCTGCACGGTCCTGCCTTCCACGTCGAAGGCGCCGAACAGCTTCCAGGCGGTCTCCTCGTCCAGGAGGATCTCATCCTTCATCAGCGAATCCGACGAATAGTAGGACCCGCCGGATATCTTCAGCGGATGAAATGTAAAAAAGGCGCCTCCCGTCCCGATCGCGTCCACGTCGACAGTCTTCCCGCCGGCCCTGATCGTGAGACTTCCCAGCCCGCTGTAGCAGTCCTGCCACAGTCTTGCGTCCGGTCCCTCCGCGGTCAGTTTGATCGAATCCTGCATCAGGGCCGTATTGATCTTATATTCCAGTTCGAGGATCTGCTCCTCCTTAAGGGCACTGCGCGCCGGCAAAAAAGCGCTCACCTGCGCGTTCCGGCTCTCGGTCCCCCACCTTGCGGCTTCCCGCTGGTCCTCAAATCCGTAAGCCTTCCACAGTCTGAAGACATGAAGGCCGGCAGCAATAAGGATCAGCAGGAATACGAGGCGGAGCACCGATCTTTTCCACGGGGCGATCCCGCGCTTTCCTCGTTTCCGGGCCACTGCAATTCCTCCGTCAATTTTCAGTCCCTGCGGCGCGGGCAAAGCTCATCTCCGCGCAGCCGCAGCTCACTGCTGTACATTATCCGCGAGCCGCACCTGCATACCTGCGGAGACCGGCTTTGTGGCAGTCGTGATGACATATTCATACCCGCTCAGGGGCCCTGTGATCGCTGTCAGGATCTCGTCGCTGTCAAGGACCTGCACATCGACCCTGGTCGCGATATAGCGGTTGCCCAAAGGGCTCTCCTTGCTGCTGACGATCAGGATGAACTTTCCGTTGTTGTCCTCCCTGACCGCGCTGCACGGCACTGTCAGGTCATAGGTCTTGGTATTGGAGCCGATCGTGAGCTGCACGTTGTCGCCGGCTTCCACTTCGGGACTTTCGATCTCGAATTTCAGGATCCTTGATCCCGTGGAGTCCGACGGATCCGGCGTAATGGTCTGGAGCGTCGCCTTAAAATCAGAATACAGCCACTCATTCTGGGGCTTGGCCTCGTCGCCGGTCTTCAGCATCTGCGCCTGCTCCTTGGTGCAGGTAAAGCTGACGGTCATGCCTTTTCCCTCCTGCCGGATCACCGCGCCTGCGGTGTCGGAAGAAGTCGTATCACCCGCGTTGTATGTGACTGACGTGATGGTCCCCGTAACGGGAGACTTAACTGTCGCGCCTTTTTCTGACTTTTCGAGTTTCTCTACTTTGGCCTTGGCATCGTCCATCGTCTTCTGGATCTGCTTCAGTTCCAGTTCCGCCTGGATGCTCTTGATCGTCGTGTCTCTCTTGGTCGTGGCCTGTGTCAGGTCCGCTTCGGTCTCCGCCTTATATGCCTGCGCTTCCGCGAGTTTCCTGGCGTCCCTTGCCTGCGCCTGCTCGGCTGCCGTAGCTCCCATCCCGGAAGTGTCCGTACCGCCGTTGAGCCTCTCGACTTCGAGGCCCGCCTCCATGTCTTCCTGCACGGCCTCGTTGTAATTGGAATTGACCTGCTCGATCCGCTCCTGCATCTCGTCCTCTGTCAGGTACTCCCCGTTTCGGACGCGCTCCACGGCTTCATTGGTCAGGTCGCCGCTGAACAGGGCCTTCTGGAAATTGTTCTTGGCCTCCGTGTACTCGAGCCTCGCGGCCTTCAGGTCCTCGGACTCCTCGTCCTGCAGTTCAAAGAGCACGTCGCCCTTCTTGACGTCGTCGCCCACCCGCACATTGACGGCGGAGATCACCCTCGCGTTGGGCACTTTCACACTGTAAGGGTCTTCGACTTCAGCAACGCCCGAGCCCCTTACCTTGGGGGTGATATTGCCCTGCTGCACGAACTGCGTCGCGACCTGCGGGAGCGAGTAATTCATGATGGTATTGGAGAAAAATGTCAGCGCGAGCATGATTGACAGGAACACGATCGCGAAATTCTTGACTCCGTCCTTCTTCGCGTTCGAGCGCTGCTGCTGGTATAATTCTCTATTTTGCTTATCTTCGATTTCGTACATACTGCGTCTACCTCATAAGGCAATTGGCTGCTTCCGGCGCTGACCGGTCTGTTCAGCCGGTATCTTTCCGGGGTGCCGGATCATAGACCTACTCCTTGACACCGCCCTGATACAGGATCCCTTCCACCAGATACTCCTCACCGTACAGGAAGAAGAGCATCGGCAGGACCATATAGATCACGGCCACGGCAAAAGCCAGCGAGATCTCCTGCGCGTTGATCCTGGACAGGAAGACAGAGAGCGGATACATCTCCTCGTTGTCCAGGAGGATCAGCGGCTGCTCTACCATGTTCCAGTAATCGATAAAGATCAAAATAGCGATGGACGCCAGTCCTCCCTTGCAGATCGGCATGCAGATCGACGAAAAGATCTGCCACTCCCCTGCACCGTCGATCGAGGCCGCTTCATAGAGCGAATAGGGGATCCTCCGCATATACTTGGTCAGCATATACACCGCGAAGGGCGAGAAGATGCCCGGGAGCCAGATCGCCCACCTCGTCCCAATGATCCCCAGCCTCGACAGGACCATGAAGTTGGGCACCAGCGTCACCTGATAGGGCATGAGCATCAGGATGATATACAGAAAGAATATGAGCTGTTTCACCTTTCCGCGGTATCTCGCGAAGCCAAAAGAGGCCAGGGAGGCCACAAGCAGCTGAAAGACCACGATCGGCACGACATAGATCACGGAATTCCAGAATTTCATCAGGTATTCCGGGCTCTTGAACAGCACCGTCGCGTACTGGCTGAACGTGACCATGTCCGGAATGAACTTCAGGTTCACGGTCTCCGACACGTACACCTTTCCCCCGGACGTATTTGTAGCGAAAATTGAGCCGTAATTCGCGCTGATCTCCGACGAAGTCATGAAGGAGTTCGTAAATGTCAGCACTGTGGGCATAAGGAACAGGAACGCGAAGAATACCGCGGCGACCGTTCTTCTGAAGGTCTGCCTGCTCTCCGCTCTTTTGCGGTCGCTGATCGCGTCGTATCTCCGGTAGTCCGGCTCATATTTTCTTCTTGATTTTTTCTTCTTTCGAAAAATACCCATTTTGCCTACTGCTCCAGGTCCCTTCCGAAGCGGTCCTCCGAGATCAGGAGGATGCCGATGATGACGACCATGACGCCCGCCATGATGATCGCCGCTGAAGACAGCTTCTGGTAGTCGAGGGACTGGAATGTATTGTTCATAAAGTGCTGCAACATGTACAGGGAGTTGTAGGGATAGTCGCCCGACAGAAGATAGACTTCCCTGAACACCTTGAAGGAATTGATCAGCGACATGATGATGACGAACATGATCGTTGAAGAAAGATACCGCAGCTTGATCATTCTGAAGATCTGGCCCTCGGTCGCGCTCTCCAGCCTCGCCACTTCGATCTGGTCCTTAGGAACGCTGGACAGTCCCGCCATAAAGAGGATCATGTTGTAGCCGAGGTTCTTCCATAAGAACAGAAGGACGATGACGAGCGGCGCGTAATCGGACTTGAGCCAGTCGATCTTATCGAGCCCGAGCCGCGTGAGCAGCACGTTGACAAGTCCGTTGTAATCGAAGAGGACCTGCCAGACCAGAATTACCGATGCTATGGGCACCATCATGGGGCTCAGGAAAAAGGTCCGGAAGGTGCTCTTAAGCGGTATGCGGCTCTCCATGATCACCGCGAGCCACAGCGACAGGATCACGGCGAGCGGAACTGCGATCAGGGAAAAGAACAGCGTATTGCGCGCGGCGAGCTGGAACGCGTTGTTGTTCCAGGTCCTTATGAAATTGGCAGTCCCCACGTATTCCTGCTGTACTGGGTTGTTGATCACGGAATACCATATGACGACCCCGAACGGGAGCACAAAGAACAGCCCCACACCGATCAGGCTCGGGGCCAGATAAAGCCAGGAGGCTGCGCGTCCCCTCCATCTTCTAAGCCGCGCGGATCCATATCTTTTCTCTTTATACTTTTTCTCTCTATGGGCCTGCGCCGCGTTCTCTTTTAAATAGCGGTCGATCTTCTGTCCTGCGTCTCCACTCATCGGGTATAAATCTCCATAGATTTAGCTTGTAATACATGCTTATGCATATACATCTTTGCATTATAGCACAAAAAAAGACCTGATGGGAAGAATAAAAGGATTCCCGATCTCAGGAGCTTAATACTCCGTCAATTGGGAATCCTTCTCATTTTTCAATCTGATATTTACGATCTGATATTTCCGGTCTGAGATCGGACCTCTCAGCCGGACCCGATCACTTCCTCACGATCAGGGACTTCCCTGTCATCTCTGCCGGCTGCTCCATGCCCATCACATCGATCAGTGTGGGAACGATGTCCGCCAGGACGCCGCCCTCTCTGAGCGTCACATCCTCGTGGTAGTTGGCCAGGATGAACGGAACGGGGTTGGTCGAATGCGCGGTCTGCGGCGCGCCTGTCTCCAGGTTGATCATCTCGTCGCAGTTGCCGTGGTCCGCGCAGATGAAGAGAACGCCGTCCTCTTCCTTGATCGCCTCAAGCGCCTTGCCGACGCACTCGTCCACCACTTCGACAGCCTTGACTGCTGCCGGGATAACGCCCGTGTGGCCGACCATGTCGGGATTCGCGAAGTTGATGATGATCACATCGTACTTCTTCGAATGGATCGCTTCAACAAGCTTCTCAAGAACGCCGTAAGCGCTCATCTCGGGCTTGAGGTCATAGGTCGGAACGTCCTTGGGCGAACGGACCAGGATCCTGTCCTCGCCTTCGTTGGGCGTCTCGACGCCGCCGTTGAAGAAGAACGTGACGTGCGCGTACTTCTCGGTCTCCGCGATCCTGGCCTGCTTCATTCCGTGCGCTGCCAGCCACTCGCCGAAAGTATTGGTGACGTCGACCTTCTTGAAAGCCACTTCCT
>CAMOXN010000042.1 GCA_946629175.1 uncultured Lachnospiraceae bacterium | reverse complement strand
AGATCGGCATGAAATACCTCGATCTTCCCACCAAGGAGGGCGGCTACTTCCGCACGGGCGCCAGGACTCCCATGCAGTGGGATGAGGGCGCCAATCTCGGTTTCTCGGAAGGCAGGCCCTGTGACCTCTACCTCCCGGTCGACCACTCTCTGAACGCGCCGACTGTCGCGGCGCAGGAGGAAGATCCTTCTTCCCTTCTGAACACGGTGCGCGCGATCCTCGCGCTTCGCCATCAGGAGGAGGACCTGCAGGCGGACGCGCCTTTCAAGGTCGTGTGCAGCGAGCCCGGAAGGCCATTCGTGTACAGGCGCGGAAAGCTCCTGTGCGCGGTGAATCCCACCGGAAGAGAGCTGGAAGCCGCGCTGCCGAAGGATGTGATCGGAGCGGCGGATCACGCTGCAGATACGAATCGCAATGCGTCTGGTACCTACTGTGCAGACAGCCCCCACTGCGCGGACAGCATTGCGAATGGGAAACTCAGCGGCGAAGCGCTGTTCTCGATCGGGAACGCCAGCGTGGAAAACGGCGTTCTGAGAGTCGGCGCGCAGTCTTTTGCAGTCTTTAAGATATAAGTACACTGACAAAACGGCCGGACGGGGTCATGTGCCCCGTGCCGGCCGTTTTAGTTTAACTGTTATTCCTGTGCTTTCTGCGCGGAAGAAGAATTGACGATGATGATCCCCGCGCTGACCAGAACGAGCGACAGGAGACCTCTCAGTGAGAACGCCTCCGTGCCTTCCCCAAGGAACAGCGCCGACAGCAGAACACCCATCGCGGGATTGATGAATCCCAGGATCGACACGCGGCTCACCGGGTTGTACTTGAGCAGGACGCCCCACAGCGTGTAGGCGCCGGCAGAAATGAAGCCCATATACAGCAGGTTCCACGCGCAGGCTGCGCTGTAGAACACAAGATGCCCGCCTATGAGCGAGCCGATTGCGAACAGTATCGTTCCGCCGATCAGGAACTGCCAGCCGCTCAGGGTCACCGGATTTTCGTCCCTTGAGAATATTTTGATAAGGCAGCCTGATGCCGCGTAGAAAAAGTCCGCGATGAGCATCGCGCCTTCACCGGCCAGGGTCACTGCTCCGCCTTCCATGAGCGCCTGCACGCCTCCCAGGATCATGACGATCCCGGCAAAGCCAACGAGACAGCCAAGGAGCTTTCTGGCCGTCATTTTCTCGAACCGGAAAATGTAGGCTGCGAACAGGATCGCGATGAAGTTCCCCGACGCGTTGATGATCGAACCGCGCACGCCCGATGTATTCGCGAGCGCCATGAAGAAGAAATAGTACTGTCCGACAGTCTGGACCAGGGCCAGTACAGCGACTTTCGGCCACGACGTTCTCTTGGGGACGAGCGGTCTTTTGGCAAGAACTGAGCCGAACGCGATCGTCATCACGCCCGCGATCATGAACCGGGCTCCGGCCAGCATGATCCTCGACGCGGTGTCTTCAGGGCCGATCCGGAACAGGCTGTAGGCGATCTTGATGGCGGGCGACGCGCTGCCCCACAGCACGCAGCAGAAAAATGCCGTCAGAAATGTAACAGGGAACCACGCCCAGATCACGCGGTCCTTCTTTTCGGTTGCTATAGAATTCATTGATACTCCATTTGTTTGTCTCGGGAACAGTTCTTAACCGCTCCACGGCATCAATGCATCAAAAGCTCCAAGGCAGGTATGCGGCCAGAACTGCCAGCAGGACTGCGGGAAGCATGTTGGCGACCCGGACCATCTTGCCCCATACAAGATTCACGCCCACGCAGAAGATCAGGACGGAACCGACAAGCGACAGATAGGCGACCGCAAGATCCGTCATGAACGGGGCGATCAGGCGCGCCAGCAGCGTGATCGACCCTTCAAAGATCAGAATAGGGATCGCCGAAAAGGCGCTGCCCTTCCCTAGAGAAGATGTCATGACCGCGATGATGATAAAGTCCAGCACCGATTTCACCGCGAGCGTTGAGTAATCGCCCATTATGCCGTCCTGGATCGCGCCTACGATCGCCATAGCGCCGATGCATACGGTCAGAGAAGCTGTGACAAATGCGTTCACGAACTGCTTGTCGCCGCTGTTCCCTGTCTTTTCTTTCAGCCACTCTCCGAACCGCTCAAATCCGTTCTCGATCCCCAGCAGTTCTCCAAACACCGTTCCGATCGCCAGGCACAGCACGACCAGCATCGATTTGCCGCTGACAAGCCTGCCTCCGTCGATCTCAAGCATTCCCTGCATCGCGCCGGAAACAGCAATAAAGAGCACGCTGATCCCGCATGCTTTCGTTAATGATTCCTGCTGTTCCTCCCGGAACAGCTTGCCTGTAAAATGCCCCGCCAGCCCGCCTGCAGCAATTGCGGCCACGTTTATGATCGTACCGAGTCCTATCATGATCAGTCTCCTTTACCCTTAAATGCGTAGTTATCGTAAGACTCCGACGGCGGCGTGTCAACAGGTCATTTGAGTTCAAATGACCCCTGATGACACACGGAAGGTCATTCCACCTCTGAGGTGAAATGACCTGGCTGCTCCCCCTGCCCAAAGAAAAACGGCCATTCCACCCCAGAGGTGAAATGGCCGCTGAGCTGAAATGCCCGCTTCATCATTTCGACAACCTGTCTGCGATCGTGCTCGCCACAAAGCTGTCGGGCTTGACGCTGCAGTCGTAACCGCACGCCTTGATCCATCCGACAAGCTCAGGGATGAGCTCTCTCGTCTTGCCGTTCTTGCTGTTGCCCGCGTCGACATGGATCGCGATCGGGCAGTTCAGATACATCTCCTCGTATTTCCTGTCATTCTCCATCGTCTCGACCAGCGACTCCGCAACGCGAAGGCTGTCGTTGGTCTCCACATGCAGCTTGGTCCTGACATCCCTGATCAGCGGCTGGTGCGTGACTTCATAGAAGAAGATACCGCCGTGTCCCTCGCAGATCACTGCGACGACCGACACCACTTTGGTCTTGTCAAAATTCTGCGAATCCGTTCCGATGATGATCTGCATCTGCGACTCGAATTTCAGGTGATCATTGTAGAACATCAGGATCTTGTCAGGGATCTGTTCAATGCTGAGCTTTCCGTATGTAGGACTCTTGTACATCACGCCTCCTTTCCGCCGCTCTACGAGTGCACTTCCCCGTGCGGCTGATTCTTCCCTGCCGCTGAAGAGGACACCTCCGCCTCTGCGCGGCTGATTCTGCCCTGCCGCTGAATAAAGGCGCTGTGCCCCTGAACGGCAGGATGTGTTTTACGATCCAGGACACATTTAAATACATGGTTATGAGTCACGCTTTTTCATAATTGCTGTTTGTGTCCCGAAGACCGGCGGACCGGATTCGAACCGATAACTTTTCGCTTTACATGCAACTGTTCATCCTTGTTGTGTCTGCTGTATGAATCCCATTCAGGATCCCTTTTTTTCCCATTGAACTTCCGCCGGATATTTAACTGAAGTAAGTGTAGCGTATATTCAGAGGGGAAGATATCAACCGCTGGTATAAAATGAACGGGCCTGTCAGATTAAGTAAAAGAATACAATCCAGTATTTCTGCAGCATTTTCTTTCTTAATCTGCCATCTTCACAACGGGTTGGGCACACACGATGGTTTCAGAGAATTTGGAACCCATTGAATTCCGATCATATCGCAGCGGTTGGGTACAGACAGCGGTTCTGGAAAAAATGGAATCCCTCAGATTCTTCTGGTTGGGTACAGCGACATCATAATTTGAAAAAGACCCACAACATCAGAATTATTTTGAAGGTCTTTTTTTCTAGTATCCCCGGATGTACCCAACCTTACGCAGACGACTCCAATTCCATGGATTCCAAATTTGCAGGATGCTGCCCGTGTGCCCAACTGCCTTAAGTTCGAGGGTTCTTTTTTCAGGAAACATGGCCTTTGTACCCAACCAACGTTCGTCCTACCTTAATGAAAGCGCAAAACTATGAGTAGCGACCCATCCACCCCCTTCCCGACAAGTCAGGACCACCGGCTTAGCCGATGGTCCTGACTGTGTCACAGTAAAATTAGCCCACATGCTCTGCAGGTGGTTTAATTTTACTGTGACACACAAAGAGCCGCCGCCCTAAGTGATGATCATTTCACTTAGAGCGGCAGCTCCGTTCGAAGTTCGGTATTTTGCCTGATCCACAAGCTATTCAGCGGGCAGGAGTCCTCAGATGAGCTCCTCCAGATCCGTGTACTCGTAATCAAGGGCGATCGCCACATTCTTGTTAGTCAGCTTTCCATTGTATGTGTTCACGGCCGTGCGCAGGACCGCGCTTTTGCGGCAGGCCGCTTCGAGCCCTTCGGCTGCGATCTGCAGGCCATACTTCAGCGTCGCGTTGGTCAGCGCGATCGTGCTGGTGCGCGGAACGGCGCCAGGCATATTGCCCACACAGTAGTGGACGACGCCTTCTTTGATATAGACCGGATCATCGTGCGTCGTCGCGTGGGACGTCTCGCCGCAGCCGCCCTGGTCGATCGCGACATCTACGAAGACCGCGCCTTCCTTCATTTCGGAGAGGTATTTTGCCTTAAAGAGCTTGGGCGTGGAAGCGCCGGGGATCAGCGCTGAGCCGATGACCAGATCCGCGTCGCGCACCGCTCTCTCAATGTTGGCGTCGTTGGAGACCAGCGTCTGGATACGGGAGCCGAACATGTTGTCCAGCTGCTCGAGACGCTTAAGGCTGATGTCGATGATCGTGACGTTCGCGCCCATTCCGACAGCGATGCGGCAGGCGTTCGCGCCGACAGTGCCGCCGCCGAGGATGACGACGTTCGCCTTGGGCGTTCCGGGGACGCCGGCAAGAAGGATGCCCCGTCCGCCGAACTTTTTCTCAAGGTACTTGGCGCCTTCCTGAATGGAGAGCCGGCCCGCGATCTGGCTCATCGGCACGAGCAGCGGCAGCGAGTTGTCCTTCTCCTGCAGCGTCTCATAGGCGACGCCCTGTACTTTGCCGGCGAGGAGCGCGTCCGTCTGCTCCTTGTCCGCCGCGAGGTGAAGGTAGGTGTACAGGATCAGGCCTTCGTGGAACAGGGGATATTCCGATTCCAGAGGCTCCTTGACCTTGACCATCATCTCGGACACTTCCCATACTTTCGCGGGATCGTCGATGATCACGGCGCCTGCGGCCGTATACTCGTCGTCGCTGAATCCGGAGCCGTTGCCGGCCCCCTTTTCTATATATACTTCGTGACCCGCGGCAATGTAGGCGCGGGCGTTGTCAGGCGTGATGCCTACGCGGAACTCGTTGTTCTTGATCTCTTTGGTACAGCCGATCTTCATGAAGAATCTCCTCTCTCAAATTACTAAAAAGGTGTCGGGTTGCCTTTTCATTATAACAGAAACATTTCCTATGTCATTGCGCATGTAAGAGATTCCCGATTTTTGCGTCCATAGTATAAAGGGTTATATTCTCAGAAAAAGGGGTAAAGCTATGTTGGGAAAGAAGAAATGCAGGGTCCTCAAGGAGATCCGCCAAAAGATAGCCGACGAAAATGATATTCCTTACGTGACACATGAATGCAGGTTCCGGGGAGAATGCCAAGGGACCTGTCCGAAGTGTGAGAGCGAGCTGCGTTATCTTGAGAAGCAGCTTGCGGCGCGTGCAGCCGCCGGCAAGCGGATCGCGATCGCGGCGCTCTGCGCGGGGATGACTTTCAGCGCCGCAGGGTGCTCGTCGCCTTTTGCGCCTAAAGAGGAACCTATAGAGACTGATCTGAGCGGTGCGGTCGATATCGTCGGAGGCATGAGCGAGCCGATCGATGAAGGAAACGAGACCGTAGGCGGCAACAATACAGCCGGCAGCGGTGAGAGCATTGGCGGCGGGAATACAACCGGCGGCAACAATACAGCCGGCGGCAGCGAGACCGCCAGCGATGGCGAAAACGAGATCTTCGAGACGACCGGAAAGGTCGCGCCTCCCGATGACATCGAAGAGTTCGAACTGTCCGGGGACGTCGCCTATATCGGGGAGACCGACGCCAGGTAACAGAATGACCCGCCCGTGAAGGCGGCGGATCCGCCTGTGAAGGCGGTGGTTCCGTCCGAAAGCAATATAATTTCATTCGAGCTGAAGGATCATCCGTCCATGAGGGCGGCGGATCCATGAAAATGAAAGGAGAAATCCTTATGAGCACTTCCACATTTCCTCTTCTCGGAATAGCGCGCCACCGCATGGGAACAGACGGTGAAGGAGTCACTACTTTGGCTGCAGGGGCAGGCTGCCCGCTGCGCTGCGCGTGGTGCATCAACAAGAAGCTTCTTCGCGGGGCACCGGCAGAAGACGTGACGCCGGAAGAACTTCTCGACCGCGTCAGGGCTGATCACCTGTACTTCTGCGCCACGGGCGGAGGGATCACATTCGGCGGGGGTGAAGCGCTGCTTCACGCCGATTTCATCCGTGAATTCCGGGAGATCTGCCCGCCGGAGTGGAAGATCACGGCGGAGACCAGTCTTTTTGTCCCCCGCAGTTATCTTGCCGAGGCAACGGACGCGGTGGATCTGTTCGTCGTGGACTGCAAAGACATGAATGGGGAGATTTACAGGAAGTACACCGGTGAAGACGTCTCCGTGATGGAGGAGAACCTGCATTTTCTGCTGGAGCGGACCGGGCCGGAGCGCGTGATCGTGCGGGTGCCGCTGATTCCCGGATACAACACCGAGGAAGATCAGAAAAAAAGCGCCGAGGCGCTCAGGAAAATGGGTGTGGAAAAGCTGGACCTGTTCGAGTATGTGATAAGGGAATAAAGAGCTGCCCGGCCCGGCGGCTCTTTATTCCCGCGCCGGTATTGGCAGCTCTTTTCCCCTGTTATTCTTTGGCGGACAGCCCTGTAAGACCGCGTCGCGGTCTTCTCTATTTTGACGCAAGGATCAGACCGGCCTCCTCGAGGATCTCCTCCAGGGTCCGGGGCTCGTAGTCCATGCGGCAGGCGCCGACATTAATGGAATGCATCGGAACGCCGAGCCAGTTCATGAAAAGTATGTATTTGTCTTCAATGCGGGAAATAGCAGACCCGTGCGTGTGCCCGAAGAGCTGCACGACGCCCTCATCGTTCCCCTTGAAGATCGGCAGCAGGCGGTGGCGCATGATCACCTTCTGCTTCTCGCCCCTGACGCGGACCTGGATCGCTTTGCTCGGGACGACCTCCTCGAAAAGGCTCTCGAACAGCTCGCCCTTCGGGTCGTGGTTGCCGCGGATCAGGTGGATCTTCCCGTGCAGAGTGTGCACGATCTCTCCGGCATGCGCCGAGGTGACGCTGCCGAACATATCTCCCACCACAAAAACATGGTCCTCCGGCGAGACCTTGGCGTTCCACCGGCGGATCATCTCCTCTTCCATCTCCTGCACGTCCCTGAACGGCCTGCGGTCGAACGCGATCACATATTTGTGGCCGAAATGAAGATCCGAAATAAAGAATACTTTGCTCATTGATCATGCTCCTGTTGTACTGCTTGGCGCTTGTTTTCTGCTCTCCACAGCGGATACCTTTTAGTGTTCACCGCTCTTCGGACCGGGACTCGCCAAGAGCGGGATCTACTTACTCTGCAGGTGAAAATACCGAGCCGGGATATGACAGTAGCCGCCCGGATTCTTGTCGAGATATTTCTGGTGATACTCCTCGGCGCTGTAGAAATTGCGCAGCGGTTCCAACTCGACAGCCAGTTTCGCGCCCGCCTTTTCTTCCTGCTCCCGATACACCGCCTCGATCTCCGGCAGCTGTTCTTCACTCGTATAGTAAATGCCGGTCCTGTACTGAATGCCCACATCACCGCCCTGCTTGTTCACGGAGAGCGGATCAATGACCAGAAAATAGTGATTCAGCAGTTCTGTCAAAGAGAGCACGCTGTCGTCGTAATCGATCCGTACTGTCTCCGCGTGGCCGCTGTTGTTGCACACATCCTGATAGGTCGGTGCTGCTTCCGGGCCGTTCGCGTAGCCGACCTCTGTCGACACGACACCCTGAAACTGGTCAAAGAACTTCTGGGTCCCCCAGAAGCATCCTCCGGCGAGATAAATTGTTTTGTTCGTCACTGTCCTGCCTCCTGTTCACTCTTTATGGAGATGTCAATTCATTATAACGTGGAAATCCCATTAAAGCGAAGGAATCTTAGTTTTAGGGGGTGCATTTTCAAGGCCTCATTCCCATCAAAACAACGATAGCTCCATCCGGTGGGAAACCGCCTTCCCATCAGATGGAGCTGTTCTTGTTTTTAGACAGCGGGAGTATGCACCCGCCATTTCACTCGACCCAGAAGAGCTCATCCAGCGTCCGCCCGAGCACCTTGCAGATCTTAATACACAGATTTATGGTCGGATTATAGTCTCCCTTTTCGATCGCGCTGATCGTCTGCCGGGACACCCCTACCGCTTCCGCCAGGTCCGCCTGTGACATGTCCATGCCGGCTCTGGCCGCTTTCAACTTCAGATTTTTCACTCTTCATCCCTCCCGTCCGCGATCTTTTTGATAAGGCCTACGACTCCGAGTACCGCGAACATAAGTCCGCACATGAGATTGATCGATTGGGCCTGCAGCTTGCCGCCGATCACGAGCTCGCCCTGTTTCCAGCTCATGAACGCGATCCCGAGATTGAACAGGGAAACGATCGTCATGATGACGATATATCTCCCGAGATTCGTATTGAGCCCGACATAAGCATCGTTCCAGATGCAATACGCCGCCTGTACTGTCACCCCGATAAAAATAGCGGCGAAATGGATCACATACGGCTCCGCGGGCAGTTCCATTCCCAGCGTCAGTATGCACAGAAACGCCTCAAAAATCATGACAGTAAAGAATGCGTACCTGTATCCGACTCCGCGGATCTGCTTCTGCATCTCATCATATTCTGTTGCCATTGCCTTATTCCTGTTGATGAAGCGCAGCACAAAGGCCACGATCAGCAGTCCTACCGCAATTCCCACTGCAACTCCTATCATACGTGCTTCGTTGTACATATCTGCCTCCTTCAGAATTCTGTGTTCTGATTTCTTCTTGTATAGCCATAGTACACCATTAATAGCGATATGTCAACTATATTTTACATAATGATACTTATAAGAGCATTTTGCCATCAAGCAAATCTATGTTATAATTGAGGCGAATCATCACCCCAAGGAGATTTACCAATGAACACTTCAGAAGCTCTCGAATCACTCCGCTCCAAAGCCCTCGCCGATCCCGCGCTCAGAAATGCCCTGCTCGCCACAAGGGAGCATCCTGATGCGCTGGCTGAATTTTGCCGGATCAGCACAGAGGCAGGCCTGCCGATCTATGAAATGGATATCATCGAATACGGTGAATATGCCTATGCGGCGATGAAACGGAGCACGAACGGCGGCGGCGAGAATTCTCCGCTGCTCGACGGCGAAGACGACGCCTATGAGATGTTCCTGTTTGAGCTGGAACAGCAGAATAAGCAGGATATAGCGGACTGAGCCGGCTTCTCGGAGAGTTGGGTACTGACAACACTTTTCTTTAAAATGGAACCCATGAATTTTTGTCGGTTGGGTACATCATCTGTATCTGACAAATTTGGAATCCATGGATTTCAAGACATGCCGACCTTGTTGGGTACTGTAAATGATCTATAAGAAAATGACCTACAAAATTTCAAAAATTTAGTAGGTCATTTTTTCGTACATAGACCGGCGTACCCAACCTGTGAATTTCAATGGATGCCATTTTTTCTTGAAGCCACCTCCGTGCCCAACCGCACCCGGAAAGGCAGATGGTCATGGATTCCAAATTTTCCGTAACCCTCAGCTGTGCCCAACCGCCTCAAAGCTCCAACCATACAACGCCACAACCAGCCACAGCCAAACAAAGCCAAACAGCCGGCCGCGAATCCCGCGGCCGGCTGTCTGTCCTTTACATCCCGAAATTCGGGAAGATCATATA
Organism: uncultured Lachnospiraceae bacterium; assembly: GCA_946629175.1. Taxonomy (GTDB): domain Bacteria; phylum Bacillota; class Clostridia; order Lachnospirales; family Lachnospiraceae; genus CAG-791. The sequence goes on along the minus strand of CAMOXN010000042.1, from coordinate 2,927 downwards.
CGTATACAGCATTGCGATGATCATGTACTCCACAAGGATCACGAAGAAAGGCTTGAAAGTGATGCGCAGCACGTCTCCCTCCTTGCCGATCTGGTTGACCGTCGCGCAGGCGGCGACAACGTTGTTGGGGCAGATGAGGTTTCCGAGGGATCCCGCCGCATTCTGGCCCGCGAAGACCGTGATCGGATTGATGCCCAGCATCTGCGCCGCCTCGAGGTGCATGCCTGCGAACATGATGTTGGAGCCGAGGCCCGTTCCTGTGATGAAGGACCCGAAGGCGCCGATGAAGACTGCCGCAGCCGGGTAAGCGCCGCCCGCAAATCCGGCGATCGTCTTGGCCGCCGTCGACATCATGCCGGTCGTCTCGGACTGCATGACATAGGAGAGGCAGAGAAGGCTTCCCATAGTGATCATGACAGGCATCAGCGACTTGACTGTCTGCTTGATGACTTTTTTCATGCCGGGCCATTTCATGCCGAGCGTGAGCATGCCGAGGAAGGAACACAGGATAATGACTGCGTCGACCCATACGATATAGCCGAACAGGCACATCATCGCGAATCCGTTCTCAGGGAAGAGCGCCGGCACGCCGTAGCGGATCAGCGGGATCAGCACCAGCATGTAAATATAGGGTGAGAGAGCCTGGAACGCTGTGTATTTTCTCTCGACTGCTCCCTCGTGCACATATCTGTACTCGTCAGGCGTGTTGATCGGCACCAGCTTGACGAAAATGATGGACAGGATGATCGCGATCACGCCGGTCCCGAGCGAAGTGATCTCGGGTCCGACAAAGTTGGAAAGCGCGAACATCACGAACGCGCCGGTCGCGCCCGCGTAGATCAGATAGTGCATGATGCCCTTCAGCGCCTTCGGCCCGAACGCGATGATCACGGCCATGACCGGAACTATGAGAAGACCCAGCGAGTTGATCCTGCCGACCATCGCCGAGTTGAGCGCCGTCGTCGAGACACCGGCATTGACGAGCGCCGCGCCTCCGCTGATAGTTGTAAGTCCTGCGCCGCCCCAGGAAGTGCATGTGCAGTCGCCCAATAGTGCTATCGCGATCGCGGTGATCGGGTCAAAACCCAGCGCCGTCAGGAACGGTGCCACAAGCGCTGCGGGAGCTCCTGCTCCGGCGGCTCCCTCAAGAAAGATCGGCACGAAGATGCCGATGATGATCAGCTGCACGCGGCGGTCGTCTCCGGAGACCTGCGTGATCGCCGCCTTGACGTCTTCGATCGCGCCGGTGACCTTGAGCGAGTTCAGGATCGTGAAGGCGCCGAAGACCATGACGACGATCTTGAAGCCTTCCTTGAGTCCCTTCCAGAGAGACGCGTCGAGCACCACTATGTTCTCCTTGAGGCCGAGCCCCTGAATATTAAAATACGTCAATGCCAGGAAGAATCCCCACAAAAGCGCCAGCGGCGCAACTTTGTAAGCTGACATCCGAAAGACCATGATCCCGATGAGCACAAGGACGATCGGGCTGATCGCAAGAATAAAACTGAGCATTTTTTGTTTCCCCTTCTGTGTCGGCGCAGTATTACGCGAAATGATCACTGTGCTGCAAAATACCGCCGCAGCGCGATCATGCGCAATCTGCTCTGCGTAATCTCGCCGCATCGCGGTCATGCGCAATACTGCATGTTCATCAGCGCCGGATCAATCCTGCAGGATCAGCGGATTGAGCTTCATGTTCTCGCGCACATCCGCGCAGCATGCCTTGAAAGCCGCCATCTCGTCCTCGGGCAGGTCATACTCGATGATCTCCTCGACGCCGTCCGCGCCGATGACCGCCGGAACGCCGACATAGACGCCGTGCTCGCCGTACTCGCCGTCCAGCAGCGTGCTGACGGGAATGATCGCCTTCTCGTCGTGCACGATCGCAGCGACAAGGCGGCACAGCGCGGTGCAGATGCCGTACTCGGTGCAGCCCTTTCCGTCGACGGTCACCCATGCATTGGCGACTGCCTGTTTTTTGACCGCGTCGTTGTCAAAAACGAACCTGCTGTCTTTTTTGGCCAGGTCCTTTAAGGGCTGTCCGCCAAAAGAGATCTGCGACCAGGGGATCATGATCGAATTGCCGTGCTCTCCCATCATGCAGCCTGAGATCGAATTGTGCGCGACGCCTGTCTGCAGGTAGAGGATGTTCTTGAGACGGGCCGTGTCGAGGCCGGTGCCGGTGCCGAAAACGTGATTCCTGGGAAGCCCGGAGAGCCTGCCGATCTGGCCGGTCACCACGTCGCAGGGATTGGTGATGTTGATCCAAATGCCGTTAAAACCGCCCGCGATCACCTTCGGGACATAGTCGGTCACCTGGGGGATCGTGAAGTTCATCTCGTCCAGCCGGTCGTGGTTGGGCGTCGCGAGGAGCTCGATCTTGCCGATGGCGTTCACGATGATGTCTACATCAGCGAGGTCGCCGTATCCTGCGGAATTGACTGCGACCGTGTGAGGGCAGTTCGCGATGGCGTCGCGGATATCCTGCACTTCGCTTCGCAGTTTGGCTTCCTTATTGTCCACAAAGACGAGTTCGTCCACGAGTCCGCTCAGCGCCAGCGCATATGCGCAGTGCGTTCCGACATGTCCGAGGCCGATGATGGCGATTTTTCTTTTCTTGAGCATGGTGATCGTTCCTTTCTGGATGTTAAGAATTCCTGTGATTAAAAAAGAGCAAATAATATTTCGTTTATCACATTAAACGCCAAAAAGTTTATCACATTAAACCGATGAACTCCATGATATTTCTTTTAATGCTTGAAGCAGGAGATTAAAAAAGATCAAATTTGTATCTGTGAATCCCGGACAAAAGAGATGTTCCGATGGCTGTGATAAGAACTGGGACTCGCGGCAGGAATTCAGACGCCTGCGTCAGAAAAACAGGGATCTGCGGCAAGCGCAGCACCTGTCGATGATCCCAATGCCTT
>CAMOXN010000041.1 GCA_946629175.1 uncultured Lachnospiraceae bacterium | reverse complement strand
ACATTTTGAAAAAAAGTCTGTCTGTGCCCAAACCGCCATGCCGGGCGACCAGCACTTCACTACCAAAAATGAGACCACGCACCCGAGGCTTCACAGTAAACCGCCATGCCGGGCGACCGGCACCTCGATAAATGAGACCGCGCACCCGAGGGTTCACAGTAAATTCGAAGCATCTGAGTCCGGTTGGGCATGGTCAAAGATATAAATAAAAAAGACCTACAAATGGTTGTAGGCCTTTTCAGAAAAAATGCTGATTGGTGTGCCCGACTGCTTCAAAAGAGGCGGGATAGCACTGCGGTCACAGGATTATTTTGCCTTTTCGTACAGCTCATCCAGCAGCGGCGCGGTTATGGAGCGCGCCTGGTTGTAAACGACCTCGCCCTTCCTGTTGAGGACCACCGTGTGGGGCAGGACGAACGGGTCAGCGCCGGCCAGAGTATAGAGATAATCGTCGAGCGAGTCGATCGCGCAGGGCAGCTTGATCTCTTTCTTCTGCACGAAAGCGGCTACGTCTTCGGTAGGATCGGAAGCATGGATGATGAGGATGGCCACATCATCGGCATGTTCTTCGACAAAACTCTGGAAGACCGGCAGTTCCTGGACACAGGGGCCGCAGTAGGTGGCCCACATGTTGAGGATGACGACTTTGCCACGGTAGTCCGCCAGGTGGAAGGTGGAGCCGCCGATCAGTTCCGCAGTGAAATCGGCCAGCTGATCGCCGATCCCGGTGCCGATCGGGGCGGTACTCATATAGAGATCCGCGGTGCCGGCAGCCGCCTGCTGACTGCCGGATGCATTCTGTCCGTCCGCCTGCGCAGCCTCTGTTCCGGCAGCAGTCTGCTGGCCGCCAGATGCATCCTGTCCGTCAGCCTGCGCTGTGCCCGTGCCGTCAGCCTGCCCGGAGACCTGCGCAGCTTGTTGTCCGTCCGCCTGTGCTGTTCCTGTCCCCGCATCCTGCCCGGAGACCTGCGCAGCTTGCTGCCCTTCATCCGCATTCTGGACGGCCCCCGCATCCTGTCCGGAAGCCTGGCCCGCCTGCTGACCGGCATTCTGTCCGGAAGTCTGCTGACCGGCGCCCGCGCCCGAAGATTTCTTGAAGGAAGGATCCAGCACATTGAACCACAACAGGGCAAAACAGAGAACGGCGACAGCAACTCCCCACGCGAAACTGCTGTATTTTGCCCGCTTTTCTGCGGAATCCGGTTTGTCGTCGGCACAGCCGCCGTCCGGAGCGATGATCGTATAGTTCCCGCACTTGAGGGACAGAGCGTTCTTGTTGCAGACGCTCATGCACTTGGCGCAGTTGATGCACTCGTGGTCGCCCGTGTGGCGGACATCCATCTGGCAGCTGCGCACGCAGGCGCCGCATCCGATGCAGCGGCTCTCGTCGACTTTGACGCTGATCAGGGCCAGGCGGTTGAACATGCCGTAGATCGCGCCGAGAGGGCAGATGAAGCGGCAGAAGGACCGGTAGCAGAAGATGCAGGCAGTCGCGATGACGAGCATGATCACGAATTTGCGCGTGAACAGGATGCCGAGCATAGCGAAGTAGCTGCTGTTCTTAGGATTGGAGAGAAGGGCGATGGCGCCTTCAAAGGTGCCGGCCGGGCATATGTATTTGCAGAACCCGGGGATCGCCATGTCGTGCCTGATCCCGTACCACATGGGGATCGCGACGACGAATACTGCAAGGATCACGTACTTGAGATAGGAGAGCGCGCGGGTGACGCGGCTCTTAGGGATCTTGGGCGTCGGGATCTTGTGCAGCAGCTCCTGGATCAGTCCGAGGGGGCACAGCCAGCCGCAGATCGTCCTGCCCAGCGACAGGCCGAAGATCATGATGATGCCCAGAACATACCAGCCGGCGCGGTGGCCGGAGCAGGCGAGCGCGTTCTGGATCGAGCCGAGGGGGCACGCGCCGGCGGCGCCGGGACATGAATAGCAGTTAAATCCGGGGACACAGACAGACTTGGTCTTTCCCTGGTAGATCTCTCCCTCGATGAAGCCGCGCAGATGCGCGTTGTAGAGGAGAGCGCTGTATAATTGTATGAGCTTCCTTTTGGAAGGGCGGTGGACCTCCCACCATGTCTTTGTATTATCCAAGGCCTACACACTCCGTACAGATTTTGATCGCTTTGATGAGGACATCCTTCATACTTCCGTTGAAAATGCCCAGTACAATGAACAGGACTGCAGCCGCCATGAGGACGCGCCGCAGAAGGATCCGCCTGCGGGCGGTCTCCGGGGATATGCTGTTGAGCGGTGCGGGAGCCTTGGCTGCGTTCTGCGCTGCAGCAGCCTGCACTTGCGCGGCAGCTACATCAGCGTTCTGCGCTTGCACCTGTGCAGGGGCCTTGGCATCGCCCTGCGCAGGCGCGGCCTTCTCCGCTTTGATGGCAGCATTCGCGGCGTCCGTTTCACGCAGCATGCTCTTCTCCTGCAGGACGGTGGTGATGACCGGACAGGCCAGCCCCGCGATGGTCCATGGGACAATGAAGGCGATCAGGGCGACGATATTCTGATCGAGGCCCGCGGCATCCGTCTGCGCGAAATGATCCGCGTTCGTCACATAGAGGAAGATCGGGACCATGCAGACGGCAAAGCCGATCCAACCGCCGATCCGCAGTTTTTTCTGAAGAGCCTGCTCCCGGACCATCTCGGGCGATGGCTGCGGGACGCGGGCGGCGATAAGGTCGCGGGAGATCTCTGCGTCCCGGACGGGCTTGTCCGCATCCTCGTCCCTGATGCCTTTAACAAGGCCGATGATCGTCATGACGATCGAAGCGAGGATCAGGGGCAGGATGGGTGCCAGGGCGCCCGCCGCCTTCTCCCTTGTGTAGATCCAGTCGGACGGATGTCCTGCGGCCTGCCATGCGCTGCCTTCCAGGAAGATCCGGAGGGCGGACGCGGAGAGCAGGACCGCGATCAGTACGCATAAGGCGGACTGAGCAATGAGAAAGATCTTGCTTTTCGACATAAACTTGCTCCTTTTCGTAGTATCGGGTCAAAAGACAGCCTGCGCCGTCTAAATATAATAAGTATACTACGAGCATCAAAAAACGATATAATGGCGATAGAAAAAACGAATGGAGGTGGCGTGAATGCCAGACTATATAAGCACCTATACGGGGGTCCGTTTTTATCCGGCGCAGCCGGACGCCGGGGGGATCTGCATCGAAGATATCGCGCACGCGCTCTCACTGCTCTGCAGGGGGAACGGCCATGTGTCAAAATACTGGTCCGTCGCACAGCACTCCATTATCTGCGCGAGGGAGGCGGCCGCCAGGGAACTGCCGGACAGGATCGTGCTGGCGTGTCTTCTTCACGACGCCGGCGAGTGCTATCTGTCGGATGTCCCGCGGCCGTTCAAGAGTGAGCTGCCCGGCTACCGGGAACTCGAGGACAAGCTGCTCCGCCTGATCTACACCCGCTTTCTCGGGGCGCCGCTCACGGAAGAGGAAGAGCAGGTGGTCAGGGAGATCGATGACGGCGCGCTTTACTACGACCTGAAGGAGCTGATCCACAACGAGCAGAGCGAAATGGAGCCGAGGTTCCATGTGATTCCGGACTATGAGTTCCGGCCATTTCATGAGGTGGAGAAGGAGTTCCTGGATTGGTTTTATTATTACTACAGAAAGGTATGCGGGGAAGGCAGCAGCAACGGAGCGGCACAGGGATTTAAAGCGGCGCCCGTAACGCGCGCGCCCGAGCGCCCGGTCCCGGACTATGATCTCCTCGCGGCGCAGCTCCGTGAATTCGCGGCCACAGAGCCTTCGCTGATGCCGCTTCTCTCGAATGCCTCCGCGCTGCTGAAGGAAGCGATGGCGGATGTGAACTGGGCGGGGTTTTATCTTCGGAGGGAGACGGATAATGCGGAGCCTGAGCTCCTGCTCGGCCCCTTCCAGGGCAAGACGGCATGCATCCGCATTCCGTGGGGACGCGGCGTGTGCGGCACCGCGGCGAAAGAAGACCGTACGCAGCTGGTGCCGGACGTGCATGCTTTTCCCGGACACATAGCCTGTGACAGCGCGTCCAATGCGGAGATCGTCGTGCCGATCCGCAACAAGGGCGGGGAAGTCGTCGGCGTCCTTGACATCGACAGCCCGCTGAAGGGCAGGTTCACAGAGGAAGACAGAGCAGGACTGGAGCAGTTCGTAAAGGTGTTGGAAGAGCACGGAAAATGGTTTAAAATAAGTAGTAAGAACTGATTCGCAACGTAACTCCGGCGCAATACAGCCGGGTGCACAAGAAGGGAGGAACTTATGAATTTGCTTAGCATCCTGTTAGCCGTCATGACATCGAAGGCAGCGCTCGGGCAGGTATCCGGCAAGACCGGCCTTTCCCAGAAGCAGATCAAGAAACTGATGATGATCGCGATCCCGATCCTGATCAAGTATATGACCAAGAATGCTTCTTCAGGTGATGGCGCGCAGTCGCTCCTCGGCGCGCTCATGCAGCACAACAATAAAAATGATGTGGGCCTCCAGCTCAAGGACGCGGATGAAGACGACGGCCACAAGATCATCGGCCATATCTTTGGCAAAAAAGAGAAAGAAGTGACACAGCAGCTGTCTGCGCAGTCAGGTCTTACCGCGGATCAGGTCAACCAGATCCTCGCGATCATGGCGCCTGCGCTCATGAGCGGCGTTTCCGAAGCAGCCTCCGGCGCGACGGTCTCCCAGCAGTCAGCAGCACCGACGATCCCGATCGGACCGACACCCGGAATTTTCAGCGCGCTGTTAGGATCATCACCCAGCACAGCGGCACCGGAGCCGGAGCAGAACGACTCGATCAACGGCGTCGCGCTCCTGCAGGCACTGCTTAACGCAAGGAAGTAATACAAGACGGCAGACAAGGAACAGATAAAGAGCCAGTCAAGGAGGAAGTTATGATCAGAAAAGCAGATGAATTCAGGATCGAGTATAAAGAGCACATGCGTGACGGCGACGGGACCGTTCAGCTCACCCACTTCATCACAGGCCCTGCAGAGCTTGAGGACAAGGGCAGGCTCTTTGCAAAGATCACGTTAAATCCCGGATGCAGCATCGGCTATCATGTGCATGAGAAGGACGCGGAGCTGTTCTATATTTTGACAGGGACCGCGGAGTACAATGACAACGGTGAGATGCGCACCGTGTCAGCAGGTGATGTGACGATCTGCCCGGCAGGAACAGGTCACGGCATTGCGAACAGGACCGACGGGGTCGTCGAGCTTGTGGCGGTGATCGTATATAAGTGAACCGGAGAGGGACCGGAAGGACAGCCTTTCGGCACAAAAGAGTAACTGGGTCAGAGGGACAGCTCAGCTGACATGAAGGCAGCGGATCCGGAGGAATTGTCCCGATGGCTCAATGGCAGCGGATCCGGGAGAAGTCCGGATCAGATTCAAAAATGTTTACACGGGAGGTAAGCTATGGCAGCCAGAATGACTGCGGGAAAAGGCGGCGAGTTTTATGTGCCGTACGAGAACCGGAAAGGATGCGAATCTATTGTTTATTTCACAAGGGACCTGTCAGCGGAAGGCCTGGAGAAGATCTATAAGAAGGTGAGCGGCGTGCTCCACGGCAAAGTCGCGGTGAAGCTCCACACCGGAGAACAGAACGGGCCGAACATCATTCCCAGGCCCTGGGTGAAGAATCTCTTCGAGAAAGAGCTGGGCGATTTTGACAGCGCCGCGATCATTGAGACCAACACCTTTTATGTGGGAGACCGCGACACGACGGAGAAACACAGGAAGACACTGGAAGTGAACGGCTGGACGTTCGCACCGGTCGACATCACCGATGAGTTCGGAACGACCACGCTTCCCGTCAAGGGCGGCAAGTGGTTCACGGAGATGTCCGTCGGAAAGTCCCTTCCGGACTACGACTCCTTCCTGGCGCTGACCCACTTCAAGGGCCACGTCATGGGCGGCTTCGGCGGCTCCAACAAGAACATCGGCATCGGCTGCGCGGACGGCAAGGAAGGCAAGAAGTGGATCCACCAGGCCGACAGCGGGAACCAGTGGGGGATCGCCATGGAAGAGCTGATGGAGCGCATGGCGGAGTCGACGAAGGCGACGATTGACTATTTTGCCGGAAGTATCGCGTACATCAACGTGCTGCGCAACATGTCCGTCTCCTGCGACTGCGAAGGCGTCGCGGCAGCGCCGGTCGTGACACCCAACATCGGGATCGTGGCGTCGCTGGATATCCTGGCGGCTGATACGGCCAGCGTGGATCTGGTGTATGCGCTCAAGGAAGAAGACCACCATGACCTGGTGGAGAGGATGGAGACAAGGCACGGACACCGCCAGCTCAGCTACATGAAGGAACTGGGCATGGGCAACGACAAGTATGTGCTGATCGACCTCGACAACGGCGAGTGCAGGATCAAGCCGGAGGATGCGGTGACGCATGTGGTGCCGTTCGAAGGGTGACTTAGAACATAAAACGGGGATGTGAAGGATCCTTTGATTTGTGGAATTATGGGGCGAACGAGGTAACTCGCTCGCTCCTTTTCAATTGCCATTCCCCGGGATGCCCCGTTTGGGCACAAAAGCTCCAGTTCACAAATCAGATACAATGGATTTTCAAAAAATCCATTGATTTTGGGCACAGAGTTGGCTTTTTAAGAAATTGTTCCCCTTGACCTGTTCCATTTTGGGCACAGCGGCGATTTTCACAAGAAAAGATCCAATTTCTTCCGACAGGAGTGGGGAACATTTCTCTAAAACAGGCTACCTGTGCCCAATCCTCAAGTCATGCCCCTGAATCTATTGTATCCAGAATTCAAATTGCCTCTCCTGTGCCCAAACGCCTGAAATCTGGGGAGAACATTTCTGTAAAAATTGCTCCTGTGCCCAAACCCCATGCCGAACGACCGGCATACCTAAAAGCCAGCCCCCGAATAGTCGGCGCCTCGGACAGCCGCATCCCGATCAGCAGTTCGAATAAAGAAGTGCGGAAAACTTAAAAAAGCCGGTTCCCTCCATTCGGGGAACCGGCTCTTGCTATTATAATGGTATTACACAGTCCAATTATTACTCAACTCCGTTGACCCAGACAGCCACGTCATTGGCGCTCAGGCCGAAATCATCTTCTCCGCCTGCGCCACGGGCTGTGATGGAATAGCAGTAGTCGCCTTTCGTCCAGATCGTCTTCATGGCAGCGCCTTCCTTGTTGCCCCAGCACTTAGCTTCGGTCCCGTTCACATCCTGCGTCCACTCGTAAGCGTACTCCATGTAATCACCGGAAACGTCGCCGTTATCGATGGAGGAAGGGCCCTTGCGGACAACGAGATCAGCTGCTGCCATCGGGAAATCCGCCTGTGCGAAGTCACTCAGATAGCGGAAGTTCATCCAGTCCCTGACATCGGCGACTTTGCCGAGGTCTGTCTCTGCGTCCATAGGAAGCACGAACTTGTCAAGACCGGCGCCTTTAGCGGCTTCTTCAGCGGAAGAGACCTTTTCGAAAAGCATGTATTCGTCTGTCTCCATCGCTTCGGCGCTGATCGTGACTGTACCTGTAGACTCATTCAGAACAGTGACTTTTAACATATAGCTGCCGGGATCAATGGAGCAATAGAAGGTGTCCGTGCCATCCACATCAAGATCCATTACGGATGCGCCGTCAATATCCGGAACCTGGTCAATGCCCTCATCAGGCGAAGCTATGAAAGAGACCTGTATTTTGCTGTCTCCTTCAAGTGCGGGCTCGACCAAGAGCTGTTCGCCGTCATCAACGACGAAGGTGCCGGACGTCGCAGTGACATCTTTCGAGCTCTTATCCAGTGTGATCACGGCGCTCTTCTCATCTGACAGATCCATATGCATTTCGGACGTCTCTGCCTTGCCGCAGCCGGCCATGAGCAGCGCAAATGCAGTTAAAGCAGCTGCAAAGATCATTTTTGTGTTCTTCATTTTATTAAGCCTCCTGTTAAATAGCTTTTTCATAATATAAATCGATATTTGTCAGTTCGTTAACTGTCAAAATATCGCGGACGCCGCTTTTGTCGTCCACTTTATGATATACGCAGCAGTAAGAAAAATGCCACGGGGAATTTTAGCGGAGGGCAGGAGCCGTCCGCATATGCCGGAGAACCCGGCCCATGTGGCGGCAATCCTGATGCTGTGATATTATAGTGTAAGTAAGGAGACTACAATGATCAGCAGCCATAAGAATTCCATCAGCAAGAACATCATCAGCAGGATCAGGCTCATCGCTACCGACGTCGACGGGACGCTCCTCGGAGACGGAGGACACGACCTGGATCCCGGATACTACGACATGATCCGCCGGCTGGCCCGCAGGGGGATCATTTTCTGTGTGTGCAGCGGAAGGCAGTATCACAGCATCCGGCAGCTGTTCGACCCTGTCGCGGAGCATGTATATTTCATTGCCGAGAACGGGACGATGATCTGCAAAGACGACCGGATCCTGCACACATGCGGGATCCCTGACGAAGCGTATGTGCCTTTGGTCAGGGACATCCGGAAGATCAGGGATGCCGATATGATGGTCTGCGGAACGGAGAAGACATGGGTGGAGAGCGGCGAGGACAGTGTCATCTACCGTTTCATCCATGACGGATATAAGTACAAGGTCGAGAACGTGCCGGATCTGACGCTGATCCCGCCGGAGAAGGTCCTCAAGATCTCCGCTTATCACACGCAGGGCGACCGGGGACTTCAGGAACTCCTTCACTCACACTGGAAGGATGAGCTGCAGCTGGGAGCGTCCGGCCTGACATGGGTCGACTGCTGCCCCAAAGAAGCGGGAAAAGGAGAGGCATTAGAATATCTCCAGAACTGCCTCGGTGTCAAAAAAGAGGAGACCCTCTACTTCGGCGACAACATGAACGATCTGCCTGCCTTCAGGAACGCGGGGATCACCGGGACGGTCGAGAACGCCCGGGATGAAGTGAAAGCGGCAGCTGACATCATCGCCGGCAGCTTTGAAGAGTCCGGAGTGCTCCGGGAGCTGGAGCGGATGTTCGGATCGGAGGATTAAATGCGCATCATCAATCTCGTAGAAAATACTGAAGGAGCTTCAGGCTGCGGATCCGAGCACGGCCTGAGCTTTTATATCGAAACGGAACACCACAAATTGCTCGCAGATACCGGCGCGTCTGATCTTTTACTGAAGAACGCTGAAAAGCTGGGAATCGACCTGACCGAAGTGGACACTGTCATTCTCAGTCACGGGCACTATGATCACGGAGGCGGCATCCTGCCGTTCGCGGAGGTAAATCCGGCCGCGAAGATCTATATCCCGGCGGCCGCTTTCGGGGCGTATTACTCTCTGCGGGACGGCGCGCCGCGGTACATCGGACTTGCGGAGGAGATCCGCAGACTCCCCCAGGTGGTGATCGTCGGTGGAGGGATTGCGGCGGCAGAGCCTGCAGCGGAAGCTGAGGAGCAGGTGGCGGAAGCGGAAACGAAGGTCCCCGACGGGACGGCCGCCGGTATCTTCCGCATCGACGACGAGTTATCCCTGTTCTCCGGCATCGGGAACGCGCGGCCGATCCCGTCCGCGAACCGGAACCTGAGAGTGAAGACGAAGCAGGGACTCAGGCAGGACGACTTCCGGCACGAGCAGTGCCTTGTGGTAAGCGAAGGAGGCAGAAAAGTGCTGCTTTCAGGATGCGCGCACCACGGGATCCTCAACGTACTGGACCGATACCGGGAACTGTTCGGAGGAGAGCCGGATGTCGCGATCAGCGGTTTCCACATGATGAAGAAGAGCGGTTATTCGGAGGAAGACCTTGACATGATCGCTGATACAGCGAAAGAGCTGAGCAAGGTCAATACGGTGTTCTGCACAGGGCACTGCACCGGGACCGAGCCGTTTGAAGCGATGAAGAAGATCATGGGCGGTCAGCTGCGCTACGTGCACAGCGGCGACGAGATCAGGATCTGAGGGAAGCAAAATGAACAGCGAATGCAGAGACTGCATGCAAAGAAAATTCCTGAATCAGTACCCGGAAGGGACGCCCGAAGAGGTCGTGAAGCGCTACCAGGACGCCGTGATCAGCCTGACAGATCAGAGCGGCGCTGTGCCGACGGGTCCGGAGGTCTTTTGCCGGGTGCGGGAGCTGCGGAAGGAACTGTTCGGGGAAGGCGAGATGGATTACACGAAGATCAAGCGGCACTTCAATGACCTGATGCTGGGCATGGAGGACGAGCTGGAACGGCGCGTCCGAGAGTCCGACGATCCGCTGAGGCGCGCTGTGCAGTATGCGATGATGGGGAACTTCATCGACTTTTCCGCGCTCGAAAATGTGGAGGAGATGAGGCTCATGGAGCTCATCGACAGGGCACCGGAGATCGCGGTGGATGAAGATTGCCTTGAACACCTGCGGGAGCAGACATCGTCTGCCGGGACGCTCACCTATATCACCGACAACTGCGGCGAGATCGTGATGGACAAAATACTGCTCCGCTGGCTGAAACGGCTGAACCCGGGGCTTGCGGTCACTGTGCTCTTGCGTGGCGGGCCGGTGGCCAATGACGCAACGATGGAAGACGCGGAGCAGGTCGGGCTTACGGCCCTCGGCCGCTGTATCGGAAACGGGACGGCGACGGACGGGACAGTGCTGCGTATTGTGTCCCGTGAGGCCAGAGAGTCGGTCATCTTCGCGGATCTCGTCATTGCCAAAGGGCAGGCGAACTATGAGACCCTGTATGGCTGCGGACACAACATCTTCTATATTTTCATGTGCAAGTGCTCTCTGTTCATGGACCGGTTTTCGGTGCCGCAGTTCACCGGGATCCTGACGCACGAGGATCCGGAGATCTTAATGAACGTGTATGCGGACGAAGCGCTGCTGGGGAACTTCCGGTTCCGGGAGCCGCGTCCGGACGAAGCAGCGCAGATCTACGAGATCGAGAAGATCTGCTTTCCGCCCAATGAGGCGTGTCCCGAAGCGGAAATGTACAGGCGCGTGGAGCGGATACCGGAGCAGTTCCTTATTGCCGTTGACCGCAGTACAGGGGAGATCGCAGGATTCCTGAATGGGCTCGCGTCGGATGAAAAAGAGTTCCGCGACGAATTCTTTACGGACGTCACGCTGCACGATCCCGCGGCGCAGACGGAGTTCCTTATGGGGCTCGATGTTCTGCCGCAGTACCGCGGACAGGGGCTTGCGCGTGAACTGGTGCGGCTGTACGGGATCCGCGGGCAGGTCAGGGGGCGCCTTAAGATGGTGCTTACGGCGCACGAGGAGAAGCTCGGCATGTATGAGAAGATGGGATTTAAGGACCTGGGGATCTCGGGCTCCGTCTGGGGCGGAAATCCGTGGCACGAGATGGAGATCAGGCTGGACAGGTGAAGCGGGACGGCGAGGGCCGGAAAGCAGAGCCGAGAGGCGGAAAAGGTAATACGGAAAAGCAGGGCAGCAAAGTCAGGCAGCATAAGGGAAGGCAGCAATAGTCAGGCAATAAAGAAAGAGGAGACAAGACAAAATGGCAGTGAGCAAAATGCTGGAAGAGAAACTGAAACTCGTGAAGGACACATTGGCGGTCGCTGATAAATATGAGCACGCGGCCAACGTGCTGATGTATGACCAGGAGACGATCTGCCCCTCCGACGGGATGGAGGAGCAGGGCGAAGTGATGGCTTTTATGAGCAATGAAGCCTACAAGCTGATCAAGAAGCCCGCGTTCATTGAGGCGGCGGAGTACCTGTACGAGCACCGCGGCGAGCTCGCGGAACTGGACCGCATCATGGCGGAGCAGCTGCACAGGGAATATTTGAAGAACCGTAACATCACGCCGGAGCTGCAGCACGATTTCTCGCTGGTCTTCAACCGCGCGTTCGTGAAGTGGAGCGAGGGAAGAGAAGCTTCGGATTACAGTATTTTCGCACCTTCCGTACGGGAAGTGGCGGACACGAACCGACGCATGGTCGAGCTGCGCGGCGCGGCTGCTGCGGGACTGACGGTCTATGACTCGCTTCTTGACGACTACGAGAGGGGCATGACCTCGGAAATGCTGGATGAGGCGTTCGGTACCTGCAAGGAGCGGCTGATCCCCCTTCTTGAGAAAATACTGAAGAGCCCCAAGAAGATCCGCACGGACTTCCTGTATCGGCCTGTGCAGGATGAGCAGCAGGCGAAAATGGTGAGATGGCTGCTCACACAGATGCGGTACAACTGGAACCGCGGCGCGTTCACGACGTCCGAGCACCCGTTCACGGCAGGACTGGGAAGGTTCGATACCCGAATTACGACGCACTATTATCCGACCTTCTTCCCGGCCGCGATATACTCGACGATCCATGAGGGCGGGCACGCGCTGTTCGACCAGAACCAGCCGCAGGAGAACCACGACCACTTCATCACAGACGGAAAGACCATGGGAATGCACGAGTCCGTCTCGCGCTTCTACGAGAACAGGATCGGCCGGTCGGAGAGCTTCATTCACTTCCTCTATCCCAAGGTCTGCGAGGTATATCCGGAGGTAATGGCTGATGTTTCTGAGAGGGAGTTCTACGAGGCAGTCAATGTTGTGCATCCTGAGCCGATCCGCACCGAGGCGGACGAGTTCACCTATACCTTCCACATCATCATCCGGTATGAGATCGAAAAGGCGCTGTTCGAGGGAAAGATCAGCGTAGAGGACATTCCCGCGCAGTGGAATCAGAAGTATCAGCAGTATCTGGGCGTCGTCCCGGCTTCCGACAGGGAAGGAGCGCTGCAGGATATCCACTGGACTTCAGGGTTCGGCTACTTCCCGACTTACGCGGTGGGGAACTTCTACAACGCTATGTACTTTAACCGCATGAAGCAGGAAGTGGCGGTGGATGAAGCGATCCGGGAGGGCAACTTCGAGCCGATCAACACATGGATGATCAACAACGTGTTCGCGAAGGCCGATAAGCTCTCGCCAAAGCAGTGGATCAAGGAGATCACGGGCAGGGCGTTCACGCCGAATGATTTCCTGGATTATCTGGAAGAGAAATACTCCGCGCTTTATGAACTTTGAACGGGG
>CAMOXN010000040.1 GCA_946629175.1 uncultured Lachnospiraceae bacterium | reverse complement strand
GCAGCTTGTCCAGGCGGTAGACCAGCGTATTCCTGTGGATGAACAGCTGTCTGGACGTCTCGGAGACGTTGAGGCTGTTCTCGAAGAACTTATTGATCGTCGCGAGCGTCTCCTGGTCGAACTCCTCAGGGTTCTTGCCCTTGAAGATCTCCCTGATGAACATCTTGCAGAGCGGGATGGGCAGCTGATAGATGAGCCTTCCGATCCCCAGCTCGTTGTAAGCGATGACGGTCCTGTCTTCAAAGAAGATCCTGCTGACGTCAAGCGCCATCTTGGCTTCCTTATAGGAGCGGCTCACTTCCTTGATCTCACTGACGACCGTGCCGTACGCTACGCGCACGCCGGCAATCCCCATCTTGCGCAGATGCGCGTCGATCGCGTTGGCCGTCTTCTCGATATCTCTGTTCCTGCTTCCGTCCGTCAGGTCCTTGACCACCACGACATTGTTCTCGTCGACCGCGGTGACAAAATCCATCGTCGTTGTCCCGATGAACTCCTGGACGATCTCGAGCACGCTCCTGTCGCGCTCCGCGCCCGTCTCAACGATCATGACGACTCTCTGCGCATCGACGGGAATGCGCAGTTTCTTGGCCCTGCTGTAGATATCCACGAGAAGAAGGTTGTCAAGGATCAGGTTCTTCATGAAGCTGTCCTTGTCATAGCGCTCCTTAAAAGCGCTCATCAGCCCCTTGAGCTGGAATGTGGCCATCCTGCCGATGAGGAGCGAGCTGTCCGTTTCACCGTAGACCACAAGAATGTATTCGAGCTGCTGCTCGTCCATCACCTTAAAGAACTGGTAAGGTCCCGCTGACTGCGAGTCCGCAGGTGATACGGCAAAATCCGGAATCGCCCCGGCTATATCGGAAAACACCGGCGCCGTGACCGCGACTTCCCTTCCGTCCGCATCCATAATGCCGAGTTCCAGATGTGAGATCTCCTTAATACCCTCTATCGTATTCTGTAATACCTGATTTGAAACCATGTCCCCCTCACGCTTTCTTATCAATCCGATCATTAATCTGAGTCTTTTGATACCCGGTCCAAGTCTGCTCTTTCGGCCTTGACGAATATCCCATCTATTTTATTCTAGACTATAAAGCTACAAAAATCCATAAAAAAGCTTGAACAATTTGTGTATTTTTCCTAAATAAAAGGAGATAAGGCGGGATATTCACCTGACGGGGCGCGTTCTGAACGCGGATCTCCGCCGGGCATATCCCGCCTTGGACCATCTTGTTTTATGAGGTTCACTATTTGATCTTGATGTCGCTCGCGCCGATCTCTATTTTGCCGAGCTTGAGCAGGTGGCCGACCGCGCGCTTGAACTCGTTCTTGCTCATCTGCATCTCGGTGCGGATGATCTCGGGGGCGACCCTGTCGTTGAAGGGGAGGCGCCCGTCATTGGCGCGCATGCGGTTGAGGATCCGGTCCATGTCGCGGTCCATTTGGAGCGGCGCCTTCTCCCGGATGCTCAGGTCGAGCTTTCCGTCAGGCTTGACGGCTGTCACGCGCGCGGAGATCACGTCGCCGACACGAAGGTCGCGGACCAGTTCCCGCTTGGGGATCAGCGCCGAATACATGCTGTCCACGGCTACGAAAGCGCCGAAGTTGCGGCTCGTCTCGTAGATGACGCCGGTCACCTGGTCGCCTGTGCGGTAAGGGCTCTCCTTGCTCAGATACGGATAGACGTTCATAGTGGCGCACAGGCGCTCACTCTTGTCCAGATAGACGGCCACCAGGACTTCCTGGCCTTCCTTGACCCTCTCCCTGGGCTGCTCGTGGAAGGGCAGCAGGAGGTCTTTGTCGAGGCCCCAGTCCAGGAAAGCGCCGATCCTGCCCACCTGCAGGACCGTCAGGTACCCCACCTGGTGCAGCATGAGCTTGGGCTTCTTGCGGGTCGCGATCATCCTGTCTTCGGAATCCTTGTAGAGGAAGACTTCCAGTTCATCTCCCTCCGAAGTCCCCTCGGGCACCTGGGAGCGCGGAAGAAGGACTCTCCCGTCCTGCGGATCGTCTCCGACCAGATATACGCCGAACGGCACTGTTTTTTCCACTTTCAGAGTTTGCAGCTGTCCAAGTTTCATAGCATTTTCCCCATTTCCTGTGACTCATGCGCCGGTCGGGCAGATCCCCTCCGGCTCAGTTATTGTCCCGGACGACCGGTTCATACAAGCCTCATTTCCACTACCGCGTACGGTCTCCCGTCCTCTCCGTTCATCGAGACGAGCAGAATATCGTCCGCCGTGCGGTAAAGCACCGGCAGAATGTGTTCTCCCAGCATCGCCTGCCGCCTGTACTCGACGCGAAGCTCCCCGACTTCCGCGTCCGCCGGCAGGTACATCGCCGCGAAGTGCACGTACTGCGCGTTGTTCATGTGCCGGTTCGTGTCGAGATGATGGAGCCTGACCGTGATCTCCTCCATCGGCTCGCCTCCGGACTTCGGCACCGCGATCTTCCGCGGACTGTATTTCATCTCCAGCCTGGGAGAGACCACGTACTTCGTAAGGAGCTCCTGCGGCACCCGGATCGGATACATCTTCTCCATGTCCAGCAGCGACCAGACCGAATTGGCAACAGCGAGCTTCTCGCCTTCCGCCGTTTCCATCCAGAAATTCCTCAGTCCCAGGATGCCCTTGAATTCGTACGGCATCGTCCCGATCCTGACATTCTCGCCCAGTGCGGGCCGGCGCAGGAACTGGATCTGCCAGTAATTGATCACCCAGGCGCTGTGCATCCGCTCCATATAGTCGAATCCGACGCCCAGGTCCTCCGATTGGAACGTGGAGCAGTCCTGAAAATAATCGATCGTTTTTTCCACGGTCAGCCTGCGGGTCCTGTCGACCTCGCTGTACCTGATCCTTCCGTCAAATGTATACATTGTCCACTCTCTCTACTGAACTGCCGACCGCAGGCCCGGGCTGTGATCGCGTCAGGTCAATCCTGCAGAACTCCCTCGGAGTTGAAGTAGTAGTATCTGTTGTTGATATCCCAGTAGCCGGTCGCCGCCCTGCCGCCTGCGGAAGGGCTGAAGAAATATTTCTTTCCGCGGACCGTGACCCATCCGAGCGTCTTATGTCCCTGTGAGTCAAAATAGTAATTCATCCCGTCGATCTTCGTGAGCCCGGTCTGCATCACGCACTGCCCGTTGAAGTAATAAGTCTCGCCTTTGATCGTCTTCCAGCCGGTGACCGCGTAGCCCTCGGAGCACATGTAGTACCACTTGCCGTTGCTGCACACCCAGCCGGTCTTCATCCTGCCCCTGTCGGACAGATAGAATTTTCTGGAGCCTAGGTTCAGCCATCCGGTCCTCATTTCGCCGCTCTTTGCGAAGTAGTACCAGGCATTCCCTATTTTGTACCAGCCGGTGACCATGATGCCGCTCTTACTCAGGAAATAAGTCTGGTTCTTGTAGGTGAGCCAGCCCCTGACCGCCTTGCCGTTCTTGTAGTAGTACCACTTGCCGTTCTTCTTGACCCACTTGCCGCCGGTCGCCGATGAGGTGCTGCCGGAAGTGTTGCCGCCGTTACGCAGCTGGATAGTCGCTCTTTTGCCGTTGTTCCCGAGGCGCCATGTGGCGTGATAGTGGTCGCCGGTGTGAGCGTCGATGATCGGAGTGCCCGCGCTGTTCCTGCCGACGCAGATCGCGGTGTGGTCGTAGACGCCGTTGCTGTTCCAGTCGTAGTAGACCGGGTTGCCCCTCAGGACGTTGGAATCGTTGGCGCTCATGAACTTACCGTATTTCTTGAAGTTCGAGATCGCGCCGCTGCAGTTGATCCAGTCATAGGAAGCGGGGTACCAGGTGCTGTTCTTGGGCATGCCGCCCGCGTACAGGCACTGGGAGACGAAGTTGCAGCAGTCCACGCCGGGATACTGTTTGTACTGGGGGTTTCTGGAAGTCGCCCATTTGTCCGCGTAAGCCACCGCCTTGTCGGGCGAATAGGTGTATTTGCCGTCGCCGTATGTCTTGAGGGTGGAGGTCATGATGTCGCCTGCCTGCGCGGCCGCCAGGGCCTGAGCCGCGTCCTCAGCAGCTGCCGCCGCGGTCTTTGTCTCTTCAGCTGTCGCGAAGAGTTCTCCGGTCCCGCCCCCGTACTGCTTCTCCTGCTCCTCAATATCTTCCAGCCATGTATAGTTCCTGTCCGTATTTGTTACGGACGCCACATTCCAGGCGCCGTCGCTGTCTTTTGCCAGAACAGCGGTGAAGTAATAACGGTACGCGGAGACATTGACCGTATCCCGGTCCTGACCTTCCGTATAGCCTTCGGTCATCCACTCGTCGACGTCCACGAGGACCTTTCCGTCCTCTTCCCGGCAGGAAGTGATCGTATAGCCGGGGATGAGGCTTGTCAGCGACTGTCCTCCGCCCATTCCCAGCTGTGTGTACGCGTACTGCTTTTCCCACTCACGGGAAACAGCCTCCTCCGCTCCCGCAGCGTCGCTGCCAAGCAGATAAGAAGCTTTCTCGCTCTCATACAGGGAGAGCGTCTCAAGTATTGCATCGGCCTCATCTTCGCCGAGCGCTCTGGCCGCGGCTGTGCCGTCCGGTTTCATTTTACGGGCAATTTCAAGGATTTCCTGATCAGAAATGGATGTGCTGCGCGCATACAGCTCCGCGATCGCGTCGTCGTAGGAGATGGTGTCAGCAGTGCCGGAAGTTCCGGCGTCAGAGGTATTGATGCCGGCGGCGCCTGAGAGGCTGCCGGCTGCGATCGTCCCTGCCGCAATTGCGAGCGCTGATACGAATGCGACGACTGTGTGCTTTTTCATGGTCCCCTCCGATCTCCATGATAACGGTACTCATTAACTCCAATGAAACAAGATGTAATATCTTTATGCATGAATTTTAACATTTTATTAACATTTTGTCACTAAAAATTTATTGTTTCTTGATATTTGGTATTTGTCAATAAAATGCGGGGGGTATATTTGTGAATTATGTATAGGTTTTGAGCCATCCCGTCCACGCATGGCTCTGTTCAGCAATGACCCATGCCGACATCTCGCATTCGCTCCGCTCCTGCTAGATGTCGCGGCGTTCGCCGTATGTGCCCGGTCTGTCAATCGGCCATTTGAGAGCGAGCTCTCAATGTCCGCTTGCCATCCCGTCCACGCATGGCTCATTGCTTCGCGCAAAAAAAGACGTTCACAGATCTTCTGTGAACGTCTCATGTCGTGCGCAGGGCTAGAAGGATTCGAACCTTCACAATGACGGAGTCAGAGTCCGCTGCCTTACCGTTTGGCTATAGCCCTATTTGTATGTAAACGGCTAAAGGCCGGTTACAAAGCAGTATTATAGTGTGCCGTTTCCAAATATGCAAGTCTTTTTTCAAAAAAATTTTAAAAAAGATGCCATGGACGTCAGTCCGCGATGAATCTGTGCCGAAGGCATGTAACAGGGGGCTGTCCCCCTGTCACATCAGAATCCCTTCTTCCACACGGAAGGAGTGAACAGCATCAGCATCGGATACAGCTCAAGACGTCCCGCCAGCATATCGAACATCAGGATGTATTTGGTGAACGGCTTCATCATGTTGAAGTTGCAGGTCGGGCCGACCTTGGAAAGGCCGGGTCCGATGTTGTTGAAAGTACAAGCTACGGAAGTGAACACCGTCTCCAGATCCAGGCTCTCGACCATCGTGATCGCCATCATCGAGAAGACGAAGATGAACATGTAGGTGGAGAGATAGACGCTGACGCTGTGCAGCGTGCTCCGGTCCAGTGTCTTGCCGTCCATCGTGACATTCGTGACCGCGCGCGGGTGCAGGTACTTCCTGATCTCGCGGTAGACGGTCTTGAACATGATCAGCACACGGGACACCTTCATGCCGCCGCCCGTACTGCCTGCGCACGCGCCGATGAACATGATCCCGACGAGGAGGGCCCTGGAATACTGGGGCCACTGGTCAAAATCCTGCGTCGCGAATCCCGTCGTCGTGATGATGGATCCCACCTGGAAGGCCGCGTGGTGGAAGGCCTGGAACACCGAGGGGAACATCCCCCGGATGTTGATAGTGATCGTGATCACCGCGAACGCGACCACACCGAAATAGGCCTTGACCTCACTCATCTTCAGGACTTCTCCCGCCTTCCTCCGAAGGATATAGAAGTAAGCGTTGAAGTTGACGCCGAACATGAGGATGAAGACCGTTATGATCCCCTGCTGCAGCATGGAGTAATCGGCGCAGCTGCTGTTCTTGACGCCGAAACCTCCGGTACCCGCGCTGCCGAACGCGATGCAGAGCGCGTCGAACAGGGGCATCCGCGCGATCACCAGAAGGATGAGCTCCGAGACGGTTATGCCAAAATAGATCATATACAGTATTTTGGCCGTTTCCTTGACCTTAGGCACAAGCTTTCCGACCGTGGGGCCCGGGGACTCCGCGCGCATCAGGTTCATGTTGTAGCCGCTTGTCATGGGCAGGAAGGCCAGGATGAAGACGATGACGCCCATTCCGCCGACCCAGTGGGTGAAACTTCGCCAGAACAGCCCTGTATGGCTGAGCCCCTCGACGTTTTCCAGTATGCTCGACCCGGTGGTCGTGAAGCCGGAGACCGTCTCGAACAGCGCGTTGGTAAAGTTCGGGATGTCCTTCGTGATCACCAGCGGGATGGCGCCCAGGACACTCAGGACGATCCAGCTCAGTCCCACGACGACAAATCCTTCCCTCGCATAGAAAGCCTGGTCCTTGATCTTCCTCATTGCGATCAGTCTTCCGATCACGAAGTACACGACTGCCAGCACAAAATACACAATGCACTGTTTCTCGCCGTAACATAACCCGCAGACCGCCGGGAGGAGGAGGAACGCGCCGATGAACTGGGTCACTACTCCCAGTATTTTCCGGATAATGGAATAATTCATATAGCCTCCAAATCTCTCAGCGGATAAGAATGTCCCTGATATCTCCGAATCCCAGATGCGTAGTGACAACGATCACGCTGTCTCCCTCCAGGATCGTCGTATTTCCGTTGGGGATCATGATCCTGCCCTGGCGGCTGACGCACGCGATCAGAATGCCCGGTTTGACCTTGAGCTGCGAGAGCGGAATGCCGATGACCGGGGAATCCTTCTGAATGAGGAACTCCAGCGCTTCCACCTTATCGTCGATGATCTTGTACAGGGACTCCACATTGCTGCCGATCGAGTTCTGCATCGCCCTGACATAGCGGACGATATTGTCTGCCGTGATATTCTTGGGATGGATGACCGTTCCCAGCTCAAGCCTCTTGATAATATCGTCAAAGCCCATGCGGTCGACTTTCGTGATGACCTTGGCCTTGGAGACGTTCTGCGCGAACATGGACAGGAAGACGTTCTCCTCGTCCATACCCGTCAGTGTGACAAAAGACTCGCAGTCCGTTATTCCCTCTTCCCTCAGGATATCCCGGTTGGCCGCCTCCGCGTGAAGGATCGTCGCCTTAGGAAGCTGCTCCGAGAGCTCCTCGCAGCGGTCCCTGTCTCTCTCGATGATCTTGACGCGGATCCTGCTCTCGATCAGCTGCTGCGCGAGATAGAAAGCGATCTTTCCGCCGCCGATGATCATGCAGTCCCTGACCCTTTTGCTGGGGAGGCCGATCCTCTCAAGGAAATCCCTGGAGTTCGCCCTGGATGCGACGACGCTGATCATATCCCCCTCTTTGAGGACAAAAGCGCCGTTCGGGATCTCGACGTCATCTCCCCTCTCTACTGTGGAGATCAGCACCTCCGTGCCGACCTTGCCGCGGATCTGCGCGAGGGAGCATCCGTCCAGCACCGATCCCTTGGGGATCCTGACCTTTACGATCTCCGCCCTTCCCTTGGCGAACGTCTCGATGTGCACGGCGGAGGGTACCCGCAGCACCCTCGCTATCTCTGTTGCCGCCGCATACTCCGGATTGACGGTGAGCGAAAGCCCCAGCTCACCTTTGAGGAAACCGATCTCTTCATTGTAGATCGGGCTCCTGACCCTGGCGATCGTACTGCAGCCGCCCGCTTTCTTGGCGATCAGGCAGCAGAGCAGGTTCAGCTCATCAGAATCCGTAGCTGCTATGAGAAGGTCCGCGGTCTCAATGCCTGCTTCGACCTGCAGGGCATGGCTCGCGCCGTTGCCCACCAGTCCCATCACATCATAGTTGTTCGAAATATCGGTGACCACACTGCTGTTAACATCTATGACAGAAATATCATGTCCTTCGCGGCTGAGCTGCGCGATGATGGCAGCTCCGACTCTTCCGCATCCAACCACAATGATCTTCATAAATCCTGTCCCCTTTTGCTGTTGATTGTCTTTCGGACCGGTCATCAGTATTTCGTCAAAATACGCTCAGTCCGGCTCTCCGCCCGTCACAGCCCTGAGTATGTCTCCGGGCTCCGCTGCCACAGCTGTATCCGGGCTGTCCTCTGCCGCAAGTTCCAGATCCACGACCTGCCTGGGATGGGGCGCGCTCTGCACAGAGACGCCCTCTTCATTATACATCCTACGAACGATTACAGGAATATCTCTTCCGTCAGGTTTCATAATTTCTATGCGGTCGCCGACACAGAATTTGTTGCGCTGCATGATCCGCGCGCGTCCTTCAGGCGTGATCTCCTCGACGATCCCGAGGAAGACCGCCTCGTTGACATACGTGTTGCTGTCGTAGACCATCGACTCCGCGTCCGGCCTCCCGTAATAGAAGCCCGTGGTGAAACGCCTGTAGGTGCACTTCCGGATCGCGTCCATGTACTGCGGGATCCTCTCACGGTACAGCGCTTCATCTTTCAAGTAGTCGTCGATGGCCTGCCGGTAGGCCCGGCCGACCGACGCCACGTATAGCGCCGTCTTCATGCGGCCCTCGATCTTGAAGCTGTCGACGCCGGCCGCGAGCAGGTCCGGAATGTGGTCGATCATGCACAGGTCCCTGGAGTTGAAGACGAAGGTCCCCCGCTCGTTCTCCTCCACCGGGAGATAGACGCCCGGCCTCGATTCCTCCATGACCGCGTATTTCCATCGGCACGGGTGGGTGCAGGCGCCGCGGTTCGCGTCCCTGCCGGTAAAATAGTTGGACAAAAGACAGCGTCCCGAGTACGAGATGCACATCGCGCCGTGTACGAACGC
Source organism: uncultured Lachnospiraceae bacterium (assembly GCA_946629175.1). GTDB lineage: Bacteria > Bacillota > Clostridia > Lachnospirales > Lachnospiraceae > CAG-791. Next base: position 4,148 of record CAMOXN010000040.1, on the reverse strand, counting down.
CTCGATCTCGCGGTCTTCGGGGATGTTCTTCCGGATCTCCGCGATCTCCTTAAGGCCCAGTTCCCTTGCGCAGACGACCCGCTCCGCGCCCTGCGCGAACCAGAAGTTAAAGGTCCCGTAGTTGGTATTATTGGCCTGCGTGGAGATGTGGACCGGGACGTCCGGGCACCTTTTCCTTGCCAGCACGAACATGCCCGGGTCGGCCACCAGGACCGCGTCGGGCTTCATCTGTGCCAGTTCGCCAAAATACTGCTCCGCCCCGCTCAGGTCGCCGTTGTGCGCGAGTATGTTGGCTGTCACGAACACCTTGACGCCGTGTTCATGGGCATACCTTATTCCTTCCGCCATCTCGGCAGGCGAAAAATTGCGCGCTTTCGCGCGGAGTCCGTACGCCTCCCCTCCGATATAGACCGCGTCGGCGCCGTAGCGCACTGCGGTCCTGAGCACCTCGAGGTCCTTGGCCGGAAGGAGGAGTTCGGGTCTTTTTATCTTTTTCTGTGTTTCCATAGCCTGTTTCTCTTTACTGTTGTGCGGGACCGCGGACTATAGGGATTTCCCCAATCGACATGCCCTGCCGCACCGGCACATCGCTGCGCTCACCCGCGCCTTCCGGCCGGGATCATCCGCGCCTTGTGACCGGTATCATCCGCGCCTTCTGACCGAGATCGCCGCGCCGTCGCCCGTCTCAAGGAGCACGGTCCGCAGCCGCTCGTCCCGGGAGATCGCCGACAGGTACTCGCGCATCCTCTTGTGGATCGTGCGGTCGCGCCTTGTGACGGCGAATTTGGACTCCAGGATCTCTCCTTCCTTGAGGACATTGTCTGTCAGCAGCACTCCGCCGGGCGGCAGCAGCCGGATCAATTCCGGAAGGAACCGGATGTACTGCCCCTTGGCCGCGTCCAGAAAGATCAGGTCATAGGGGCCCGTGAGTTCCTTGAGCACCTGCGCCGCGTCCGCTTCGATGAGTTCGATCCTGTCCGCCCCGAACCTGTCAAAAGACCGCCTTGCCTCTGCGGCCCTATCCGGATCCTTTTCGATGGTCAGGATACTGCAGCCGGGCGGCGCGTAGGTATACATGACCAGCGCCGAATAGCCGGTCGCTGTCCCGATCTCCAGGATCCTCCGCGGTGCCTTCATTTCCAGGATACATTGAATAAGGCCCCTTGTATGGGGCCGTATGATCGGTATTCCGTCGCCGAGCGCTTTCCGCTCCAGCTCTCTGAGCTCAGGCGTCTCCTCCGCGTGCAGGGATTCCGCAAAAACGCCGATCCGCACGCCGGGGTCTGCCTGCGCCGCCAGTATTTCCATAAGATCTGCCATGATCGCTCACATTCTTCGGGCCGTCCGTCACTGCCCGGTGCCCTCCGCAGCGCCTGCCGGCACAGCGGCTTCAGGATTCTCCTGTGCCAGCTCTTCCGCGAAGCGGGACGGCTCCGTGCCCGAGATCACCCTGAGGATCTCCTCCGTCGTCATCTCCGAGGAGAGCGCGTATGTTCCCGCGACATATTTGCCGGCGTAATCCGAGACCTTCTCCTGGATCAGGAACTCCTGCGCGGACGCGACGAGCCCTTCCGCCTCGAGCTGCTCTCCGAGCCTGGTGGCGCTGATGCCTTCCTCGACCGTAAAATACACGGCCTTGCCGGTCCCCGGCGCGTCCTTGCTCTGCTGGGAGAAAATGCCGTAGCCGACATCATAGTAGTGCTTGGCCTGGCCGGCTATGAACAGGACCGCCAAGGCGATCACAGCATATATGATCAGGCTCCCCATTGTATCTATGACGACACCTATTGTGCTGAGAACTTTTCTCATATCTTCCTCCAACTCTGTTGTGAACAGGGCATTTGAACAGGGCATTTGAACAGGGAACTGTCCCCCGTTCAACCCGTTCACATATCAGATCTCCAGGATCATGGGAAGGACCATCGGCCTTCTCTGCGTCTTTTTCCAGAAGAAATCGCTGAGCTTGTCCTTCACCACGGACTTGATGTGGTTGCGGTCCGTCCACCCGCGCTCAGCGCAGTTGTACAGCGCATCCTGCACGACGACTCCGGCGCCTTTCATCATCTCTTCCGCTTCCTTGATGTAGACAAATCCCCTCGAGGTGATCTCGGGCTCGCTCACGACTCTCGCCGTACCGCTCTCGAGCGCGAAAGCGACGATCACGATCCCGTCTTCCGCCAGATGCTGGCGATCCCTCAGGACGATGTTCCCGACGTCGCCAACACCGATCCCGTCTACCAGTATATTGCCCACCGGCACATCGTCCACGACCTCCGCGGAATCCGGTGTGATCTCCAGGACATTGCCCGACTGGAGAATGAAAATATCCTCGTCCTTATACCCCAGCGTTCTGGCCAGCTTGGCCTGCGCCTTGAGATGGCGGTACTCACCGTGTATCGGTATGCAGTATTTTGGCTGGACCAAAGTATAGATCAGCTTGACGTCTTCCTGACACGGGTGCCCCGAAACATGGACATCCTGGAAGATGACGTCCGCCCCTTTGAGCACGAGCTTGTTGACCACGCTGGCGACCGCTTTCTCATTTCCCGGGATAGGGCTGGATGAGAAAATGACCGTATCTCCGTCGCCGATGGAGATCTTGCGGTGAACGTTCTCCGCCATGCGGCTCAGGGCCGCCATGCTCTCGCCCTGGCTGCCCGTGGTGATGATGACCGTCTGCTCCCCGGGGTAATTCTTGAGCTGGTCCACACTGATCAGCGTGTTATCGGGGACATTGAGACACCCCAGTTCCGAGGCCGTAGCGATGATATTGACCATGCTGCGGCCTTCCACCACTACTTTCCGCCCGTATTTGTAGGCCGAATTGATGATCTGCTGCACGCGGTCCACATTGGAGGCGAAGGTCGCGATGATGATCCTCGTGTCCTTATGCTCCTGGAAGAGCTGGTCGATCACCTTTCCGACCGTGCGCTCCGAAGGCGTAAAACCGGGCCTCGTCACATTGGTCGAATCACATAAGAGAGCCAGGACGCCCTTGCGTCCGAGTTCCGCGAATCTCTGCAGGTCGATCGCGTCGCCGAACACCGGCGTGTAGTCGACCTTAAAATCGCCTGTATGTATGACAATGCCCACAGGTGTGTAGATCGCGAGCGCCGCCGCGTCCACAATGCTGTGGTTGGTCTTGATGAACTCCACCCTGAAGCATCCGAGCGACACGGAGGAGCCGAATTTGACGACCTTGCGCTGGGTCGTCTCCAGCATGCCGTGCTCCCGGAGCTTGTTCTCGATGATGCCCATCGTGAGCCTTGTGGCGAACACCGGCACATTGATCTTCTGGAGGACATACGGCAGCGCGCCGATATGGTCCTCATGTCCGTGGGTGATCACAAAGCCCTTTACTTTATCAATATTCTGCTCCAGATACGTGGTGTCCGGGATCACGAGATCGATTCCGAACATATCGTCCTCGGGGAACGCGAGTCCGCAGTCCACCACGATAATACTGTCTTCGGATTCAAAGGCAGTTATGTTCATGCCGATCTGCTCGAGACCTCCCAAAGGGATGATCTTAAGCGAAGGCTTGTTCTCTTTTTTCGTGTTTTTCTTCAAGTTGTTTCCTCTTATTCACTCTTGCAGCGGGCACGCGCAAGGGCCTGATGAAGACGCGCTCCGCGCGGCTTCCAAAAATGCGAGCCTCGTTGTGCGAGCATTTTTTTATTCCTCGATCAGTATCCCCAGGTCCTCCAGCTTATCCTGGAACAGGATCATGAGCGCCGAGAGCTCGTTGTCGTCGTCTACGACCGCGTAAAGGCTCTCTTCCTCGTCGGATCCGGCGTCGTCCCGCAGGATCATGCACATTCCGTCGCCTTCCTCCTGATCCGTCACCAGCAGATATGTCTTCCCGCCAAGCTTCGCCTGGTCCAGAACATAGAATTCCTCTTCTTCCGCGGAATCCGTAGGTATCAATCTGATCTTATCCATTCTGACCTCTTCTTACTTCTTCTCTTTCTTTATCGGCCGTCCCGCAGGCGTTCCATCTCCCCGCGGTGGTTCTCCATGTACTCCTGAAGGATGATGCTCGCCGCGATCATGTCCACGTAGCGGCCCCTGTCCTCACGGCGGATCTCCATCTGATCCATAATCTCATAGGCCTCCACGGTCGTGAGTCTCTCATCGCTCATTACGAC
>CAMOXN010000039.1 GCA_946629175.1 uncultured Lachnospiraceae bacterium | reverse complement strand
CGCGTGCTGCTTGTTGTCCTCGAAGGACTGCTTGAACAGGCCGCAGTGATAGGCAAGGCCCACGCCGTCCGCGGGAAGGCCGAGCGTCGCGAGGCTGTCGATGAAACAGGCCGCGAGCCTGCCGAGGCCGCCGTTCCCGAGAGACGGCTCGTACTCGAATTCCTCGAGATCCGTGATGTCGAGGCCGGCTTGCGCCAGCTCCGCTTTCACGTCGTCATAAAGGCCGAGGTTGATGAGGTTGTTGGAGAGGAGCTTTCCGATCAGGAACTCCGCGGAAATATAGTAGACTTTCTTCTTGCCGCTGTTGTAGCCCTTGTCTTTGCAGGCGTCCTGCGTCAGGGTGATCGCGGCATTATAGAGTTCTAAAATGGTGCACTCTTCGAGCGCTTTGCCGGTGTAATCTCTAAGTTTCTTATTGTACATAATGTCCTCCTGTGACACTTGATGGATCTCTAAGTTATTGCCAAACCTGGTCGGTCTGTATTTTGATTGCCAAAATACAGACCGACCGCATGATTTATGACACGTTTTGCGCGGTTTGTCAATAGATGCAAAGCGGCTTTCCTCCGGATCCTCCGCCCGATATCATGCCAACAGTTCCAGCAGCTCCTCTGCCGAAAGGTTCATGATAGAGCCGCCCTCCGCTCCGATGACCGCGTCCGCAAGCTCCCTTTTCGCCTCCTGAAGTTCCAGGATCTTCTCCTCGATCGAGTGCGCCGCGACCAGCCTGAATACCGTCACCTGACGTGTCTGGCCAATGCGGTGCGCACGGTCCGTCGCCTGGTTCTGCACGGCCAGGTTCCACCACGGGTCATAGTGGATCACAACGTCCGCCCCGGTCAGGTTAAGGCCCGTCCCGCCGGCGCGGAGCGAGATCAGAAAGACCGGCACATCCCCGCCGTTGAATTCGTTAACGAGCTGCAGCCGCGTCTTTTTGGGCGTCGTGCCCGTGATCGTAAAGAACGGGATGCCTTCCTTCTTAAGGTCCTCCATAATGAGTGCCATCATCGACGTGAACTGCGTAAAGACAAGCATGCGGTGCCCTCCGTCGATCGCGCTCCGGATGAGGTCCATGCACGCCTCCCGCTTCGCGCTGCTCCCTCTGTAGTTCTCGAACACCAGCGACGGATCGCAGCAGATCTGCCTCAGGCGCGTGATCTCCGCCAGCACCTTGATCTTTTCTTCCCCGGATCCGCCCAAAGACTGCAGCATCTTCTTCATATGCACGACCTGCGCGTCGTAGAGCCGCCGCTGCTCGCCCTCCATGGAGGAAGTCCTTACTTCTTCCAGCTTGTCGGGAAGTTCCTTTAAGACATCCGCCTTCTTTCTGCGGAGGATGAAAGGCGCGGTCATCGCGGCGATGCGCCCGGAGGCGGCCTGATCCTTCTTCTTCATGACCGGTATCTCGAAGCGCGAAGAGAACTCTGATGCCGAGTACAGAAATCCCGGCATCAGGAAGTCAAAAATGCTCCACAGTTCGGAAAGCCGGTTCTCGATCGGTGTGCCCGTCAGTGCGAAGCGGTTGGCCGCTTTCAGGATTTTGACCGCTTTGCTCACGGCCGTGGTCCTGTTCTTGATGAACTGCGCCTCATCCAGGACGATCGTGGAGAACCGAAGCCCCTCATAAAGCGTAATATCCCTCTTGAGGAGGTCGTAGGAGGTAATGTAGAGCCACCCGCTGCCGCGGGCCTTAGTGCCGCCTGCCTGGCCGCCCCCGGCATCACTGTTCGACCGGCCGCCGCCTTGATCGGCGCCGGCACCGGCGATCCCCCTGATCTCTTTTTTCCGCTGTCTGAGATCCCCCGCCAGCGTCACGGCGGGGATGTCCGGCGTGAACCGGGCACACTCCTCCTTCCAGTTGTAGACAAGGGACGCCGGGCATACGACGAGCGCCGGCGCGGTCCCGCCTTCACGGTACTGCCCCTGCAAAAACGCGAGCATCTGGATCGTCTTTCCCAGCCCCATCTCATCTGCAAGGATCCCGCCGAAGCCGGCACCGGACAGCGTCGAGAGCCAGCGGAACCCGTAGATCTGGTATGGCCGCAGTATGTCCCCCAATTCCTCCGGAACATCGTAATCCGCATCACGGATCGTGCTGAAAGAGCGGACCAGGTTCTTGAAGTGTTTATCCCTGGAAGAGGCGATTTCCTCGTGTTCTTCCAAAAGCCTGTCGATGTAGAGGGCCCTGTAGGAAGGCATGCGGATGCCTTCCCGGATCAGTGTCTGAGCAGAAACGTCCAGTTCCCCGGCCAGCGTCTCCAGTTCCTCGAGCGTGGAAGCGTCCCGCAGGTCCACGAAATCCCCGGAGGACAGCCGGTACCACCGCTTCTTCTTCCTATAGGAGTCAAGCAGCGCCAGAAGCTCCTCTTCCGTCATGTCCTTCGTACGGATCGACAGGTCCAGGATCCCGCTCTCCAGAGAGACATGGAAGGACAGGCGCGCCACGGGGCGCACTCGGAACGAGCCAAAAGCGTCACTTCCTTTTACAATGCCGAACGCGGAAAGCGCGGGGACGCCCTCCGTCAGGATGCGCACAAGATGCTCCTCGTCCGAAGGTGCCTCATAGGCGTTCTTCTCCCCGGAATACTCTGCAAAATACGCCCGCACCGCCTGCAGGATCCGCTCTTCCTGATCGCGGTCCCGCAGTCTCCCGGCCGCCTGTCCACCGGCCGGCAGGCTGTATTTTGCCTCGCCGTATGCGACAACGGGCCGGCAGGTCACGAAGTCCCCTTCCATATCGATCCAGAAGGTGAATGCCGGCTCCGGCGGCAGATACGCGTCGCCCGGGTCGCCGACTTCATCGATGATCTCCACATGGACAGAATCCTGAAGCGCCGGCAGCACGCGGTAGAAGAACTCCGGGAACTTCCTGCGCCCGATGGTACAGGTAAAGTCGCGCTCTTTCCCCGCGATGTCCAGAAAAGGCAGGAGCACGTCCATCTCCTCCTGCGAGATCCGGCCGAACTGGGTCGCGTCCAGGATATACTGATACTGGTTTCCTCTCAGGAGCTGTGGAATGGCTGCCGTGAGCCGCACGGCTGTAAGGCTGCCGCTGTCCTTCTCCGGTGTCAGACGGATCCGGATGCCGAGCCTTCCGGGGCCCGCCGTCACCATGACCTCGTCTCCCTTTCCCGCTGCCGTCTTATAGGCGATCTTCGATCCTTCCGCGAGAGCGTACACGACATCCAGGTCGCTTCCGTCCAGCGGCACGCCGGCACCGATGCTTAGCTGCTTCACCGAATGGTACCAGTTCGAACCGCTTTCCAGCCGGCGGTTGATGCTGTGGATATTCCGGACACGGGTGGCGATGAAGTCGTACCACTTTGCGGCCTCTTCGGTAAACGTCAGCTTGCCAAAATCCAGCTCTGCCGATTTGGAAAGCTCATACGCCTTCTCCTGTTCCACGGCGTAATAGAGCTTTTCCAGCCCGCGCACCACATAACTGCGCTCTCCCTGCAATGAGATCGAGAATGCGAGCTGAAGCTCGCCCCTGATCGCAGCGATCCTGGGCGTCAGTTCCACAACGGGGCGTTTCGCTGCTGCCTGTGTTTGTATGGAAGGTGCCGCTTTCCCGGCCATCACGGAAAGAAAGCGCATCCCTTTCCGGTCCGTCTCATCTCCCGGATTCTCTTCCGCAATCCGGTTCCACAGGGACCGCACGGCTGCCATTGCGTGCCCGCACATTGTATCGGGCCGATAACTATAAGAATAGTAATACCCGCTGCCGGTATAAGAGCACTTTCCGCAGCTGCACCTCATTGAGTGGATCTCGCTTTTGGCAATCGTCATCTGCACGTTTTTGCTGCCCGTCTCCGCAGACACATGAAGGACCTGCTCCCCCGATCTCTCATCGAAGTCCGTCTCCACGAAGACTTCAGGGAGCTGCTCCGCAGGAGAGAGCGCCTCGTAGACTTCCTTTTCATACTCGTTCGTCTCTATGTCCTTAAAGATCGTATCAAGCCTGAACACGGTGCCGGCGGGGAGATCCGGAAGGCCGCCTATCTGCCTGAGAAAAGGCAGGGCATTGCTCCTTTGCTCTTCCTTCCTGCGCCGCTCCTCCTCCTGCCGCTTTCTCTCGCGCTCTTTCTCTTCCTCTAAGCGCTTTCTCTCTTCTTCGGCTTGCAGCCGGCGAATTTCCTCCTTCCGCTCCTCCGCAGTCTGTGTGAACACGAACGGCCCGCGCACCTTCTCCCAATGGATCATGAAACAAGCCAGGTGCCGGCAAAGCGTGCCGTTCATCCCCTGTGCGCAATTGCAGGAGTGCATCCGGGGGATGTCCTTTCCTTCAAAGCTCCAGCGATGCTTGTTCCAGTCCCAGGGGATCGAGTCCGCACATTCCTGATAAGTCGTCGGAACATGGTCTACCCTGACCGTAAAACCGCCTGTCGTCTTAGCCCATCCGCTTGAGCCGGACGGATCGATATGGAACACGGCGATCTTCCTCTTCTCCTCGTCCTGCTCGCCGTAAAGGACGGCCGAATTGCTGAACCACTCTCTCCAGTTCCATCTGCACAGCTTACTGCGCTCTTCTTTCATATTATGTGTTCACACCGGGCATTTGCCCGCCTCTCCTTTCGATATGGCCTTTCGGATGACGCCTGCTTCCCTCCATTATGACATATATTCGTGTAAAAATCAGCCTCCTTGAACTGTGGCAGCAGGGGTGTTTCACGAAGGGAGGTGCAATTCATGGCGCATAAGCTCTCACCCTCTGCTATAATATAAACGTATCCGATCACCGCGCAGCGAAAACGGAGAATGTGACATGGCCGAACTTTTAAAGCTTCCCCTTGGAGAAGAATTCCTTGCCCCTCTTATTCGGAACGGCTTTTATTATGTTGATAAGACGCAGATGCTCGCCGATTTTCTTCGCAGCCGCGGAAGCGTCAATCTCTTTACGCGCCCGCGCCGCTTTGGCAAAAGCCTGACCATCGATATGTTCAAGTCCTTCTTCGAGATCGGCTCCGATCCCGCTGTCTTTGAGGGGCTTGCTATCTCCCGGGAGAAGGACATCTGCAATACATATATGGGGAAATATCCCGTCATTTCCATCAGTCTCAAAGGCGTCGAGGCCTCCTCCTACGAGAAGGCTGTAAGAAGCATGTCCTCCGTGATCGGCGCGGAAGCAAGACGCCATTCCTATCTGCTGGACAGCGACCGCCTCAGCGAAGTTGACAAGCTGATGCTGCGCGAGCTCTATGTTCTCCGCATCGAGGAGGACGTCCAGCGCGACAGCCTGCGGCTTCTTTCCGAGATGCTCACTAAGCACCACGGGAGGAAAGTCATTCTGCTCATCGATGAGTACGATGTTCCGCTCGATAAGGCGTGGCAGAACGGCTATTACGATGAAATGGTGGGGCATATCCGCACAGTGTTCGGAAACTCCCTCAAGACTAATCCGTATCTGGAATTTGCCGTCATCACCGGCTGCCTGAGAATTGCGCGGGAGAGTATTTTTACAGGGATCAATAATTTTACGATAAATACGATTTCAGATATGAACTTCGCTTCCTGCTTCGGTTTTACAGAGCAGGAAGTCCTTGCTATGCTCGACTACTACGGCCTGTCGGAAAAAGCCCCGCTCTTCAAGGAATGGTACGACGGCTATCGGTTCGGTAACGTGGAGATTTACTGCCCATGGGATGTCATCAACCAGGCCGCTAAGCTATTGGCAGATCCGGGCGCACCAATGGAGCCCCACTGGATCAACAGCAGCAGTAATTATATTGTACGCGATCTGCTCCGGGATCCTTCCGAAGGGACGCAGGCGGAGATCGAGCTTCTGATCTCCGGGGAAGCTGTCACCAAGGAACTGATGCCGGAGCTCACTTACAAAGATCTTACCGGCGATGACGAAGAACTCAGGGAGACCTATCTCTGGAGCGTTCTCTACTCTACCGGCTATCTCACGGATGCGCCGTCATCGCAGTCGACTGGCTCCGACAGGCTTCACCGCCTCGTCATCCCCAACAAAGAGATCCGGATGATCTACGAACTTCAGATCCGGTCCTGGTTCCGTCAAAAGACCAAAAGCCGGTCCAAAGAGTGGGAAGCCTTCTGCTCATCGATCCTTGCCGGCGACGTGCAGGCTGCGCAGAATCTCCTGAATGGTTTCATGGAGGAATCCATCAGTATTCGCGACACTTTCGTCGGAAAACAGTACAAGGAAAACTTCTACCACGGCCTCCTGCTCGGCCTCCTCAAGGGGGACGGCCGCTGGCTGGTCCGCTCCAATACGGAATCGGGCACCGGCTATCCCGACATCAGTCTCTGGGCGCCTTCCAAAAAGACGGGCTGCATCATCGAAGTCAAGTATGCCGAAAACGGCGCCTTCGAAGCAGCATTGGATGAAGCCATGCGCCAGATCGAAGATCAGGACTACGTCTCATCGCTGCGTCTCGACGGCGCCGAGACGATCCGCAAATACGGGATCGCGTTTTATAAAAAGACGTGCAGAGTCAGGTACCGGGAATGAATGAGTACGAATAGCGGCCCGCCGGAAGCAAATCGCTTCCGGTGGGCCTGTTGTTATAACTTACTAACTAAAACTTCCCATACTAAAAATGGGCTTCGTACCTTTAAAACTCAATAATACAGGCAATCAGATAGTATTTCATGACGCCAGAGCGGACTTGGCGAGCGATCTGCGCAGGATCATGAAGGCGGTATAGAAATCCCGCTGTTTGGTTCCCTTAAGGCTCAGATGTATGACCGGGTACTGCCCCATTTTACTCAGTACTTCTTCTCCGGCACCCATAATCTTCATTCCGTCAAAATAGTGCCTCTGCCGCATGCAAAAAATCCTGCACAATAAGTATATCAAAAAGGCCGGGTAAAAACATCTGCATTTGAGCAGCATCCGCTCTGCGGAAGATGATAAGATGGATGAATGAAGAACGATTTCTCCATTTATCCCCGTGCTAAAAAAGAGTATACTTGAAACAGCAGACACTGCCGCTCGGTATGCGGTACTTTTTTCAATAAATACGGCACTGTTGAAGGAGGGATATTTCCATATGAAGAACACGAACACTTATCTTGAGGAACTAAGGAGCGGCGCGCTGAACGGCCGCATGATCGAAATCTATGGCTGTGACGAGAAGAAGGCGCAGGAATACGCGGACAGATTTGCCGGAGTGATCCGGGGCTTTACGGACACTTTCCCGGAGAACGCGCAGGCTGAGATCGGCCTGTACTCGGCGCCCGGCCGCACGGAGATCGGCGGCAACCACACAGACCACCAGTACGGCTGTGTTCTGGCAGCCAGCGTCAATCTCGACGCCATTGCGGCGGCGGCTCCCAACGGGACCGATACGATCCGTTTCTACTCCGAGGGCTACGGCATGATCGAGGCGGACCTCTCCGTGCTCACCCCCGTCGAAGCGGAGAAGGAATCCACTCTCGCCCTGATCCGCGGCATGGCTGCTCTCGCTGTACAGAAGGGCTATGAGGTAAAGGGCATCGACGTCTACTGCACGAGCAACGTGCTGGGCGGATCCGGCCTCTCCTCTTCCGCAGCGTTCGAGACGCTCATGGGCGTCATCTTAAATGACATGTTCTGCGGGAATGTATTTGACGCGGTAGAGATCGCGAAGATGGGACAGGTCACGGAGAATCAGTATTTTGGCAAACCCAGCGGACTGATGGACCAGGCAGCATCCTCCGTCGGCGGTGTCGTCGCGATCGACTTCGGCGATCCCGATCTTCCCAAGGTGGAAAATATCGATCTGGACCTTCAGGGCAGGGGATACGCGCTCTGCATCATCGATTCCAAGAGCAGCCACGCCGACCTGACCGACGCTTACGCCGGCATTCCGAAGGAGATGAAGGCTGTAGCTGCCGTCTTCGGCAAGACGCACCTGCGCGGCATCACCAAGGAGCAGCTGATCGGGAACACAGCGGCCATCCGCAAGGCATGCGGCGACCGCGCGTTCCTGCGCGCCATGCACTTCGTGCTGGATAACGAGCGCGCCCAGGAGGAAGCCGCAGCGCTGAAAGCGGGCGATTTCGACACTTTCCTCGGGCTGGTAAAGGCTTCCGGCGCGTCCTCTTATATGTACCTGCAGAACATCTCCGTGGAAGGCGCTGTCTACAACCAGGCGGTCGGCGTCGCCCTTTCCCTGTGTGACGTGCTCCTGTCCGGCCGCGGCGCGTTCCGCGTGCACGGCGGTGGCTTCGCGGGCACCGTCCAGGCCTTCGTTCCGCTCGACATGCTGGATTCCTTCAAGGAGACCGTCGAGAAAGCGATCGCGCCCGGCTGCTGCCACGTTCTGACCATTCGCCCGGTCGGAGGAGCTGTCGTGTGATATTTTTCGTCAACGAAAAAAGGCTGCGCCGATTTACCGGCTGCAGCCTTTTTCTTTGTTTCCGACTGATCACTGTTCCTGTCCTTTTTTTCTGAGCGCTTCCTGTTTCCTGAGAAGATCCGCGTCCCCCGCTGCAGACACCAGATCCAGCATGTCATCTCCTAAGCGATGAAAACGAAGTACATCGGATTTTTTCCCGGCTTCCGTTTTAAAGAGTCGTTCTCTCAGGGTATTCTTAAAATCTGTCTCCGCGCTGAAGTCAGCACCGGTGATCATGTCAATAAGATTCTTTCCCATGGTGCTCCCACACCCCCTTTGCTGTTTTATATATCTATATACGCAGTCCGTCTCAGGGTTCCATGAAGAAATAATAAAAATTATGGCCCTGCATTCCTGCCGTTTTTTGCCTGATTTCCGCTCATGCGCGTTGTAGCGGGAAGTTTTAGTTTTATATTTCCTTAACCTGTACTATAATAGGGATGTGTGCAGTGTCAGGAGCTGCTCTTCCGGAGATATCAACGTAAATCAGGACCCGGGGATCCGTACCGGAAGCTCATGACAGGGAACCGTCCGCTGCCGCGAGAAAGGAACCGTACTATGGCTGATCATAAGCTGCATGAACATATAAAGGCGGCCTTACCCTCTACAATCACCCTTGACGCTATTCCGGAGAATTTCGCTTCCGCGCAGGAGCAGATCCGCAATTTTCTCGACTCATTCCCCTGCAGCATGCGGACACTCCTGGAACTGGATATGATCGTAGAGGAGGTCTTCATTAATATTGCCAACTATGCTTACGGGAAACTCACCGGCAAGGCATGGATCGACCTGTCCCTGGATAAGGACAGCCACAGCCTTGTAATGACTTTCCGCGATAAAGGCACGCCCTACAATCCTCTTGAGAAAGAGACCCCCGACATTTCCTCTCCGGCGGAGATGCGCTCGATCGGAGGACTCGGGATCTTTCTTGTACAGGAGTACGCGGATTCCCTCAGCTATCAATACGCAGACGGTGAGAACCGTCTGACGATCCGCAAGAAACTCTTCTGACGACTGCTGAACATGACCGAAAACGGGCTGTGAAGGAACGGGATGACCCGGTCCTCCGCAGCCCTTTTTTATGCCCGGAACAGTGCGCGTCTTTACGAAAAGTCCAGAAAATCTCCGCTGTCCTTGCCCTTTTCCATCGCGCGTAGCTTTGCGAGAAGGCGCCTGTGCCTTTCGCTGACCGCTTTCGCGTTGATCCCCAGGATCTCCCCGATCTGCGGGTTCTTGAGTTCCTGCACATAGATCATGTTCAGGAGCTCCCTCTCGTCCTCGGAGAGAAGCTGCAGGAGACGGTAGACTTCCTTGTTGACAGGATTTTTCAGGATATCGTACTCGTCCACCGCGGAAGGTTCCGGCGCGTCGTCCAGATTCTCGGTCTTCCTGCGGCCGTTCTTACGGTAATAGTCGATCAGGCAGTTCCTCGCGATCGTACACAGCCATGTTCTCACCGATGCCTTCGCGGGATCGAAACCGCTGTAATGCGCCATTGCCCTGATGAACACGTCGCTTACAAGATCTTCCGTATTCTCCCTGTGCATCACCTGCATATAGACGTAATTGTAGACATAAGAATATTCCTGCTCATACACTTCCGCAAAATCAGGTTTTTCTCCTTTTTCTGTTACTGCCGCCATAGTTTTTCCTCCGCAATTTGTAAAGAAATCTCCTCATTTCTCTAAAGCCGCGCAAAGCGCCTCGTTGTATACCGATTCGAACGCAGCGCCGCAGCGTAAAGCTGCCTCCGCGACCTTGTCGTATTCGGGGTGGAACCGCCGGCGGTCCCCCTCTCCGCTGATCTTGACCGGGATCTCCCCGTAGCGGGTCTTTATAAGTACGCTCTCCCTTGTCAAAATACTGCGCTCCATCTCCTGCTTCCGGATCCCGATCGTCGTCGTCTCCGCGAAGATCACCTTCTCCATTCGCGCAAGGTGTTCCGCGTCGCAGATCACCGTCAGTTCCCAGCCGGGACGGTTCTTCTTCATAAAGACCGGCATATAGTGCGCTTCTCTCGCGCCTTCCGCGTAGAGCCTGTCCATCGCGTAGCCAAGCTGCTCTCCCGTGCTGTCGTCGATGTCGCACTCCAGTTTCCAGATCGTGTCCTTCTTCGCGCCTTCCGGATGGTCCTGCGCGTCCGTCCCTGCGCGATCCGCTTTCGGATCCGCCTCCCGCTCCTCGATGATCATCGCGCGGAGAATGCTGGGGATCTCATATTCCCTCTTTCCCGCGCCGAGGCCGGTCTTTCTGATCACGAACGTCTCCGGAAGCCTGTCCTGTGTCATAACCGCCGCGAGGATCGCAGCGCCCGTCGGCGTGACCAGCTCGCCTTTTCTCGATGAAATATTGAGCGGCAGGCCGTATTTCTCCGCAACGGCTGTCACCGCGGGAACAGGGACCTGCAGGATCCCATGCTGGCAGCGGACTGTTCCGCTGCCTTCCGTGACCGCCGGGACCGCAGCGCGGCTGATCCCGAGATCATCCAGGCACACAGCCGCCGCGACGATATCTACGATAGAATCCAGCGCGCCTACTTCGTGGAAATGCACCTCCTCCACGGAAACTCCATGCGCCCTGGCTTCCGCCTCCGCGAGGATCCCGAAGATCCTGAGCGCCAGCGCTCTCGCGCCTTCCGTCATCTGAAGCCCGCCGATGATCTCCCTGATCTCGGCCATCCCCGTGTGGTGGTGGTCGTGATCGTGATCATGATGATGGCCGTGATCATGGTGGTGGTCGTGCTCATGCTCATGGTCGTGATGGTGGCCGTGACTGTGCTCATGTTCATGCTCGTGGCCGTGGTTGTGATCATGGCCGTGGTCGTCATGATCGTGGTCATGTCCGTCCTGCAGATGCCCGTACAGGTATGCCATATCGTGGTCATGCCCGTCGTGCTCTTTATCAAGGATCACGTCAAAATCGCAGCAGTCGATGCCGGATTTCTTCACTCTTTTGACCTCGATCCGAAAGCCGCCGCCGGGGATCCCTTCGAGAACGCGGCACAGCTTCTCCTTGTCCGCGCCCAGGTCCAGGAGCGCCGCAACGGTCATATCTCCGCTGATCCCTGTACCGCATTCCAGGTACAGAATTTTATCTCTGCTCATTGGTCTGATTGTCCTCCACAGGCCAGGCGGTTGATCTGGGTAGCCATGTAGCCGGCGCCGTAGCCGTTGTCGATATTGACGACCGCTATTCCGTTCGCGCAGGAATTGATCATGGTCATCAGCGCCGAAAGGCCTCCGAAATTCGCCCCGTATCCCACCGAAGTGGGCACCGCGATGACCGGGTTGCTCACGAGCCCGCCTATTACGCTGGCGAGCGCGCCTTCCATTCCCGCGACTGCTACCACGCAGTTCGCCTCCTGAAGTTTCTCCGTCTGTGCCAGCAGCCGGTGAAGCCCGCTGACGCCCACATCATAGACCCGTTCCACTCTCGTGCCAAAATACTCCGCTGTCTGCGCCGCCTCCTCCGCGACAGGAATATCCGCTGTCCCGCCGGTGGCGACTACGATCAGGCCCGTTCTCTCTTTTGACGGTCTTTCCAGTTTGAGGATCCGGGACACCGGGTCGTACTGCACGCCCGGAAGCACTCCGCGGACCAGTTCGTACTGCTGCTGAGTGGCCCTGGTGCCGAAAGCCTGTCCTTCTTCCGCCGCCATCCTCTGATAGATGGAGACCAGGAATTCGTCCGGCTTCCCGCTGCAGAAGATCACTTCCGGAAAACCGGAGCGCATCTTCCGGTGCAGGTCCAGTTTGGCGAACCCAAGGTCCTCAAAGGGCTGCCTGCGAAAGTGCCCTTCCGCCTCCTCAACGCTCATGGAACCGCTCTTTACCAGTTCCAGTATCTCTCTCGTTTCCATTTATTACCTCAGATCCTCCGCAGCCGCCTGCCGGACTTCTCATCCGGGGCGCGCGTCTCAAAGATCTCTGAATCATTACAGGAAGGGGATCATCTCCTTGACGGAATCGAAGACCAGGTGCGGTCTTACCGGGGAATCCGGCAGGTCTTCCAGCTGCGCCTCGCCGCTCAGCACGAAGATCCCGTACAGCCCGTTGTTCACGCCCGATTTAACATCCGTGTAAAGGCGGTCTCCGATGACGCAGGTCTCTTCCCTGTCCGCTCCGAGCGTAGAAAGCGCGTAGTCGATGATCTCCGACTCCGGCTTCCCGACTACTTTATCCGGCTTTCTGCCGGTGGACGCCTCCACATAAGCCGAGAGCGAACCGATGTCCGGAATGAACCCGGTCTTCGTGGGACAGTTGTAATCGGGATGGGTCGCCACATACGGAAGTCCTGCCCGCACGAGGTCGCAGAGCCTGCACAGGTCCCTGTAATGAAAACTGGTGCAGAAACTCGTCACCACCACTTCCGGGTCCTCTTCGTCCAGAAGGATCCCTCCGCGCATGAACTCCATCTTCACCATGGGATTCCCGAACAGATACACCCTCTTTCCCGGGAAGACCCGCCGCAGGTAGCTCACGGTGGCATGGCCGGATGTGATCAGCTGCCGCTCCGGGTCGATGGACAGCCCCATGTTCATGAGCTTCTCGACATAGATGTCCGCGCTCTTCGAGGAGTTGTTGGTCATAAAGCAGTATTTTCTCCCGGTCGCCGTGAGCGCCGCCAGAAAGTCTGTCGCCCCGTCGATCCAGGTGGAATCCAGGTAGACCGTTCCGTCCATATCCAGGCAGAAATTCCGGATCTTTTTAAGGATCTTCTCCGGATCCCGGTTGACCCTGTACAGTTCTCTCAGTCTCTCCTCTTCCGACATGCTAATGCCAGCTCCTTCTCAAATATCACTATATTAATAATAACCCGAACTGCGCGGGCCCGTCTCTTAAACTTAACTGATATCTATGACTTTTTTGTGAATTTTATCCGCCCAGGCGGGAATTTGCGCGGTGATCTCTATAGAGACCGCCTTAAAGGGATGCCAAAAAGACAGTTGAAAAGCGTGGAGCCCCATCGGTTCCGGTCCGGCTGCGCC
>CAMOXN010000038.1 GCA_946629175.1 uncultured Lachnospiraceae bacterium | reverse complement strand
CCACGGCATCCCTCTCCGGTAAAGAAGCGGAGATGCTTTTCAAGATCATCCAGAAACTGCGCAGTGAAGGCGTTTCGATCATCTACATTTCTCACAGACTTGAGGAAGTCTATATGCTCTCCGACCGTCTGACGATCCTGCGTGACGGAAAGAACGCAGCGGTCCTTGAGAAAGAGGATATCATTCCCGCCAAGGTCATCGAGACGATGATCGGCAAGGTCGTCGATGAATCCGCAGGATCCCGCAAGATGCTCCACTCCGATGACAATGCGGAAGTGAGACTGGATGTAAAGGGATTAACGGACAAGACGGACCGCTTCCGCAATATCAGCTTCCAGGTCCACAGGGGAGAGATCCTCGGACTGGGCGGACTGATCGGAGCCGGCAGAACAGAAGTCGTCCGCGCGATCTACGGTGTGGACAAGGCAGCGTCCGGCGAAGTCTGGCTGGATGGCAAGAAGCTTGATCCTTCACCGAAAGCGAGCATCCTGGAAGGGATCGGGTTCGTGCCGGAGGACAGAAGGAACCAGGGATTCATCCCGCTTTTGTCCACCACGAAGAATGTCGCGCTCACCAACTATGACATTGTCAAGATCAACGGCACATCCATTTCCGATGCGGATGAGCTCGCGATGAGTAAGAGAGCGATCGAGGCGATCGACATCCGCCCCTCCGATCCGGACAAACAGGTCGGCGTCATGTCGGGCGGTAACCAGCAGAAAGTCGTCCTCGGCAAGTGGCTGATGAGAGACCTGAAGCTCCTGATCGTGGATGAGCCTACGGCAGGTATCGATGTCGGCGCGAAGGACGAGATCTACCAGATCCTGGAGAACCTGGCCAAGCAGGGCGTCGCGGTCATCGTGGTCACGTCCGACCTGCAGGAACTGCTGCGCGTCTCGCACAGGATCATCGTCATGCGCAAAGGCGATATTGTGAAAGAGTTCAAGAATGTGGAAGTCACACAGGCTATGGTGCTCTCCGCAGGACAGGGCGTAAAAGAGGAGGGTGAATGATGAAGAATTTTAACTGGAGCAAATACAGTAAACCGATCATCCTCGTCGCATTTATTATCATATTGTCCATACTTCGGCCGAAGGCATTCCTTTCGCTGGACAACTTCAGTAATGTGCTGTGGTCAGTCGCGGTCATCGGCATCATGGTCAGCGGATCGATCTTCGTATTCCTGATCGGCGGTATCGACCTTTCCATTGCGACGTTGTGTGCTTTCTCCGCGGTCGTGGTCGTTTCGGTGACCCATATGCTGGGCGATACGCCCGGAGCGGTCATTGCAGGCTGCTTTGCCGCTCTGATGGTCGGCGCTCTGGCCGGCGCGATCCATGGCGTTGTCATTACGACGTTCAAGATACCCGCATTCCTGGTCACATTTGCGACGCAGAGTATTTTCCTGGGACTCGCGATGGTCTTTACCAACAACAAGATCATCAGCTGCACGGTCCCTGCTTTCACGGCGATCGGCGCATTTAAGATCCTCGGATTCCCGCTGCCGGTCTACTTCATGGTAGTTATTGCGCTGCTCAGCTGGTATGTACTCAGAAAGACCGTCTACGGCAGATATGTCTACGCGGTCGGCGGCAACGCGACAGCGTCCGAGATCTCCGGTATCAACGTTAAGCTGGCTTCGATCATCTGCTACGTGATCTCCGGACTGACGACCGCCATGGGCGGTATCGTCCTTGCTTCCATGACACAGCAGGCCTCCTCCTCCACAGGCGCAGGCTACACGAACGATGTCATCACGGCAGCGGTCATTGGCGGTGTATCCCTCCTGGGCGGCGAAGGTACGGTCCCCGGCGCTATTTTCGGCGCGGTCCTTATGGGCCTTCTGAACAACGGTCTGAACCTGATGTCCGTACCGTCCACACATGCGGGCCTGGTCAAGGGTCTTGTCATCGTAGTGGCAGTCGCGTTCGACGCGATGCAGCATGCGGACCAGTCCAGAAAGAAAGTCAAAAAGGTCAAAAAAGCAAGCGCCTGATATTTAGTGAGACAATAGCAGCTAAATGACATAGTGAGGATAATCTATGAAAAAAATTGATGCACATTTACATTTGGCCAAGATCGTAGCAGGCTACTGCAGACGCGGTGAGCTGCGCGCCATCGGCGGCGGCAAGTGCCAGTGGGGAAGCGGCGAAGTATTCCAGCTTTTCCCGCAGACCGGCGAGTATGGCGAGGACTGCTTCACGGCAGAGCAGGCGCTGGCGATCATGGACCGCAACGACGTCGAGAAGGCGGTCCTGATGAACGGCAGCATGTACGGTTTCCAGAATATCTATCACGAAGAGCTTCTTGAGAAATATCCTGACCGCTTCTGCCCTTCCTGTGAGGTCGAGCCTTTCGCGACCAACCATATGGAGACGCTGGCGAGGTTCCTCGAGGAGAAGCACTTCCATCTGGTCAAGTTCGAGGTCAGTTCAGGCGGCGGATTGATGGGATGCCATGATCCCTTCGACCTGTCCGGCGACAGAATGATGGAGATCTACAAATTCATCGAGAAGCACCATGGTGTCGTGGCGCTGGATGTCGGCGATATTCTGATGGAGAGCCATCAGACGGCGGCGCTGATGCGCATTGCGGACAGATGCCCCGACCTTAAGGTCGTGATCTGCCACCTGCTCGCTCCCATGAGGGAGAAGAAGAAAGAGTGGAAGGCGGAGCTGCAGATGCTCAGCCAGGCCAATGTCTGGTTCGACATCGCCGCGATGCCCAAGATCATGTCTCCCGATGTCTACCCTTATCCGGAGACCGTTGATATTCTGGCGGAAGCCAGGGATATCATCGGCGCGGACAGGATGATGTGGGGAACTGACGCGCCGTTCGCGGCGACGCAGGATTCTTACGAACATCTGACGGACTATCTTGAGAAATCCGATGTGTTCTCGCAGAAAGAACTGGAAGATATTTATTACAACAACGCCAACCTCGTGTATTTCAGCTGAATGATCCTGTAACCTGTCGAGGCCACCGATCATACCGGTGGCCTCTTGTTGCAGATACTGAAAGGACTTGCGCGTTGAGACCAGTCAAAATACAGGAGATCCTACAGTGGTCGTTTACTTTTTGACCAGTGGAAAGGATATCTGATCTACCGGCGGGAGGTTAGAGATGATCAGAAGAAGCAGTGAAAAACAGAGTGTTACGAAACCGTCTCCCTTTAACGGGGTCGGAGAGATCACCGTCAGAAGCCTTTTGAACGGTCCGGAAGAGATGGAGAACAAAGGCCGCGTTTTCGGACACACAACGGTCTATCCCGGCAGCAAGATAGGGCTCCATACACATAAAGGAGATGCGGAGACGTATTACATTCTTTCCGGACACGGAAAATACAATGACAACGGCACGATCGTGGACGTCCAGCCCGGAGATGTGTACTACTGCGGTGATGGCGAGTGCCATTCGATCGAGGCGATCGATGAGCCGATCGAGATGATCGCGCTTATTCTGTATACTGTCTGACGTTTATGTCCAAAATGTGATGGTTTAGTATCGAAAACGTCCCTAAATACAAAAAAGCGATATGGTAGAATAATTAAAACGGAATATGTAATGACAAGCGTTGGCAGCAGATTTGACTTTCAGCAAAGAAAAGGAGAAGAGGACCATGGAACTTCTGAATTATGATGTACTGAAAAAATCAGGCTATGACGGATACATTCTGGAGAACGCGCCGGAGAAGGTCATGCAGTTCGGCGAGGGAAATTTCCTCCGCGCGTTCGTAGACTACTGGTTCGACGTATCGAACGAGAAGGCTGACTGGAACGGCAAGTGCGTCCTGGTACAGCCGATCAAGCCCGGCCTGGCTGAGATGATCAACAAGCAGGAAGGCCTTTACACACTGTACCTTCGCGGCCGCGAGAACGGCGAGAAGGTCGACAGGAAGCGCGTCATCTCTTCCGTCTCCAGATGCCTGAACCCCTATGAAGAGGAAGGCTACAAGGCGATGATGGAGCTCGCATGCTCCGACGATCTGGAGTACATCGTATCCAATACGACGGAAGCAGGAATCGTCTATGATCCCTCCTGCAAGTTCGAGGACAAGCCCGCGAACTCCTTCCCCGGCAAGCTGACTCAGGTCCTCTACGAGAGATTCAAGGCGGGCAAGGGAGGCCTCGTGATCCTCTCCTGCGAGCTGATCGACAACAACGGCAAAGAGCTCCTGAAGTGCGTCAACCAGTATATTGACCAGTGGGGGCTCGGCGACGACTTCAGGAAATATGTCAACGAGGACTGCACGTTCTGCTCCACGCTGGTCGACAGGATCGTCCCCGGCAGGATCCGCGACCCCGAAGAGGTGGCGCGTCTTGAAGAGGAGAACGGCTACGCGGATCCGCTTCTGGTCGTAGGTGAAGTCTTCGGCGTATGGAACATCGAAGGTCCCGCATGGCTGGAGGAGAAGCTTCCCTTCAAGAAAGCGGGCGTGAACTGCATCGTCGTCCCGGATGTCACCCCTTACAAGAAGAGGAAGGTCCGCATTCTGAACGGCGCGCACACCGGCTTCGTGCTGGGCGCTTACCTGGCAGGCAAGACGATCGTCCGTGAGTGCATGGAGGATGCGACGATCCTCGGCTTCATGAACAAGATGCTCTATGACGAAGTCATCCCGACCCTTACTCTGGACAAGGACGACCTGATGAACTTCGCGAAGGCTGTCCAGGACAGGTTCAACAATCCTTTCGTCAACCATGAGCTCATGAGCATTTCCCTCAACTCCACCTCCAAGTGGAGAGCAAGGTGCTTACCGAGCTTCTCGGAATATGTCGAGAAGTACGGAAAGCTTCCGGCATGCCTGACCACGAGCTTCGCGGCTTACATTGCCTTCTATTCCAGCAACATCCAGGAGCTGACGGATGCCGGCCTTGTCTGCAAGGATCCCAGCGGCAGGACCTACACGATCTCCGACGACCGCTGGGTACTGGAATTCTACAATGAGCACAAGGATGACGACGCAGCTGCGCTGACCCACGCTGTCATGACCAATGAGAAGATGTGGGGAGAGGACCTGACCAAGATCGAAGGCTTTGAGGCAGCAGTTGTCGCGGATCTGGAGAAGATCCGCAAGGAAGGCGTCCTGAAGGCATATGCGGACTGCCTGTAATGCCCGGATACGGCAAACAGTGCCGGAATGACATGATAAAGGCGCAAAGCGCTTTGACATGGAGGTAAACATGCCTATTTTTATTCAGATCAATGATATTGATAACGTAGCAGTCGCCCTCCATCCCGCGCCCGTCGGCACCGCTTTTGGCGGTGCCGCGGCAGTGGAGGAGATCCCCCAGGGCCACAAGATGGCTCTGAAGGACATTGCAGTCGGTGAAATGATCATGAAATACGGCCTGCCCATCGGGCATGCCACTAAAGAGATCAAGGCCGGCCAGTGGGTCCACACCCACAACATGGCCACGAACCTCAGCGGCGAAGTGGAGTACAACTATGAGCCTGCTGTCAGGGAAATGGAGCCCCTTGCGCCTAAGACCTTCATGGGCTACAGAAGGAAGGACGGCAGGGCTGCAAGCCGCAACGAGATCTGGATCATTCCCACTGTCGGTTGTGTGAATGACGTCGCCAAGACACTGGTGCGCGACAACCAGGACCTTGTTAAGGGAAACATAGACGGCCTCTATACTTTCACACATCCCTTCGGATGCTCTCAGACAGGCCATGACCACGCACAGACCAGAAGGCTGCTGGCGGCGCTGGTAAGGCACCCCAACGCAGGCGCGGTTCTGGTCCTTCACCTGGGCTGCGAGAACCTTACGCATGATCAGTTCGTGGCGGAGCTTGGCGATTACGATCCCGAGAGAGTGAAATTCCTCACCTGCCAGGAGTTCCCGGATGAGCTGGAAGCGGGTTCCGCGCTGCTCAAGGAACTTGCGGAGTATGCTTCGCAGTTTAAGCGCGAGGAGATCCCGGTCAGCGAGCTGGTAGTCGGCATGAAGTGCGGAGGATCCGACGGTCTGTCCGGCATCACGGCCAACCCGACGGTCGGCAGATTCTCCGACCTTATGACGGCGATGGGAGGAACCACGATCCTGACCGAAGTGCCCGAAATGTTCGGCGCGGAGAACTTCCTCATCAACCGCTGCGTGAACCAGGCGGTCTTTGAGAAAGCTTCGAACATGCTCAACGGTTTCAAGAACTACTTTATCAGCCACAACGAAGTGGTCTATGACAACCCCAGTCCCGGCAACAGGCAGGGCGGCATCACTACTTTGGAAGACAAGTCCTGCGGATGCGTCCAGAAGGGCGGAAGAGCACCGGTCGTCGATGTCATCGACTACGGCGGGCAGGTCACGAAGAAGGGCCTGAACCTTCTGTACGGCCCCGGCAACGACCTGGTGTCCTGCACGGCGCTTACGGCGGCAGGCGCGCACCTGATCCTGTTCACGACCGGCAGGGGAACGCCTTTCGGCGCTCCTGTCCCGACGATGAAGATCGCGACCAACACGCCTCTCGCCACCAAGAAGAGCAACTGGATCGACTTCAATGCGGGCGTCGTGGCGGACGGCGTCAAGACGCTGGATGAAGCGGGCGCTGACCTGCTCGAGCTCGTCTGCGAGGTGGCTTCCGGCAAGAAGACCTGCGCGGAGAAGAAGGGATTCAGGGAGATCTCGATCTTCAAGGACGGCGTTGTGTTATAAAGAAGTCTAAAAGAAACAGACCGAAAGGAGCAAATAATATGAAACCTTTTATGGATAAAGATTTCCTGCTGGAGACTGAGACCGCGAAGCATCTCTTCCACGACTATTCCGATCCGATGCCGCTGGTGGACTACCACTGCCACATCTCTCCCAAGGAGATCTATGAGGACCGCCGTTTCAACAACATCGCGGAAGTATGGCTGGGCGGCGAGAATCCGGACGGCACCTATTTCGGCGACCACTATAAGTGGCGCGTCATGCGCTCCAACGGCACGCCGGAGGAGTATATCACAGGCCACAAGCCGGATTTCGAGAGATTCGTGAAGTTCGCGGAAGCGCTTGAGATGGCGATCGGCAATCCGATGTACCACTGGTCCAACGCGGAGCTGCACAAGTATTTCGGCATCACAGAGCCCCTGACCGTCGACAACGCGAAGGAGATCTGGGACAAGACCAGCGACATGCTCCAGAACGACCCTAAGATGTCGGTCCGCGGCCTGATCAAGCAGTCCAACGTCGCTTTCATCGGCACGACGGACGACCCGATCGACTCCCTCGAGTGGCACGAGAAGATCGCGGCGGATCCTTCCATCGAAGTCAAGGTCTGCCCGTCCTACCGTCCTGACAAAGCCATCAATATCAACAAAGAGGGCTTTGCGGAGTACATCGGCAAGCTCGCGGCCAGCGTTGGCAAAAAAGAGCTGGCCTCCGCGCAGGAAGTCATCGACGCATTGATCGAACGCCTCGAGTTCTTCGCGAAACTCGGCTGCCGCGCCAGTGACCACGGCCTGGACTACATTCCTTTCCGCCCTGCACCGATGGAGGAAGTGGATGCGATCTATAAGAAGGTCATGGCAGGCGGGACAGTCACCGTGGAAGAAGCGGAGAAGTACCAGACCGCAGTCCTCATGGCGCTCGGCAAGGCATATCACCGCCTGAACATCGCGATGCAGCTCCACTATTCCTGCTACCGCAACGCCAACGAGAGGATCTTCAGGAAGATGGGCCCTGACACGGGCGTCGACATGATCGCGCAGAACACCTGCGGCGAGGACATCGCCCGCATGCTGTCCGCACTGGACATGACGAACGAGTGCCCCAAGACCATCATCTACTCCCTGAACCCTGCGGACAACGAGCAGATCGGCACGATGCTGGGCTGCTTCCAGTCCGACGAAGTTCCCGGAAAGATCCAGCACGGCAGCGCGTGGTGGTTCAACGACACCAAGAGCGGCATGGAAGATCAGATGAAATCTCTCGCGAACCTCGGTCTTCTGGGCAATTTCGTGGGAATGCTGACCGACTCCAGGTCCTTCCTGTCCTATGCGAGACACGACTACTTCCGCCGCATCATGTGCAACCTGATCGGCAACTGGGTAGAGAACGGAGAGTATCCCAACAACGAGGCTTCCCTCAAGAAGATCGTTGAGGGCATCTCATACAAGAACGCGGCCAGGTATTTCGGGCTGTAAGAAAATACAGAACGGGTAGATGAATACCCGCAAGTATTAAGAGAGATAAGCGGAGCTTCCGCACAAGCGCAGGATGGAGATATCCTTCGCCTGGTGTGGAGGCTCCGTTTTTTTGTGGAACAGAGGGGAGGCACTATTTTGCGCCGTGCAGGATCCGTATAGGCAGAGTATCCGGATTCCGGTAAAAAACAATGGAAATAATGGCACAATTGTTATACTGTTAGAAACGGACGATAATCTGAGCAAAAGGGCTTCTGTATTCTTAGCAGTGCAGAGTCCGTATGCCTTGAGCGACAGGAAGTGAGGACGAACAATGATCCGGATTCTGATAGCGGACGATGAAGCGGTCGTGAGAGAGACGATCAGGAGTATTATTCAGATGAACTTCGCCTCGTTGTGTGAGCTTGCGGTGGCAGGTTCCGGCCGCGAAGTGATCGACAAATGCGAGCTCTTCAGGCCCGACATTGCGTTTGTAGATGTCCAGATGCCTGAAATGTCCGGGCTCCGGGCGATTCAGGAGGTCCGCAAATTTGATCCTTCGACCTTGTTCATTGTCATGACGACGTACAACCGGTTCCCTTACGCGCAGGAGACAGGCAGCCTCGATATCACAGAATTCCTGTTAAAGCCGGTCAGCGGGAGAAAGATCATCGAGGTGTGTACGCGGGCGATCCGCCAGGTGAAGCTGCAGCAGTACATAGGCAGGGATATACAGTTCCTCAAAGACAGATTTGAAATAATGCTTCCTCTGATCGAAGACGCCTTTATCAGAAATCTTATTCAGAGGGAGAAGAGCGCCAATAACACCGAGTTCCTAAGGCTCCTCGGGATCAGGGAGGAAAGGGGATGCATCTGCATCCTTGAATTCAGGGAAGAAGAGAAGAGAGGACGGCACGGTCTTTCAGCAGCGCCTGCAGAGAGAGTAAGCAATGATTATAAAGTCCTGAAAAAGATCATCTCTTATTATGTCAGTTGTGTGATCAGCGATGTAATGGGAGACAGGATCGTACTGTACATACCCGCAGGCCGGGATATGCAGGACGGGGATAAAGAAGAACTGGAAGCAAAGATCTGTCATATGGCCGGGAGGCTCGAAAAGAATCTGGACGTGAAATTCCGGGTCGGGATCGGGAATGTATACGAAGCAGAGGAGGCTTTTATCTCCTATAGGGAAGCCGTGAAAAGGCTGGTCAGTGAAAAAGGCGGGGCCATAGCAGCAAGGGAAACAGACAGTTTACGTCCGGAACCGGGGTTTCCGGGTGAACAGTTCGAGAACTGCCTGAAGGCCGTCATGGGCGAGAACAGGAACAGTGTCATAGCAGCGGCCGAGATGCTCTGTACACAGTTGGATACGGGGGGCTATGATACGGACAAAAAGAAGACCGTCCTGCTGAAACTGCTGTATGTGACCGATTACAGAGCTGCGCAAGCAGGATACCTTAACTGGGAGAGGATGGGAGAGAACATTTATCAGGACCAGGTCCGCGGTGTTGCGGATGGGCAGCGGTTGTACAAGTGGTTCCTGGACCGGATCCTGCAGCTCAGCGACGACATTTCCGCGATAAGGGAGCAGGAAGATACAGGTGTGATCGCAAGAGCAATGAAATACATAGAAACGCATTTGGCTGAAGAGATCACACTGGAGAAGCTCTCCAAAGAACTGAATCTGAGCCAGTCCCATTTCAGCAGGAGATTCAAGGAGGAGGCCGGGAAGAATTACATAGAATTCCTGAATGAAGTAAGGGTCCGGAAGGCCAAAGAGTATCTCTCGGACCCGATGATGAGCATTGGCGACGTGTGTATGAAATGCGGATACAGTGATCCTAACTATTTCAGCAGGATCTTTCGGAAAACAGAGGGGGTCTCTCCGAGTGAATGGAGAATGCGGTCAAATGCATAATACAGAGGTCTGAACACTCATGACAGCATCAGGAAATACACTAAAAAAGGAATATGTAAATCCGATCACGCACGGGGTGATCTGGAAGCAGCTCCTTCTGTATTTTGTGCCGCTCCTGCTCTCATCCTTCCTGCAGCTCTGCTACAACACGGCGGACACGATCATTGTCGGCCGCTTCGTCGGCAAAATAGCGCTGACCGCAGTCGGCGGCTCCGCGGGACAGATCTATGCAATGGTGACTGAGTTCATGATCGGCGCGTCGGGAGGCGCCGCGGTGATCATGTCGCAGGCCTACGGCGCGCGCAATAAGATACTTCTCGACGACGGTCTGCACAATGCAGTCGCGCTCGCGCTCGCCATGGGCGCGCTGTTTACCGTAACGGGCCTCCTTGTGTCAAAGACGGCGCTCGTAACTGCAGGAGCGCCGGCGGAGACGATGGCCGGGTCGCTCATGTATCTGAGGATCGCATTTGCAGGGCTGATCCCCTGCGCGCTCTACAATATGGGCGCAGGCGTCCTGCGGGCGGCCGGCGATTCCAAAAGGCCGCTCCGGTTCCTTGTGATCAGCATCGGGCTCAACATCGCGCTGGACCTTCTTTTCGTCGCGGTCCTTCATCTGGGGATCGGCGGGGCTGCGCTCGCCACGATCCTGACGCAGACGCTGAGCGCGGCGCTTGTCCTGCGCGCGCTGATGAAAGGCGCGGGTAAAGCGGAACGGGCCGGGGCTTTGCTGCCCCCGCTCGACCTGCGGCGCCTCCGCCTGCAGGAAAATATCGCCCTTAAGATGCTTCGTCTCGGGATTCCGCTTGGGCTGGAGACACTCATGTATACCTTTTCCTGCGTGGTCCTGACCTCTGCCGTGAACACGTTCGGAACCGATACAGTCGCTGCCTATGCGGGATTTGTGCGCATTGAGTCCTTTTACTGGATGCTGGAACAGGCTTTAGCCGTGTCGATCACGACATTTGTCGGACAGAATCTGGGCGCCGGTCTTTATGGCCGCGTACGCAGTGTCTCACGGCAGGGCGCAGCGCTGATGTACATCTTTATGGGAACGGCGATCGTGATCATGTATGCCGGATGCCCGGTCTGGCTGGGGCTTTTCACGACGGATCCGGATGTCCTTAAGATCGGCGTAGAGATGATGCGGTACCTGTTGCCGTTCTATATCCTGTACGTGCCGGACGGCGTATTCTTCTCGACCCTGCGCGGCATGGGGGATTCATTGCGGCCCGCGCTGATCACGTTCATCGGCGTGTGCGTGCTGCGGATCCTGTGGGTGCTCTTCGTTTTCCCGCAGTTCCCCACAATGAGAGCGCTGCTGTTCTGTTTTCCGGTGTCGTGGAGCGTGACAGCGGTCATTTACGCGGTGTACTATAGCTGGTATAGGAAAAACGTCATCTGTATTACGGGAGGATCATCATGAATTACGGCTATTTTGACGATACGAACAGGGAATATGTGATCACCGGGCCGGACACTCCGGCGCCCTGGGCCAACTATCTCGGCTCCCCCAAATACGGAGCGCTGATCTCTAACAATGCCGGCGGGTACAGCTTCGTGCGGTCCGGCGCGAACGGACGGATCCTGCGGTATGTGTTCAACGACGCAGACAGGCCGGGACGTTACATCTATATCCGCGACAATGGGACCGGCGATTACTGGTCGGCCTCCTGGCAGCCTGTGGGAAAGCCCCTCGACAGATACAAGAGCGAATGCCGGCATGGCACCGGCTACACGAAGATCATGGCGGAATACGCAGGGATCCGTTCGGAGGCGCTCTATTATGTCCCGTTGGACAAGGAGTATGAGGTCTGGCGGGTCCGAATAGAGAACTGCTCGGATACACCCCGGGACCTGAGCCTCACCGGATACGCCGAGTTCACGAACCACGGCAACTACGAACAGGACCAGGTGAACCTGCAGTATTCGCTCTTTATCTCCCGCACGCTGTTCGAGGGGAACAGGATCCGGAACCTGATCCACGGGAACCTGGAAGGTGTGGATATGGGCAGGGCGAAGGGGGACGGCCTGGAGGAGCGGTTTTTTGGCATGGCCGGCGCGGAAGTATCCTCTTACTGCGGCGACAGGGAAGCTTTTCTCGGCCGCTATCACAGTTACGGGAACCCCGCAGGCGTTGCGAAGGGCGATCTTGGCGGTGAGCTGAATTACAACGGAAACAGCTGCGGCGCCCTGATGACGAAGATCGCGCTGGCACCGGAGGAGAGCAGGACGATCGCTTTTCTTGTCGGGATGAAGGACAAGGCGGAGTCCGCGGAGCTGCTCGCGCAGTACTCGGATGTCATCGGCGCGACCGCGAGAGATATGGAAGAGCTGCTCGGCTTTTGGCACGGGAACCTCTCGCGTTTCAAGGTCACGACGCCGAGCCCCGAATTCAATACGATGATCAACACCTGGAACGCCTACAACTGCTTTATGACCTTTATCTGGTCGAGGGCGGCGTCCTTTATTTACTGCGGCCTGCGCAACGGGTACGGCTACAGGGATACCGTGCAGGATATTCAGGGCATAATCCACCTGGCGCCGGAAATGGCGGTGGACAAGATCCGCTTTATGCTGTCCGCGCAGGTGGATAACGGTGGCGGGCTGCCGCTCGTGAAATTCACGCACAACGCCGGCCATGAGGATACACCTGACGACGCCTCCTATGTAAAGGAGACTGGACATCCTGCCTACAGGGCGGACGACGCGCTGTGGCTCTTTCCCACGGTCTACAAGTATATCTCCGAGTCCGGGAATCTCAGCTTCATCGATGAAGTGATCCCGTTCGCGAACAGGGACGAAGGCACAGTCTACGAGCACTTAAAGCGCGCGATCGGCTTCTCGATGGACCATATGGGCCCTCACGGGATGCCGGCGGGCCTGCATGCCGACTGGAACGACTGCCTGCGCCTGGGCAAAGCGGGGGAATCCACCTTTGTCGCCTTCCAGTTCTATTACGCGCTGCGGATCATGAAGAAGTTTGCGGAGTACAGGAAAGACGCGGAGTATCTCGCTTTTTTGACAGGGAAACAGGAAGAGTTCGGAGAGAAGCTGAATGCTCTGTGCTGGAACGAGGACCGGTTCATCCGTGGGTTCAGGGAAAACGGCGAGGTAATCGGGCACAGAGATGCGCCGGAAGCCAATATGTGGCTGAACCCGCAAACGTGGTCGGTCATCAGCGGATCGGCTTCCGACGAACAGGCGGACAAAGCGCTGGACAGCGTATGGGAGAGGCTGAACACGGCGTACGGCGCGGTGATCAT
Organism: uncultured Lachnospiraceae bacterium; assembly: GCA_946629175.1. GTDB lineage: Bacteria > Bacillota > Clostridia > Lachnospirales > Lachnospiraceae > CAG-791. The sequence continues at coordinate 761 of CAMOXN010000038.1, read as the reverse complement.
GGATCCGCCCTACCGCGCGCACGCTTTTGACGGGGCGCTCGCCGTCATCTACAACGCGGGCGTCAAGGAGAACGGCGGCATCTTCTCGCAGACGCAGGGGTGGCTCATTCTCGCCGAGGCGCTGCGCGGGCACGGGGAGAGGGCGTTCACCTATTTCATGGAGAACGCGCCGTCTGCCCAGAACGACCGCGCTGAGATCCGGAGAATGGAGCCTTACTGCTACGGGCAGTTCACGGAAGGAAAGACGAGCCCGCACTTCGGGCGCTCCCATGTGCACTGGCTGACAGGCACTGCCTCAACTGTCATGGTAGGATGCGTGGAAGGCATCCTCGGCCTTCGGCCGGATTTCGGAGGGCTTGCGCTCGCGCCTTCGGTGCCGCGCAGCTGGGGCCTCTTTGAGATCGATAAGGATTTCCGGGGCTGTCACCTGCATATCGTGGTGCATAATGACGAACACCGTGAGTCGGGATGCAGGCGGTTGCTCGTGAACGGGAAGGATGTTCCGGGTGTTCCGGGCGTTCCGGGCAACTATATTCCGGAGGAGCTCCTGACGAAGGCGACGGAAGTGGAGATGTGGATGTGAGAAAGGTCTGCGTCGAGACTTAGGGCAGGTCGGCTTGCCGGCTGCCTTATCGGTGGCTTTGCGGGCGGCCTGTTCGGTGGCTTTCAGGGTGTTTTGCGGCGGCTTGAGGCGTTTTAGCGCTGTCAGGCCGCCGTTTTTGTTGTAGAGTCAGGCTTTAAGCGGGGCGGAACACTTACTT
>CAMOXN010000037.1 GCA_946629175.1 uncultured Lachnospiraceae bacterium | reverse complement strand
AGGAGGAAAGTATGGGCAAGTACACAGAGGATGCAAAAGAATTGCTCCAGTACGTCGGCGGCAAAGAGAACGTCGGTGCTGTCGCACACTGCATGACGCGCATGCGCTTCGTGCTCAATGACCCCAAGAAAGCTGACATCGGCAAGATCGAGGGGATGAAAGTCGTCAAGGGGACTTTCACACAGTCAGGTCAGTTCCAGGTCATCATCGGAAACACCGTTTCCGAGTTCTACAATGATTTCACGGAAGTCTCCGGCATTTCCGGCGTTTCCAAGGATGCCGTCAAGCAGGCTTCCAAGAAGAACCAGAACCCTCTGCAGAGGCTGGCAACAGTCCTTGCCGAGATCTTCACACCGCTCCTTCCGGCGATCATCACCGGCGGTCTGATCCTCGGTTTCCGCAACTGTATCGACTCCCTTTACATCTTCCAGGGCGGCCACACGCTCGTCGAGCTGAGCCAGTTCTGGGCAGGCGTTGACCACTTCCTCTGGCTGATCGGTGAGGCGGTCTTCCACGTCGGCATCCCGGTCGGCATCTGCTGGTCCGTCGCAAGAAAGATGGGCACGACAGAAATGCTCGGCCTGATCCTTGGTCTTACACTGGTGTCCGGCCAGCTCCTGAACGCGTACGCAGTCGCAGGCACCGCGGCAGCGGACATCCCGAAGTGGAATTTCGGTTTCGCGCAGGTCAACATGATCGGTTATCAGGCACAGGTCATCCCCGCGATGCTCGCGGCATTCTGCCTGGTCTACCTTGAGAAGTTCTTCAGAAAGATCATACCCGCGGTCGTCTCGATGATCTTCGTACCGTTCTTCTCCCTGACGCTCTCCGTCATGGCAGCGCACTTTATCCTCGGACCCATCGGCTGGAAGATCGGTTCCGCGATCTCCGCAGTTGTTTACGCCGGTATCACAGGCCCTGTCAAAATACTGTTCGCCGCTCTGTTCGGCTTCGTTTACGCTCCGTTGGTCATCACAGGTCTCCACCACATGACCAACGCCATCGACCTTCAGCTGGTCGCGGACTTCGGCGGCACACTGCTTTGGCCCATGATCGCGCTCTCCAATATCGCGCAGGGTTCCGCAGTCCTCGCCATGATCGTTCTTCAGAAGAAGGATGCTGAGAAACAGGAAGTCAACATCCCTTCCTGCATCAGCTGCTACCTGGGCGTCACAGAGCCCGCGATCTTCGGTATCAACCTGAAGTATATGTTCCCCTTCGTCTGCGGTATGACAGGTTCCGCTCTCGCGGCGATCTTCTCCGTGGCGACAGGATGTATGGCATCTTCCATCGGTGTCGGCGGTCTTCCCGGAATCCTCTCCATGATTCCCAAGTACTGGGGATTCTACGCGATCGCCATGTGCATCGCGATCGCTGTTCCCTTCGCGCTGACCTTTATCATCGGCAAGAGCAGGGGCATCGATAAGGAAGCGGAAGCAGCTGCGATCACAGCGGCAGCGGAAGCAGCGGCTGCGGCGGAAGCGGCTGAGCTTGAAGCGAAACGTGAGCCCGCGATCTTCGGCGCGTTCCTCTCCGGCAAGACAGTTGCCATCGAAGATGTTCCGGATCAGGTTTTTGCCTCCAAGGCTCTGGGCGAAGGAATCGCCATTGACCCCACTGACAATGTGCTCGTAGCGCCTGCCGACTCTACAGTTTCGATCACAATGCCCGATTCCAATCACGCAGTCGGCCTCCGTCTTACCAACGGCGTCGAGATCCTTCTGCATATCGGTCTTGACACGGTCGGAATGAACGGCGACGGCTTCAAGTGCCTCGTCAAAGAAGGCGACAAAGTAAAGAAAGGCCAGCCTCTGATCGAGTTCGATGTCGCAAAGATCAAGGCGGCGGACCATCCTCTGGTCACTATGATGGTCATCACGGACGACAACGGATTTGAGAAGCTCGCGTTCAAGAGCGGGATCGACGTGAAGGCAGGCGCCACCACGATCGGTTCGATCGGCTAATCAGAGAATGTGCATCTCCTGATCAGATGATCAGCAAATGCAATAGAAAAAGGGTATACTGTTAATCATGACGGCGGGCCCTCCGCCTTGGCAGGGCCCGCAGCAAGAAAGGAATACTATGAGCGGTTTCAGAAACAGTACGGTATATCAGATCTATATCAAGTCCTTCTGTGATTCCAACGGCGACGGGATCGGTGACCTGAACGGAATACGTTCCAAGCTCGATTACCTCAAGACACTGGGCATCGATTATATCTGGATCACACCTTTTTTCAAGTCTCCGATGAATGACAACGGTTACGACGTCGCGGACTATCTGTCCGTCAACCCGATGTTCGGAACGATGGAAGACGCGGAGGCACTGATCCGTGAAGCGAATGAGCACGGGATCGGCCTTATGTTCGACATGGTCTTCAACCACACTTCGACGGATCACGAGTGGTTCCAAAAAGCCCTGACAGGCGATCCCAAGTACATGGACTACTATATTTTCAGGGATCCCGTAGACGGGCACGCGCCGACCAACTGGGTCTCCAAGTTCGGCGGGAACGCATGGGAATACGTGCCCTCCCTGGGCAAGTATTATCTCCATCTGTTCGACGTATCCCAGGCGGACCTCAACTGGGAAAATCCCGCTGTCAGGGAAGAACTCAAGAACGTCATCCGCTTCTGGAAACAGAAGGGTGTCCGCGGCTTCCGGTTCGACGTCGTAAACCTGATCTCCAAGCCGGACCTGCTCGAAGATGACTTCATCGGAGACGGCAGGAGATTCTACACGGACGGCCCCAGGATCCATCAGCACCTCAAGGAGCTGGTGGGCGACACCGGGATCGCGGAGATGATGACGGTCGGCGAGATGTCATCCACATCGCTCGACAACTGCGTGCGCTATGCCAATCCCATAGAGCGCGAGCTCAAGATGGTGTTCTCTTTCCACCACCTCAAGGTCGACTACAAGGGCGGCGAGAAGTGGGCGCTCATGGATCCCGATTTCGGGGCTCTGCGCGATCTCTTCTGCAAGTGGCAGGAGGGCATGCAGGAGGGCGGCGCCTGGAACGCGCTGTTCTGGTGCAACCACGACCAGCCCCGCGCGGTGTCCCGCTTCGGCGACGATGGTAAATACTGGAAAGAGTCGGCCAAGATGCTCGGCGTCCTGATCCATTTGATGCGCGGCACGCCGTACATCTATCAGGGCGAAGAGATCGGAATGACCAATGCCGGCTATACATCCATTGACCAGTACGGGGACGTGGAGAGCACGAACTATTTTGACATCCTCTGCAAAGAGGGCAAGACACCGGAAGAGGCGCTGCACATCATCGGCGAGCGCTCCAGAGACAACGGAAGAACGCCCATGCAGTGGGACGGCTCCGAAATGGCGGGCTTTACGACAGGAACGCCGTGGTTATCCATCCCTGCCAACCACACATATATCAATGTGGCTGCAGAGGAACAGGATCCGGATTCGATCCTGGCCTTCTACAAGAAGCTTGTTCAGCTCCGCAAAGAGAACGAGATCATCGCGGACGGCGGGATCAGGTTCCTTGACACAGGTACATCCGACGTTATCGCGTACGAGAGAACGCTGGGCGGCGAGAAGCTGACAGTGTACTGCAATCTGCGCGCGTATGATGTGCCGGTGAAGGGCCTTACGGAGTTCGCAGGCGGGGAGATCCTGGTCTGCAACTACGCGTCTGCCGGCGAGGGCGGCGTCCTGCGGCCGTTTGAGGCGAGGGCGATCCGGGGTTAAAGGTAAGGCTGTGAAATAATTCTAAGGCCGTGAAATGCTGTGAAACAATTTCCCTGCGTTTTTGCGTTCAGGGGCGATCAAGATTTACAGATCTGTACATTCGAAGGGCTGTCGCACTGAGAAATTGATCCTTGGCGCGGCGGCCTTCTCTTTGCGTGGCGGAATTCTCATAATAGATAATACTTGCGCTTTACCTCCGGTGGTGTATGCTAAGGTAATGACACGCGTCCGCAAAAACACAGGAGCGGTCAGCGGACCGGTGAGATCAGATCCGGAAAGGAGTATACTCATGGAGCAGGAAAAGACACAATATGAGATCGGGGAATACGTGACCTTTCATGTCACCGCAAGGGACGGAAGAGATGTGGAGATGGCTGTCGTGGACGAGTTCGACATAGAGAACCGCCACTACGTCGTGGGTTCTGTTGTGGAAGATGACGAAATAAAAGCGGACGGGCAGTATATCTACCGGTGCCACATCAAGGATGACGATTTTACGGTGGAACCGATCCTCGATCCCAAGGAGTTCGACCGGGTGAGCCGCGCATATATGAAACTGAATTAGTGTCGCGATGCGGGTGACCGGCAATGGAGGCATACTAAAACTATCGAAACAGCGTGTAAAGCCCCGGCCGACGAAGTCGTCCGTGGGTATATCACCGAATAATGATTGGAACAGAGAGGGGGAGCAATGCAGCTGACAGAGGATTTGAGGCGGAATTATACGACGATCCTTAAGGAAGAACTCGTGGCAGCTATGGGCTGTACCGAGCCGATCGCGATCGCGTATGCAGCCGCGAAGGCGTACAGGGAGCTGGGCGAGATGCCTGAGCATATAAGGATCACATGTTCCGGCAACATAATCAAGAACGTAAAGGGCGTGACCGTACCCAATTCCGGCGGGCAGAAGGGTATTGAGACGGCGGCAGTCCTCGGAATGGTCGGTGGAAATGCCGACAAGATCCTGGAGGTCATCGCGGACGCCACCGAAGAGGACCGCATCAAGACGCGTGAACTGGTCAAGGCCGGAATCTGCGATGTGGCGCTCGCGGAGAATGTGCCTAACCTGTATATCAAGGCAGAGATGTGGAACAAAGAGCACAGGTCATCCGTGACGATCGAAGAGCATCACACGGACATCACGCAGATCGAGAAAGACGGACAGACAGTTTATGTAGCCGTGAAAGGCGTAGAGACCGCGGATGAAGGACCGGAAGGAGACCGCACCAGGATGACGCTTGCGGGCATCATCGAGTACGCGAATACCGTGGATATTTCCGAAGTGGAAGAGACACTTGAGAGACAGGTTAGATGCAATATTGCGATCTCCCAGGAGGGGCTCGACAATCCGTGGGGCGCCCGTGTAGGAAAGACGATACTGGAAAATTGGAGCGACGACGTCAAGAGTTATGCCTGCGCACGCGCGGCAGCCGGCTCCGACGCACGAATGAGCGGGTGCCCTCTGCCGGTCATCATCAATTCCGGCAGCGGCAACCAGGGGATCACTGTCACCCTTCCCGTCGTTACCTATGCGGAGCGAATGCATCTGTCCAAAGAGAAGATGTACCGCTGCCTTCTGGTCTCGAACCTTGTGTCCATCTACATCAAGCACTACATCGGTTCGCTCTCAGCCTTCTGCGGCGCTGTGAGCGCGGCCTGCGGAGCCGGCGCAGCGATCACCTATATGTCCGGCGGTTCCTACGAGGAGATCGGCGGAACGATCACCAATACGCTCGGAAATGTCGGCGGGATCGTATGTGACGGCGCAAAACCCAGCTGTGCGGCGAAGATCGCGTCTTCCGTCCACGCTGCGCTTCTTGCGCACTACATGAGCGTCAACCGGAAAGGATTCCGCGGCGGAGAAGGTTTTGTCGAGAGTGACGTCGAGAAGACCATCAAGAACATGGGCTATATCGGCAAGATCGGCATGAAGGAGACGGACAAAGAGATCCTCAACGTCATGATCTCCAAGGTGGACGTGGATTCCAAACTGCAGTAAAATGTGAAAAATCCGCGCACGGTTCATTGCTGACGCGCGTAAGTAGAGAAAAGGGGAAATGAATCATGGAAAAACAAGGTCTTGTACACAGCCTGCCGTTCAGGCTTCTGGTCGCGCTGGCAGTCGGCATCGGTATCGGTCTCGCTCTGAGCGCGGCGGACGGAGCCGCGATCACTGTCGGGCTTCTTAACATCATCGTCACAGTGAAATATATCGTCGGCCAGTTCGTCAGTTTCTGCGTACCGCTGATCATCATCGGCTTTATCGCGCCTTCGATCACAAGGATGGGCAACAACGCGTCCCGCATGCTGATCGTTGCGCTCTGCGTTGCGTATGTTTCTTCGATCGGCGCAGCGCTGCTCGCGACAGGCGCGGGATTCACCATTCTGCCCTTCATGAACATCAGCCCTGAAGTGGACGGGCTCAAAGAGCTGCCTCCGGTCATCTTCGAGTTGTCGATCCCGCAGATCATGCCGGTCATGTCCGCGCTGGTCTTCTCTGTTCTCGTGGGCCTCTCCGCCGCATGGAACAGAAGCAGGCAGATCACAGCTATCCTGGAGGAATTCCAGCAGATCGTTCTGAGCATTGTGACCAAATTTGTCATTCCGGTACTTCCGATCCTGATCGGGTGCACATTCTGCACGCTGGCTTATGAGGGAACGATCACCAAACAGCTGCCGATCTTCCTCATCATCATTATCATCGTTATGATCGGGCACTATATCTGGCTGGCCCTCCTGTACGGTATTGCAGGCGCTTATTCCGGCAGGAATCCGCTGAATGTCCTCAGGAATTACGGCCCGGCGTATATGACGGCGGTCGGTACCATGTCCAGCGCGGCTACGCTGTCCGTCGCGCTCGAGTGCGCGAAAAAGTCGGAGCCTACGCTGCGCGACGACCTTGTGAATTTCGGAATTCCGCTGTTCGCGAATATTCATCTCTGCGGTTCAGTTATGACAGAGACCTTCTTCGTCATGGCGGTCTCGAAGATGCTGTACGGCGAGTTCCCGTCCGTTGGCAAGATGCTGCTGTTCTGCCTGCTGCTCGGCGTGTTCGCGATCGGCGCGCCCGGTGTTCCGGGCGGCACGGTCATGGCTTCGCTCGGCCTGATCACCGGCGTTCTCGGTTTCGATGAGAACGGCACGGCGCTGATGCTGACGATCTTCGCGCTGCAGGATTCTTTCGGAACGGCCTGCAACGTCACGGGCGACGGCGCGCTTACGCTGTTCCTGACGGGATACGCGGAAAAGCACGGAATTGAAAATGCCAGCCTCGGAGATGTGCTGGGCTGAGTGAACCTCAGGGCGTGCCTTTGATCGACTTGTGATTGATGATCAACTGCAGGGCGGGGTTTTTAGTTGGACACAGCAGCCATGTTTTCTGAAAAAGAGACAAGGATTATCGAGAAAAAGACCTGTAAAACCATTATGATTTTGCGGGTCTTTTTCTGATATTGATGCTGTTGTGCCCAACCAAAGAAACTGTTGGATTCCTTATTTTCATGAACTCTCACCTGTGCCCAACCTCCTCGAATACAACCGTGGAATTCACCTTTCAAGGCCATCTTTCCCTTTAAAGTCAGGGGCTGCCGCACCGAAAATCAGACCCGGAACTATCGCTTCTTGCGCTTTTGCGCAGAGTTCGGTTATAATGAAGCATTATAGTGAAGTTATAGACGAAAAGAAGATAAGGAAAAGGTGTATTTATGAACCTATTTATGCACAGGAAGAGCATGAGCCTGCTGCTTGTGTTCGCTATGGTGTTCCTCCTGTTCGCAGGATGTTCGACGAAGGAGACACAGGAGACAACTGAAGCGCAGGAAGCGGCCACTCTGGCGGCCACCATGGAGGCGGCGGAAGAAGAACCTCCGATGGAACCCATGGAACCGGTCCTGCCCTCCGACGCGAAGATCGGGATCGTATATACGGAATCTTACGGCGGGTTCACCGATGATTTTCTGGCCCGTATGGAAGGATATCTCATCGCTGCCGGCATCGCGCAGGAGAATATTGACCGCAGGGAGTGCCGGGCAGAGGAGATGGCAGTCACTGTCCATCAACTGATCGGCGAAGGCTGCTCTGTTCTCGTCGCGGGCAACGCGGACCCGTCTGTATCAGGCGCCATCACAGCAGTGGCCTCGGAAGCGGGGATACCTGTCCTGTATTTTGGTACGGATCCCGGAAAAGAACTGCGGAAGAGCTGGGAAGCGCAGAAGATCCGCGCAGCGTATGTCGGCGCGGACAATTCGAAAGTCGCGAAGCAGAGAGCAGACTATATCAACAATCTGGACTCGAAGAAGATCGACTTCAACGAAGACGACGAGATCGGCCTGATCGTAGTGAACGGCGTCAGGGAGACCGAGGGCAACCGTATCAATGCGGAGACGCTCGAAGCTCTGGACGATATTGATTACTGGGTGAATGTCCTCGACGCGGAAGAAGAGGAAGAGACGGACGAAGGATCCGGAGAAGAGACGGATGAAGGATCCGGAGAAGAGACGGATGAAGTGACTGAAGAGACGTCCGAAGCGACTGAAGAGGCGCCGGAAGAGACCGATGAAGCAGACGCTGACGCGACCAGCGGGGATTCTGAAGAAAGCGAAGAAGAATACGAGGAAGAACCGGACTGGCAGGCAGAAGCGTATGACGAGGTCGTCGGCAAGATGAGAGAGTACGGCAGGCAGCTGGAACTGATCATCTGCGCGGGCGATGAGCAGGCAGTTGGCGCCTTTAACGCGGTCAGCGACGAGAAGCGGCTCGTGGGACACGACGTCGTGATCCTGGGGATCGGTTCCGGAAGCGACATACTTAGCGAGGTGGCGAAGGGAAATATCGCGCAGACATTTTTTGACGATTCGATGGCACAGGCAGGCCACGCGGCAGAGTATGTGCTCGATTATCTCAGGGCGATCGATGTCCCGTACGAGACGCTGGTCGACTATGTGAATGTCACTGTGGATAACGCGCAGGAGATCATGGACGTTCTCTCCGCCACACAGCAGAGCGATGATGAGGAGACTGACGAAGAAGAAGCTCAGGGATGAGCAGGAGAATATTTAATGAAGAGTGTTGAGGAATTAAGGGAGTTTTTTCGTCAGGACCGCTATGCGACAGACGCGACCGGGATCGAGATACTGGAGGCGGGAGACGGTTACGCGAAAGTGGGACTCGCTGTGAGAAAAGACCGCCATATGAACGCGGGAGACCGCGTGATGGGGGCAGTTTATTACACGATGGCGGATTTCGCCTTTGCTGTGGCTTCTAATCCCAACGCCGGCGATGAGCCGATCACTTTTACGCTCTCGAGCCAGATCAGCTTTCTGACCGCGGCGAGGGGGAACTATCTGACAGCGGAAGCGAAGGCCGTCAGAAAAGGGCGGAGAACGAGCTTCTACGCGGCTGAGATCAGGGATGAACTGGGGACGCTGGTCGCGACGGTATCGTCCACCGGCTTCACGATGGAATCCTGAAGCCGGCAGCGCTCAGTCCATCATGACGGGGACGCACACGACTACATATCTGGCGTCATCGTATTCATAGGAACAGGTCGACAGCACCACGATGCCGTTAATGTTCTCAGGCATGTGATCAGGCTCGAAAGTGGAGACCGATGAGGCAAAAGAGAGATAACTGTCCAGCTCGCCTCTCTCCATAAAAATGGTGTAGATCTCCGCTTCTGCGTCTCCGACGTAGCCGGCGATAAGGTCAAAACGATAGATATGGCCGGGCGTGAGATACCACATATACTTGTGCTCGTCATAATAGGACTGTTTCGTATACTGGTGAAGGGACGCGAACATGGAGCCGTTCTTCATGTGGTGGCCGTATATGATGGTATTGTAACCGCTGAGGTCCGGCTCACAGCGAAAGTCCATGAAAATGCTTCCCGCCGAGTTATACTGCCCGTTGATCATATGATGCAGGTAAGTGTCGTTGTCTTCTCCGCGAAGGACAGGGTAGTTGATCTGAGTCCCTTCACAGTAGATCCATCCCACGACATCAGGATTCTCTCTGATGAGACCGTCGAAGTCGACGGAAATGGGACACTCCTGCGGCCCGATATCAGCCTTTTCGACAGCTGTATTCTCCGGGTCCCTGGTGTGGACATAATCGGATGCCGCCTGCTCGTATTGCTTTTCGCCTTCACGGTACTCGTGAAAGATATTCCACAGGCGGTAACCGCTGAAAACGATGACCGCGGTCAGGACAACGATCAATATATTTGAAATTGCTCTGCGCATCGGAATTCTCCTTTCAGGCCCGGTTCGGGACAAAAGCGTCATAGAAGAGTATAATCTTATTCGGGCCTATTCTCAAGTAATTCTCGGGGAGTGTGCGCCCAAATAAGAACAGGGCTTGACAGGATCGTGATTTTGAAGTAAAACTCTATGGCTATACAGGTTTAGAAAAACAGAGGTATCAATATGAAGATAAGACTCGATGACGTGATGCAGTCTGTTTCATGTCCGTTCAGGGCGTCTTATTACTACTACATTCCGCTGGAGACCGTGCTCATGTTCATGAACGGCGTGATCTACGGCAAGTCAATAGACGGGATCTCCTCCGAAAAGGACATCCTGCGGCAGAAAGAGGACTTTATCAAGCTCCCCGAGATCGGAGAAGAGGGACGGGAGAAAGTCATGATGAGCTTTATTTCCTCGCTCGGCGATGAAGCCGCGAAGGTAAGGCTCAGGGAGGCGGCGGAAAAGGGAATAGAGTATTTTGACAGCATACTGACGGAGGAAAGACTACTCATCAGATGGATCAATTTCCGCGATGATATCTATATGGAATTCTCCAGACGATGGAGCCGGGATAACGGACTGGAACTCATTGAGTGATCAGGAGTTTATATGGCAAAAAACAGAAGAGATATCGAGGATGAGATCCTTATTGACGAGCGCCTTGGCGATGAGGAGGATTATGAGGAATACGCAAGGCGCAGAGACGCGCGCGAAGGACAGCGCGCCATAAAGTCGAGGATCGATGAAGAAGAGGAGAGCCGCCAGAACAGGGAGTATGAGCTCAGGGAAAGGCGGAGAGCGGAAGCGTCCCGCAGGGCGCAGGACGACCGCCGGATGAAGACATACAACAGGAGGAAGAGAAAGAGCCACCCGGTGCGGAATTTCTTCCTTGCGCTTCTCCTTATCATTTTCGCAGCTGCGGCCGCATTTGTTTTTTATATGAGATCGCAGCTGCAGACCGTCAATTCCGTAAGGCTTGCGGAATCCGTCGAGAACAGCATCAGCAGGCAGGTCAGGGAAGACAAGGTCATGGCCGGATACCAGAATATCGCGCTGTTCGGCGTGGATTCCAGGGAGCAGGACCTCCTTGGGGGCGATAACAGGAGCGATACGATCATGATCTGCTCGATCAACAAAAAGAGCGGGGATGTCAAGCTGGTCTCCGTTTACAGAGACACCCTGCTGGATATCGGGGGCGGTGATTTCCGCAAGTGCAATGCCGCATACGCGTACGGCGGTCCCCAGCAGGCCATCGAAATGCTCAATTCCAACCTGGACCTCAATATCACGGATTTCGTGACGGTGGGGTTCGAGGGACTCGCGGACACGATCGACGCGTTCGGAGGGATCGACCTTGAGATCACCGAAGAAGAGATGGAGTACATGAACAGCTACATGGACGACATGTACTACGAGATCGGCACGGACTATGACGAAGTGACCGACTACGGAATGCAGCACCTGAGCGGTATCCAGGCGACGGCTTACTGCAGGATCCGTTATACGGCCGGAGACGACTTTAAGAGAGCGGAGAGGCAGAGGACAGTGCTGTCCCTGACCATGCAGAAGGCCAAGGAGGCAAATCCGCTGCAGCTGATCGCGGCGGCGAACAGTGTGCTCGGTGAGACGGCGACGTCTCTCGACACGATGGAACTCATCATGTTCATGCTCAGGGCAAGAACGATGGACCTGACGGAGACGAGCGGTTTCCCGAGCGAGGAGGACCGGGTCTTTGCCACTGTGAACGGGGAGTCCTGCGTAGTACCCTATTATCTGACGACGAATGTCCGGACACTCCACGAGATGCTCTTCGGGCAGGAGGATTATGAGCCGTCGGCGACTGTGCAGGAGAACAATGACATCATCAACAGCTATGTTTATTAAACATCTTTAAGGGGATCATTCATGAACGTCAAAGAGTGTTACGAAGCGATCGGCGGAGATTATGAGTCCATGAAGCAGCGGTTCCTTAAGGACGACCGCATACAGAGGTTCGCGCTCATGTTCCTTAAGGACGGAAGCATGGATGACCTGCGCGCCGGAATGCGGGAGAATGACTGTGAGAAAGCCTTCCTTGCTGCGCACACACTTAAGGGGGTATGCCTGAATCTCGGACTTACCGGGCTTTTGGCCCCGGTCTCCGGGATCACGGAAGAACTGCGGGACGGGTCATATGAAGGGGCTTCAAAGCTCATGCCGCTGGTCGAGCAGTCGTATGAGGCGGTCTGCGAGGGACTTAAGGAACTCGAGCAGTCCTGAGATCCCCGGTGCCAAATTATAAAAAAAATATAAAATAGTGTATTGATGTAGAAAGAGAATCTGCTACAATAGTATCGATTTAGTTTTCTATATTCTATAAAGAAAAGAGGTAAAGAAAATGAAGAATTTTATGAAGGAGTTTAAAGAGTTCATCTCCCGCGGCAATGTCATGGACATGGCAGTTGGTATCATCATCGGCGGAGCTTTCACGGCGATCGTGAGTTCCCTGGTCGAAGACATCATCAACCCGCTGCTCGGCTGCTTCGTGAGCATGGATTTCAGCGCCTGGAAGATCCCGCTGGTCGGTGACGCTGCCCTTGGAATCGGCAATTTCATCAATGCGGTCATCAGCTTCCTGATCATGGCGTTCATCCTCTTCAGCATCATCAAAGCGCTGAACAAGGCGGCCTCCATCGGCAAGAAGCCTGAGGAAGAGCCGGCTCCTACAACGAAGATCTGCCCTTACTGCAAGAGCGAGATCGCGATCGACGCGACAAGGTGCCCTCACTGCACATCGGAACTTTGATCCGCGTATACAGTGTTCAGAAAATGAACTGAAAAGGAAATGGCTGTCGCTATTCTGCGGCAGCCATTTTGCTCGTTGCGGTGACAGCGCAGGCGCTTCGACATGGAGGTGAAAATGGGTTCCAGGGGACTGCTCCAGAGGGAGATCGAGAGGATCACGGAAGAGATGCTGCCGATGCATATGCCGGGGCACAAGAGAAGGCTGAAGCCTTCCGACTGCCTTCCCTATGACTGGGATATCACGGAGATCAGCGGCGCGGATGACCTCCACGACGCGGAGGGGATACTGAAGGCGGCCATGGAAAGGGCGGCTGCCCTGTGGGGAAGCCGGAGGACCTGGTTCCTGGTCGGAGGGAGCACCTGCGGGATCCTTGCGGCGATCAGGGCTGCAGCTCCTTTCGGCAGTGAGATCATTGCGGCCAGGAACTGCCACAGATCCGTCTACCACGCTATCGAGCTTGGAGGGTATAAAGTCCACTGGATCCTGCCGGGGCAGAACCGGAAATTCGGGATCAGCGGTCCTGTCACTCCGGAGCAGGTCCGCTCTGCGATCAGGAGGCATCCGTACAGTGCGGCCGTCATCCTGACGTCGCCGACGTATGAAGGCGTGGTATCCGACATAAGGACGATCGCGGATCTGTGCCATCGCGAGTCGGTCCCTCTCGTCGTCGACGAGGCTCACGGGGCGCATTTCGGCCTTTTCGAAGAAGGCGGATTTCCCGAGAGCGCGGTAAGGCTCGGAGCTGACGCAGTGATACAGAGCGTCCACAAGACACTGCCGTCCCTGACGCAGACAGCCCTTCTCCATCTCGGGGGAGACCTGATCGGGGAGAAGGAGATCGAGAGACAGCTGGGGATCTTCGAGACCAGCTCCCCGTCCTATCCGCTCCTGATCTCGATCGACAGCTGTGTGCAGCTTCTTGCGGAAGAGGGGCCTGAGCTCTTTGAAACGTGGAGGGACAGCCTCGACGAGTTCTACCTCAGGGCGGAGGAACTGGAGAATATACAGGTCCTCGGCGCAGGAGGAGCGGGGGACGGGTGGAATGACGCGCCGTCCCGCGGCAGGAGCAGCACGGTATCCCGCGCAAGGAACAATGACGCGCCGCTCCGCGACAGGAGCAAAATACTGATCAGCTTCAGCGCTCTCGGGCTTACAGGCGCGGAAGCTGCCTGCATTCTCAGGGAGCAGTACGGGATCGAGACCGAGATGGTGAGCGGAAGCACAGTGCTCGCTATGACAGGATGCGGGGACACCCGGGAGACCGTCAGATACCTCGCGGACGCGCTGTCTGAAATGGACAGGGCACCGTCAGCAGGCAG
>CAMOXN010000036.1 GCA_946629175.1 uncultured Lachnospiraceae bacterium | reverse complement strand
CAAGGCCGGGGATCATGGTGATGGGGTCATTTCCTCTGCGGCGAAGGTTCTGTGTGTAGCCGCCTCTTCCGAAGAATGCGGTGAAGTCGTAGCCGGGAAGATCCTTGTCCGGACCGACCTTGCCGTAGCCGAGGATCATCGCGTAGACCAGTTTGGGAAACCTGTCCTTGAGGCTCTCGTAGTCAAGGCCTGCTCTCTCAAGAGCGCCGAGGCGCCAGTTGGTCAGGAGGACATCCGCGTCCTCAAGAAGATCGAACAGTGCCTTCTTACCTTCCTCTGTCTTGGTGTTGATGGAGATGCAGCGCTTGTTGCCGTTGAGGTATTCCCATGCGACGTTCTCTTTGATGTTCTGGGGGCGTCCCTCCTGCTGCTGTGTGAAGCGGATCGGATCTCCCTTGGATGCCTCGACGATAATGACATCTGCGCCGTGGTCAGCCAGATAGCGGCCTGTCGCTGCAGCTGCAATAAAGTTCGCGAGCTGAATGACCTTGATTCCTTCCAGTGCTTTTCTCATCTTTTGCTCCTTCCTTCCTGTGTGCTTGCCCCGGTTTTGCATCCGCGGCGGCAGCCGTACTGTGCGGCTTGCCGATTACTTTGTTTTTTCTTTAACAAGAGTATATCGTCACCATTTCTGCTCTCGCCAATAAGCCCTTACAATTGAATCAAAAGGAAAACCTTATGGATAACGCGGAAATGATCACAATTGGCTTTTTTTTGTCTATTTGTTATAATGTTTTTATGATCATTTAGTTTTTTCTTATGATCTCATAGCAAAATCAGAGCTATTTTCCGCGTATACGATGGGAGGTCCATCCATGACAAGCAATCAGCTCAAATATTTCGTCACGGCAGCGGAGACCCTGAGCTTTACGGAGGCGGGCAAACGACACTTCATTTCTCAGACCGCGATCACGCAGCACATCCAGTCACTGGAAGAACAGCTCGGCGTCAAACTGTTTGTTCGCGAAAAAAAGCGGGTGCAACTGACACCCGCCGGAGAAATCTTCTATATGGAAGCAAAAGCGATCCTGGAACGGACCAGGCTCGCTGTGGACCGCGCCCGGAATGCCGCAGACGGCATCTCCGGTTCACTGCGCATCGGTTATGTAAAGGGACAGGGGTTTTCCCTGATTTCCCCCCTCATCAGAAAGTTCTACCTGCAGAACCCCTCCGTCATCTTCTCTCTGTTCCGTCAGGCCCATCTGGACCTCCTCATGAACCTGGAGCAGAACCGTCTTGATTTTGTCTTTAATATCGCCTACGGAGACACCGACCTGAGCGGCTTTTCCTTCAAAAAGATCTCCAGCGACCGGCTGTACGCTGTCCTTCCGCCCGGCCACCCATATGCCCAGCTTTCTTCCATCCGGCGCTATGATCTTCGCAGTGAACCCTTTCTTCTGACAAAATACTACGATGACCCCGCCGCGAAAAGTTATGGCAACATCATCCCGGACAAATTCGGTGAGTCCGGCTTCATACCGAAGGTCGATTCCCGTTCCTCCGATGCGGAAACTCTCATGATCCTCGTCTCTGCCGGGATCGGGATCACGATTCTTCCGGAGTCCATTGTCAGGACGCTCGGGCCTTCTACAGATCTGTCGATCATCCCCCTGGAAGGTGAACACGAGCACGTGGATGTCCTGGCCATTTGGAAGCCGGACAGCGCCAACCCCGTCACGCAGGTGTTCTGCGACTTTCTTTTTCCCGAAATGCCCTAAAACAATGAGGACCCCGTTCAGGTTCATAATAAATACCTGAACGGGGTCCTCATTGTTTCATACCGGCAACGTCACACTAAACGTGATGCTGTCATTTTCGCTCTCGGCGGTGATCTCTCCGCCGTGAAGCTCTACAATTTCCTTCGCTATGGCAAGGCCGAGCCCGGCACCGCCGCCATCTGTCCCGCGGGACTCGTCAAGGCGGTAGAACTGGTCGAAGAGCTTGCGCAGCTTTTCTTTGGGAATGGTCGGCCCGCTGTTGCGGAGGCTGATCCGGATGAGGCCGGCGCCTGCGATGTCTCTGCTTCTGCTGCCGGAACCGCGGCTGTCCGTCAGACGCATCCGCATCTCCAATGCCGTATCCGGATAAGAATAGCTGACCGCGTTGCGGATCAGGTTGTCGAACACCCTCTGCAGTTTGTCCGCATCTCCGTTCATATAGACGCCGGGCTGAATATCCGCTTTCCAGCGAAGGCCTTTCTCCTCGAGGAGGACTTCCGACTCGGAGACGACCTGCTCCAGCATCCGGCTCAGGTTGATCTGCGAGCGGCTGAGCGTCATCGTCGTCAGCGTCAGCCTCGTGATATCGAAGAATTCCCCGATCAGCTCCTCCAGCCGTTCTGCCTTCGCCCTCGCGATCCCGATATATCTGGCCCTCTGCTCCGAAGAAAGATCCGGGTTCTCTTCGAGAAGCGCAAGATACCCCATCACGCTGGTGAGCGGTGTCTTGAGATCATGCGCCAGATACATGATCAGGTCATTCTTCTTCTCCTCCTGCTCCATGAGCCTTCGCTCGTCCAAAATAGCCTGCAGCCGCACTTCATTGAGCTCATTCTCGGCTTCCTTCATGACTTCGGGGAGAACAATGGGCTGCTCCTTGTCGGAGGCGAGCTGCTCCGTTGCCGCGAGCAGGTCGTCCAGGTATCGCAGGGGTCTTTGAATGAAGAAAATCGTGTAGAGGAACCAGATCGCCACAGGCAGGCCGAACCCGATCATGAACAATACGATCCTCGGAAGTTCGATCCTTCCTCCGCTGTCAGGCCCGATCCTGTTCCAGATGTATGTCACATACCAGTACAGCCACGCGATCACAAGGACCATGTAGAATGCCGCCTGAGTCAGATAACTGAAGGCCAGGTGCCTGCTCAGCCTGATGCGCAGTGTAGACGGCGACTGCAGTATTTTGTTTCTTTTCCTGTTCAAGCCTGCCTCCTGTATTTTAAACAGGGGCCTGCCCCCCGTCCAAAATTTTTGAACAGGGGACGGACCCCCGCTCAACTTTTTTGGAACAGGGGACGGACCCCCGTTCAACTTTTTGGACAAGGGACAGACCCCTGTCCCGTTATTCGATCGTATATCCCACGCCCCACACAGTCTTGATGTATCTGGGGTGGCGCGACGGCTCATGCATCTTCGCGCGGAGCCGCGCGATGTGCGCCATGACCGTGTTGTTCGCGTCAAGAAAATCTTCGCCCCACACCTTTTCGTACAGCTCCTCCGTTGTGACCACCTTCCCGCGGCGTTCGCACAGATACAGAAGGATCGAGAACTCGATCGGCGTGAGCGTGAGCTCGCTCCCGTTCAGCCGCGCCTTGTACGCGCCGGGGTCGATCGTAAGCCCCCGCACTGTCAGCTCTGTCGGCGCTTCTTCCGCCGCTCCGCCCGTGTTGTAGCGGGTATACCTGCGCAGCTGCGTCTTCACGCGCGCCATGAGTTCCAGCGGATTGAACGGTTTTGTGACGTAGTCGTCCGCTCCCAGGGTCAGGCCGGTGATCTTGTCGGTGTCCTGTATTTTGGCCGTCAGCAGGATGACGGGAAAATAGTGTTCGCGCCGGATCTCCCTCAGGAGCCCGAGCCCGTCCCCGTCGGGCAGCATAACGTCAAGGATGGCGAGCGAGATATTCTCCTCTGCCACCGCGTCAAGCACGCCTTCCGCTCTGTAGAATTTCAGGACTTCGTAGCCCTCGTTCGTAAGATAGATCTCAATGAGATCAGCGATCTCTTTTTCGTCGTCAGCGACAAGAATTTTCATTGATCGTCCTCGTTCCGCTCTGCTTCAGCGGGCAGCGCCGGTTCATTCCACTCTGCTGCAGCGCACTGCGCATCTGGTCTGTCCGCCTATGTTGCACGTGAACAGAGTCATATCCCAGTCCATCTTGGAAGTAGCGGAATTGTGTATGTTCGAGATAAATGCTTCGATGTCGGTCGGCTCCAGAGTCTCCCTGTTCGTGACGGTATAATGGATCGTCATCCCGTCGACTGTCGTCAGATAGACATCCTCTCCGATATCGATCCACTTGATCGGTGAGAAGACCTTCGCGTAATTATGACCGCAGATCACAAGGTCATCCGAAAAATACGATCCCGTAAAACGGCAGACGGCGAACTTCAGCAGATCATAATTCCACTCCATCGTGATGGGAAGGCTCAGGTCCAGGCCCGGTATTTCCAAAACGCCGATATACTCGATTCCGTCGATGATCTCTGTAGGCATCTGCCTGTTCGGGTCATAGATCGGGACCTGCAGATCGCTGTTGTCTTCCGAGATCTTATCGATCAGTACATCCGTGATCCGGTTCGCCGCCTCTTTCGCGCGGTTTCCGTCCCAGATATTGTAAGCTGTAAGTCCCAGCGCGCCGAGGATCATGATAAGTCCCAGTATGATCAGCAGTGTTCCTTTATGTCTGCCCTTTTCCGCCTTGCGAGTGTCAAGGCTGTTATTTTCCTCCATCTGTCCTGTTCTCCTTCCGTCCGGCTCTCTCCACCCGGCATGTACCAAGAAGTACTCTCACCGCGGCTTCGTATTGGATTCTCGTGCCGGCTTTTTTGATCTCCTTGAGGCACTTCGCGCCATCAGGAAACAGTTTTCCCATATAAGACCACAGTTCCTTCATGTGGTTCAATACCACCTTGTCTCCGGGAAATATCTCCCGGTAGCGGCAGTACAGTTCATCGTGAAAAGCACTGAGTTCCTGCGCAGTGATCAGTTCTCCGCCCCGGCACTGTCTGACCAGGGAGGGATCGGCGAGCAGGCCGCGCCCGATCATTACGCTCTCTATGCCTTGCGGCGCTTCTTCGCACATCCTCCCGACCTCCCGGACATCCTCCGGGCAGATCAGATCTCCGTTGTAGACCACCGGATTCGTGCTGCCGCGCAGCACTGTGAGGAAAGCCTCCATGTCCGGCTTGCCCTTGTACAGGTCCGCCTGGCACCGCGGGTGCACGATCAGCTCACTGACCGGGTAGCGGTTGTAGATCCTGACGAGAGCTTCCGCCTCATCCGTGCTATCGGTCCCAAGCCTTGTTTTTACGGAAAGGCTGACCGGCGGGCGGTCTCCCTGCCGCCTGTCAAGGCCATTATAAACACCGTCAAGATATGCGTCCAGTTCATCCGTGAACTTCAGAAGACCTGAGCCCTTCTTTTTGCGCGCCACGGTCGGCATCGGGCAGCCGAGGTTAAGGTTGATCTCCCTGTAACCCCTGTCCACAAGCTCCTCCACTGCCCACAGCGTTTCGTCCGCCTTGTTGGACAGGATCTGCGGCACGGCGGTCAGTCCCTCGTTGTGCGCAGGGTCTATGTCCTGTTTCTCTTTCTCCTTGAAGTGCATCGTGTAGTTGGGCGCCACGAACGGCATGTAGTAGCGGTCGATCCCCGGGAAATATCTGTGGTGGACCGTTCTGTACACGTAGCCCGTGATCCCCTCCAGCGGGGCAAAATAGTAATGCATTTCCTTCCCTTCATTGATCCATATGGGACCATTATATCAAAAAAAGCTGTCAGTACAATTACTTGGTCATGTGGGACTTGTGGACATATCCGTAAGTGTCACCGATCTTGCACAGGTAGAACTTGCCGATACCCTTGCAGACGCCTGCCGCGATTCCTTGCAGTTCCTGTAGGCGGTAAAATTGATATTCCTGATTATATTCACACTGTTCTCCATCTATATTCCGGCTCAAAAAGCCCGTAAATAAAGGAAAATCGGGAATCCCACTAAATAAGCTGATTCCCGATTCTCATGCCGGCGGTGGGACTCGAACCCACACGCCCTCACGGACAACAGATTTTGAGTCTGTCTCGTCTGCCAATTCCGACACGCCGGCTGATCTATTGTCTCTGGCAGATCTGATGATCTGCAACAAAACAATTATAGTCGGCAGAAATCCGTTTGTAAATATTAAATTTGCAACTGTGCAGTGTGGCATAGTTTAAGTCCGGCTGTATGTCCGGCGTCGGCTCACGTGGCCTAATGCTCTCCGCCGGGCACACAGCCGGACTTCCCTATGCTGACACTGCACGGCGCAAGTTCATACCTCTCCATACAGCCTGTCGATCTCCGATGTCAGGTCCTCGTCGGGCGTCTCCCGCATGAACTTCACTACGAACGGTATACTGGTCAGCATTGTCAGAATATCCGCGAACATCTGCGCGCTCTGTATTCCGGTCAGCCCGATGAACAGCGGGAGGATCACAAGAATCGGAATATAGTAAAGCCCGCTGCGCAAAAGCGCGAGGAAAGAGGCTTCTTTACTGCGGCCGATGCTCTGGAACATCATGTTGGATGTGACAGTGTACGGCTGCGTCACCACAGCTGCGCACTGGAAGCGGAGCGCTCTGGCGCCGATCTCGATGACAGCCGGATCGTCGCGGAACAGACCGACGATCTGTCCCGGGAAGATAAATCCGATCACCGCCAGCACGCCGAGCACAACTGTCCCGAGACTGACTGTAAAGAAGAAGCTCTTTCTCAGTCTCGCATACTTGCGGGCACCGAAATTGTAGGCGCTGACCGGTTGGAATCCCTGCCCCAGGCCAATCATTGCAGAACTGATGAACATGACGATCCTGCCCACGATCGCCATCGCCGCAATAGCCGCGTCGCCATAAGGCATCGCGCAGTGGTTCAGCGTTATAGTCGCGACGCTGTTGAGCATCTGCCGGATGAGGCTGGGAAGGCCCACACGAATGATGGAAAGGGTCACTTCCGGGTCGTTCGATCTGTATCGGGGCGAGATCTTACTGATGGTCCGGTTGCTCAACACCATGTACAGAAGGATCCCGAAGCTGATATACTGCGATACCGCCGTGGACAGCCCCGCGCCGTCGATGCCCAGGCCCAGCCCGAACATCAGGATCGGGTCTCCGATCATGTTGAGCACGGAGCCTGTCACCAGTCCGACCGTCGCCAGGACCGCCCGTCCCTCATATCGCATGACGTTGTTGAGCACGCAGCTTCCCACCAGGGCAGGCCCTGAGATCAAAATATAGAATCCGTAGTTCCTGGAAAAGGGCAGGATCGTGTCCGTGCTCCCCATAAGGCGCATCAGCGGTGTGAGGCCGATCAGACAGACGACACTGACGGCCACACTGATCGCCAGCGCGTGGAAAAAAGCGGTGGAAAAGAGCTTGTTCGCCATTTCCTTGTTGCCTTTTCCGAGATGGACGCTGATCTGGCTTCCCGAGCCGTGCCCCATCATGAAACCGAACGCCTGGAAGATCGCCTGCACGCCAAGGACGACGCCGATCGCGGCGCTCGCGCTCGTTCCGAGCTTTCCCACGAAAAACGCGTCCACCAAGTTATAGATCATCGTCACCATCATGCTGAGGATGGTCGGCACCGCCAGTTTAGGAATCAGCTGCTCCACCGGTGTCAAAACAAGCTTTCTGTATTGCTGCTGTTCTTTGCTCATTTTCTCTCCTAAATGTGACAGGAGAACCGTCCCCTTGTCACGTCCTGATCAGGTCCTTCACCACTTCCGACGCAATGAGGAGTCCCGCTGCCGCAGGCGTGAACGCGGCGCTTCCCGGCACGTCCTTGCGGCCTGCTTCCGGGTCCGCCTCGATCCGTCCCAGCGGCTTGATCGGCTCTTCCTTGGAATACACTACCTTGAGCTTACGGACGCCCCTTTTTTTGAGTTCCCGCCGCATCACGCGGGCGAGCGGGTCGACGGAAGTCTTGTAGATGTCCGCGGCTTCAAACTTCGACGGGTCCAGCTTGTTGCCCGCGCCCATGCTGCTGATCACGGGAACGCCGGCTTTCTGCGCCCTCAGGATGATCTCTATTTTGGCAGTGATCGTGTCCACCGCATCGATGATGTAGTCATACTGCGTGAAGTCAAATTGGTCCGCAGTCTCAGGCAGATAGAAGCACTTGTGCTGCGTCACCTGCGCATCCGGGTTGATGTCATGGATGCGCTCCGCCATCACCTCTGTCTTGCCGCGCCCGATCGTCTTATGGGTCGCGATGATCTGGCGGTTGAGATTCGACTCGCTGACCACATCTCTGTCGATCAGCTCGAACGCTCCGACGCCGCTCCTCGCCAGCGCCTCCACCGCGTATCCGCCGACACCGCCGATGCCGAAGACCGCCACCCTGCTCCTGTTCAGTTTTCTCATCGCGTCCTCTCCGAGAAGGAGCGCGGTGCGCGTGAACTGGCCGTTTATAAGGTCCTTCAAGATTTGTTCCTCCCTTGATTGTCTTATAATCGTCATTGTAGCATTTTTCTCGTGACAATTCACCTTGCTGATATGCTATACTCATTACAGCAAACGGCGTTTTTGCATTGACGTAAGATCTGTACAACTTCTGTTTCCTTATCTCTATAAGGAGGTTTTACGTATGATGCAAAAGATAGCCGCTTTTTTTGTGCTCTCTACCTTATTCCTGTTCTCTTTTATGACCGCGAATTGCATTGCAATTTGCGGTGTCATATGATACGTTCCAATAGAGAGGTATTTCGATGTACAGTCATTTTGATCTTGATGTTACGAATGCTTCTTTCGAATGGGATGAACACAAAGATGCTGAAAACTTCAGGAAGCATGGAATTCATTTCAAAACGGCAGCGAGGGTCTTCTTGGATCCGGACAAACTGATCCGAGAAGATGAAGAACATCTTGAAGAAAATCGGTACAATATTCTCGGAAAAGTCAAACACGTGTTATTTGTTGTATGTGTTTTCAAAAAAGAGAATCTGATCCGCATCATTTCAGCGCGGATCGCATCTGTTCCGGAAAAGGAGAGGTATAAGAATGGTGAAGATGAGTTTTGATGAACTGAATACCGACCTGAGCAGCGAAGAGCTCAAAGAGCTGGAGGAAGCCGCAGCACGGACGATCGTATACGACGATGAAAGTCCCGAGATGACACCTGAAATGCTTAAGCAGTTCAAGCAGATGAAACAGAAAAGCAGGGCAAAACAGACCGCATCCATACGCCTTTCTGAAAAAGCGCAAAAATTCTCCAAGTCCTACGGAAAAGGATATACCTCATTTTTCAGCCGGCTCATAGACGCGGCCCTCGACGATGCCACTCTGGTCAAAAAGTGCCTGTAACTGATCAGGCTGATATGCTATACTCATTACAGCAAACGGCGTTTTTGCGTTGACGTAAATCTGTACAACTTCTGTTTCCTTATCTCTATAAGGAGGTTTTACGTATGATGCAAAAAACAGCCGTTCTTTTTGTGCTCATTACCGCATTAGTGTTCGCAGGTATCTTTACAAGCTGCGGCTCTGGTCAAAATGCAGACGCCCCCAATGAAACTGGTGCCGTCGCTGAAGCTACTGCTCAGAATAAGCCCGATGATGCTGAACCTGAACAAGAACAGAATCCGCTTAACAACTCTCCTCAAACCGCTGGCAGCAGCAAGATCCCAGACACCAACGAATCCGCCGTCAGCGATTGGGGCGTCGCGGATGCCCCGGATAACACGCATAACGTGGAAACGGAGAACTCAAACACCGGCACAGATATAAGCCGGATCATCGTCGACCGGGACGACCTCTTATTTGCCGTAAAAGAGGTAAAGGCTGACGCCGCACTCGGCTACACCTGGAAGGTCTATATCGAGAATCGGACGGACAAGAATCTCATGTTCTCCTTTGAGAAGGTCTCTGTGAACGGCGTGATGTGCGACCCGTTCTGGGCGGAAGTCGTCACAGCCGGAAAGAAAGGAAACTGCGAGATCATATGGATGCGGGACACGCTGGAAGAGCGGCAGATTGAAGAAGTGACGCAGGTGGATTTTACGCTTAATGTCTACAATGACGACGATTACGCGGAAGCGCCCCTGATGCACGATCCGTTCACGGTGTACCCGCTTGGAGAAGACGGGGCCGAAGGAACTGACAAACAGTCTGCTCCTCCTGCGCGCAAGCCCGCCGAGACGGACATCGTACTGATCGACAACGACGACTGCGCGATCATCGTGACGGGCTTCGATCCCGAGAACAGCTGGGGATACGCCGTGCGCTTGTATCTTCGCAACAAGACGGAGGAGGACCTGATCTTCAGCACCGAGAACACCTCCGTCAACGGGATCATGTGCGAGCCATTCTGGGCGGAGATCGTGACTGCGGGCCATTCCGCTTTCTCAACGATATTATGGGATAACGCGGCTCTTCAGGAAAACGAGATCGCGGAAGTGAACGAGATATCGCTCCCGATGAGAGTATACTCGGATAAGGACATAGCGAATCCATATGTGGAGGAGACGTTCGAGCTGAGACCGTAAATATGACAGGGGACTGTCCCCTGCCGTGTCCCTTGCCGCATGTCAACTTTTTCTTGCGCTCACGCTCCCAAAATGATAAGCTTCACGCAAAGCCAAGCAGGGGGAACTACATGCAGGATAATATTTATAAGCAGAATTATGACATACATGAACAGGGAATCCTGGTGGAATATGAGACCACCGGGAAATACACACCGGCGCACTGGCACGATTCCCTGGAACTGGTCTATATTTTGAACGGAAATGCGACCTTCTATCTGGAAGGAACGGAGCACAGGCTCGTGCCGGGTGAATTCATTGTCATTGACACCAACCAGATCCACGAGGCCCGCTGCACGCGCACCTACATGCGGATCGTGCTGCGCATCGACGACGACCTGATCCAGCGCCTTATGGGCAATAAGCGAAATTTCCAGATCATATGCAGCCGAGCCGAACTGACAGACGATCTCGTTCCGGCTTATCTGGAGATCTGTGAATGTCTCAAAAAGCTCGTGACGCTGAACGTCAGGCAGCCCAAGGGGTACATGATCGCGACCCATTCGATCGCGCTCGACATCCTCTACCGGCTGATCGCCGATTTTTCCATTCCCCTGCTGAAAGAAGATCTCCCGGAACCCAGCCGGAATCAGCTCAGGATGAAGGAGATCGTATCTTACATTGACAAACACTATATGGAGCCCCTCTCACTGGAGCAGATCTCGGATGAATTCGGCCTTAACAGCGACTATTTCAGCCGCATGTTCCGCCAGAATATCGGCATCCCGTTCACACAGCATGTCAATCACGTGCGGCTAACGCATATCTACCATGACATCTGCTCGACGGATGATCCGGTCATGGAGATCCTGAACAGGCATGGATTCACCAATTACAAGCTGTTCAGCCGCATGTTCAAGGAGCTCTACGGCGATACGCCGCGCGAGATCCGCAGGCGGGCAAGGCTTGAGGCGCAGTGACCTGCCCGGGGATGGTCACGTCTGCCGGACATGACATGCAATTCCAATCGATATTCTGTGAAAATACTGAAAAATGCCGCCCTGCAGGAAGTTCCCTGCAGGGCGGCATTTGCGTTTCAGTCACGCTTTGTTACAGCGCTTCTGTTTTCAGTTCGAATTTCTGCGTTTCTTCGTGACATAGACCAGCGATCCCGCTGCTCCAAGCCAGATCAGAAGCCACATCATTGCATCGGAATCATCACCGGTCTTGGAAGAACTCTTTTTCCTGGTGGAAGTGCTGGAAGAAGAAGGTTTCTTGGATCCGCCGGATCCGCTGTCGTCCTTCTTGGTCTTAGCATCTTCTACCAGAAGAATTCCGTCTTTTGTCATGTGTCCAGTCGTTGTTACCTTGCCATACTTATCAATTGTGAAAGTGGTGTCTGAAGCGATGTCATAGCCATCCGGTGCCACTGTCTCGTGCAGTGTGTACTCCACACCGACCTTCAGGCCTTCGATCAAATGCGCTTCCTTCGTGGAGATCCACTCCTCGACAACTCTTTGCTTGCCGAACAGGCCCTCTTTCACGATGATCTGGATCTTAGCGCCTGCCAGCTCCTTGCCGTCCGCGATATCTGTCTTCAGGACCCTGACAGCTGTCCTGGCATCCTCGACCAGCAGCACGCCTTCCTCGGAAACCGTTCCTGTAGAAGTGACATTGCCGTATGCGTCGATCGTGAATGTCGTGTCTGTCGTGACAAGATATCCTTCCGGCGCGGTTGTCTCGCGGATTATGAATTCCACTCCGGTCTTCAGGCCTTCGATCACGTGCGCCTCAGTCGTGGAATCCCACTCCTCGACGACAGTCTCATTGCCGTCCTTGTCCTTCTCGATGATCTGGATGTGTGCGCCTGCGACCTCTTCGCCGTCCGCGATGTCGACCTTGCTGATGCTGACTTTCGTCCTCGCATCCTCAAGCAGCACCACGTCGTCTTCGGAGACCAGTCCTGTCACATCACCGTTCTCTTCGATCGTGAACGTCGAATCCGGTGCCAAAATATGGCCTTCCGGTGCGACTATCTCATGGATCGTATACTCCTCTTTTGTCTTCAGGCCTACGATCTCATGAGGCTGACTTGTGGAGATCCACTCCTCAATTACATTTCCATTGCTGTCAATGAGCTGGATGTGTGCGTCTTCCAGTATGTCGCCGGTCACGGAGTCGATTATGTTAATGCTGACTCTTGTCTTTGTATCCTCGACCAGCAATACTCCGTCTTCGGAGATCGTCCCTGTGGACGTCACTTTACCCTTTTCATCGATCGTGAATGTCGTATCTGTTGTCAGTACATAGCCATCCGGCGCCACTGTCTCGCGAAGGATGTACTCAACACCGGTCGTAAGGCCGATGATCTCGTGCGCTTCCTTCGTGGAGACCCACTCTTCGACGACTGTCTCGTTGCCTTCTTCATCCTTCTCGATGATCTGGATCGTCGCGCCTTCCACCTCCTTGCCGTCTGCGATGTCTGTCTTGCTGACGCTGACTTTCGTCCTCGCATCTTTGAACAGCAGCGCTCCGTCTTCGGAGACCGGTCCTTCCGGATTACCATTCTTATCGATCGTAAACGTTGTATCCGGTGCCAAAATATGGCCTTCCGGTGCGACCGTCTCACGGATCGTATACTCTTCTCCTGCTTTCAGGCCTTCGATTACGTGCGTTTCCTTCGTGGAATCCCACTCATCGATCACATTTCCTTCACTGTCAATGATCTGGATGTGTGCACCTTCCAGTTTCTCATCGGTCACGGAGTCAACAATGTTGATTCTGACCCTGGTCTTTGCATCCTCGACCAGAAGTACTCCGTCTTCAGAGACCGTTCCTGTAGATGTGACTTTACCCTTCTCATCGATTGTGAACGTCGTATCCGTCGCGACAGCATAACCTTCCGGCGCCACTGTCTCGCGAAGCGTATACTCCACTCCGGTCTTAAGGCCTTCGATCTCGTGCGCTTCCTTCGTGGAAGTCCACGACTCGACTACAGTCTCATTGCCTTCTCTATCCTTTTCGATGATCTGGATCTTCGCGCCTTCCAGTTCTTCGCCGCTGGCGATGTCTGTCTTGCTGACACTGACTTTCGTCTTCGCGTCTTCCACAAGCAGTACTCCGTCCTCGGTCACGGAACCTGTCGACGTCACTTTGCCCTTCTCATCGATCGTGAATGTCGTATCCGTCGCGATCGTGTAGCCTTCCGGCGCCACTGTCTCGCGCAGCGTGTACTCCACTCCGGTCTTCAGGCCTTCGATCAGGTGCGCTTCCTTCTCAGAAGTCCACGCCTCGACCACTTTCTCATTGCCCTCTTCATCCTTCTCGATGATCCGGATCTTCGCGCCTTCGATTTCCTCTCCATCCGCGATATCCGTCTTGCTGACGCTGACTTTCGTCTTCGCGTCTTCCATCAGGATGACCGGGTTGCCGAACCTGTCCGTTGTGGTCTTTGCTTCTGTCTCGATCGTTCCGTCTGCATTGACTGTGAACCGGATATCCGTGGTGACCGTGTAGCCTTCCGGCGCCACCCGCTCGCTCAGCGTGTATGTACCGCTTGTCAGGCCTTCGATCCGGTGAGCTTCTGTCCCTGATGTCCACTCCTCGACCACTTTGCCTTCGCTGTCAAGAAGCTGCAGTTCAGCGCCTTCGAGCTCTTCTTCTCCGGCTATATCCGTCTTGCTGAAGCCGATCGCCTTCTTGCTGTCTTCGACCAGAAGGATTCCGTCCTCGGTCACAGAACCTGTGGATGTCACTTTTCCGGTCTTATCAATCGTGAATGTCGTATCCGTCGCGACAGCATAGCCTTCCGGCGCCACTGTCTCGCGCAGTGTATACTCCACTCCGGTCTTCAAGCCGGTGATCCTGTGCGCTTCCTTCGTAGAAGTCCACTCCTCGACAACGGTCGCGTTACCTTCTTCATCCTTCTCGATGATCTGGAT
>CAMOXN010000035.1 GCA_946629175.1 uncultured Lachnospiraceae bacterium | reverse complement strand
ATGCAGATGCTCAAGGCCAAGCTCTACATGAAAAAGATGGAGGAGGAGCAGGCCAAGCTCGCGGGGATCCGCGGTGAAGTCAAGGATATCGCGTGGGGGAGCCAGATCCGCTCTTACGTCCTGCAGCCCTATACCATGGTGAAGGATACCAGAACGGCGGAAGAGACGAGCAACACAAGCGCGGTGCTCGACGGTGATATCGACCGCTTCATCAACGCTTACCTCAAGATGGAAGCGGGGAAGGCGGAGAGAGCGAATGTCTGATGCAGTATCCGCCGGAGCGGCTTTTAATATGACCGGCACAGCGTTCCGCACAGGGCCGACGACCAGGCTCTATGAAGAGAATGCGTACCTTGCCGGCTGCGAAGCGACGGTCCTCGCAGTATACAGAGTTGAGAACCAGACGACGCAGGGCGAAAGAGACTCCGATGAACGCGAGAAGAACAATGGAACCGGTCCTGTCTGGGAGGTGATCCTGGACCGGACGGTCTTTTTCCCCGAGGGCGGGGGGCAGTCTCCGGATACGGGATGGATCATTTCATATGGGCGCGGAAGAGTTGCAGGCTGCACTTACAGGGTGACGGATGTGCAGATCGCGGATGGCGTGATCAGGCATACAATCACTGCAGTGCCCTCGGATCCTGCTTCGGATGATCCCGAGGTGAAGAACGCAGACAGCTGCGGGCAGGAGTTCTCCGGCCCGGCTGTCGGTGATAACGTAACGATCGCGATCGACTGGGAGCGCCGGTTCGGGTTCATGCAGAACCATACCGGGGAGCATATTCTGTCAGGACTGATGCACAGCCGGTACGGATTTGACAACATCGGATTTCACCTGAGCGATCACTCGGTGACAGTGGATGTCAACGGACAGCTCGACGAGGAGGAGATCCTCGCGCTGGAACGGGAGGCCAACGAGGTCATATACAGGAACGCGGAAGTGGAGATACTGTATCCGTCTGAAAAAGAGCTCCCGCAGTATGTATACCGGAGCAAGATCGAAATAGAAGGCCAGGTCCGCCTCGTCAGGATCCCCGATGTGGATCTCTGCGCCTGCTGCGCGACCCATGTCAGGAGGACAGGTCAGATCGGCCTCATCAAGATCGTAAGGACCGTGAAGTTCAATGGCGGGATGCGGCTCTTCATCCTGTGCGGACGGAGAGCTTTTGAGATGGTGCAGAGGCAGCAGCAATGCGTCGAGGAGGTCTCGCACCTGACCAACCGGAGCCGGGACGAGATCGGCGACGGAGTGAGACACCTTCTTGACGAGATCGGGAGCCTCAAACAGAAGAACAGGGAACTGGAATACAAGGCCGCTTCACTGCGCATTGACGCGATCCCGGCTGAGCAGGAAAATGCTGTACTGTTCGTCGGAGAGATGGACGCCATCGTACAGCGGAACATGGTGAACCGGCTCATGGAGGAACACAGCGGGATCTGCGGCGTATTCTGCGGAGATGACGAGGCGGGCTACCGCTACATCATCGGCAGCAGGACGCTGGATGCAAGGGAGACACAGAAAAAACTCAGGGAAAAGCTGGGCGCAAAAGGCGGCGGCAAACCGGCCATGGTCCAGGGGTCCGTCAGCGGCACGAAGGCGTCCGTTGAAGAGGTGCTGTTATCATAAGCGCTCTGTCACGAGCTCTGTTATTGCGGAGCGATGACATGAAAAGAGATTGGTGGAATGCGATGGGATCTTCGATATTAGTAGTAATGATCGTAATATGGGCCGTAGTCACGAACCTGCTCAGGAAAAGATCCGGCGGCGGACAAAATGCGGCGCAGAGAAACAGGGACACTTCCAAGAAGGCCGGAAGCTGGTACACGGAAAAACTGCCGGGGCTCCGCGGCGCCAAAAGGCCTTTCAGGGCCTCAGACGGTCACGTCATGAAAGGAGAGCAGGATATTTCCTGCCGTCAGTTCGGTCACGATCATCCCGAGTGGGAAGAGCCGTCGGCGAGATACATCGTTCATGACGATCCTGAAGAGGGATTTATCATCCTCAACGGGAAAAAGATGAGGATCACGGAAGCTGATAAGTACGAGAACACGATCTGAATCAGATCCTGGATGAGTTTTGATCCGGAGACCTGATCCGGGAGTTAAATCTGAGGAAAGACACATTGGATCATTTACCCGAAGAATTCAGACAGCGCATGGAGCGCATGCTCGGAGCGGAGTACGGGGATTTCCTCGCCTCCTACGAGCGCCCGCGGAGAGGCGGCCTTCGCCTCAACGCGCTCAAACAAGGTTCGGACAGGCTGCCGGAGAGCGGCCTTTTCCATCTGTCGCCGGTCGCCTGGGCGCCCGGCGGCTTTTACTATGATCCTGCTGAAAGACCCGGAAAGCATCCATTTCACGAGTGCGGCGTCTATTACATGCAGGAGCCGAGCGCTATGGCTGTAGCGGCTCTCTCCGGCGTAAAGCCAGGAATGCGCGTGCTCGACCTGTGCGCGGCGCCGGGAGGCAAGTCGACCCATCTCGCATCGATGCTGGGCGGAGAAGGTCTTCTCGTCTCCAACGAGATCCATCCCGCGAGGGCGAAGATCCTCTCGCAGAACATAGAGCGCATGGGGATCGCGAACGCGGTCGTCACGAATGAGACACCGGAAAGGTTAAAAGACAGGTTCGCTCTCTTTTTTGACACAGTCGTTGTCGACGCGCCCTGTTCAGGCGAGGGAATGTTCATGAAGGAACCTGAAGCGATCCCCAACTGGAGCCCTGCCAACGTCGAACTGTGCGCGGAACGCCAGCTCGCCATTCTTGATCGCGCCGCGGAAATGACGGCGCCGGGGGGCACGCTCGTATACTCTACCTGCACATTCGCGCCGCTGGAAGACGAGCGGAACTGCGCGGTCTTTCTGGCGGAGCATCCGGAGTTCGAGATCGCGGATCTTCCCGCGGAGCTAGGCGCGCCTTTCATGGAGAGTACCGGGCTCGCGGCAGGGGTGCCGGAGTGGGCATGCCTTAATGCGGACGGCAGTGAAGGGCCGGACGGAGGGATGGCCGGGCCCACCGGAAGCAGTACTCTCCGGTCCCTGCAGGGCTGCATCCGCCTGTGGCCCCACAGACTCGAAGGCGAAGGCCATTTTGCCGCGGTCTTCAGAAAGCGGGGAGAGCCCTTCGCGACAAGGATCCCTGCCGCGCCGCCGCTCAGGGACAAAGAAGCGCTCAGGCTGCTTACGGAGTTCTGTGAGGAGGAACTTACGGAGTATGGCAGGAGGAGGCTGCTTGCGGGAGAAAAGGCCGGTGCCGGCCTGAGCCTGTTCGGGAACGAATTGTACAGAGTACCGTATTCGTTCGACCTGAAGGGACTTAAAGTCCTTCGCGCGGGGCTCCATCTCGGCACTCTGAAAAAGAACCGTTTCGAACCCTCGCACTCGCTGGCACTATATCTCAGCGCCCGGGATGCCGCGCGCAGCGCGGAGACCGGCTGCGGGAATGCCGCTTCCGCGTACCTGAGAGGGGAGAGCCTGCAGGTCTCAGACTGCGTAAATGTGACAGGGGGGAAGGGGTGGTGCCTGATCACCATCGGCGGGTTCAGCGCCGGATGGGGGAAGATCTCTTCGGGACAGATCAAGAACCACTACCCCAAAGGGCTCCGCAGAGCGCATTGACCCCCAAAAATGAATCTGATATAATACACAGTAATGTGCGATTCAGCGCATCCATACACCCGGTCCGTGCAGACCGGGTGTATTATCGTATTCTTGAGACGAATGGCGAGAGGTGGCAATGGGATACAAGAACATGATCTTTGATGTAATGGTCCTCAATATGGAGCGGCAGCTCGTCGAGCTGGCGCACGAGCGCTTCGGTAAGCCCCTTGAGTCATGCGGCGACGAGGAGACCTATCTGGTCCTGATGCTCCTTATCAAGAGGATCCTCGAAGTCGGCGAGAAGAACAGCGGCGAGAAGAAAGTGTACTATGTGTCCGCGGAGTTCCTTACCGGGAGGTTCCTTAAGAATACGCTGATCAACCTGGGGATCCGTAAAAAGACAGAGGAGATCCTCGCCGGATACGGGAAGAATCTTGAGAACGTGATCGAAGCTGAACCGGAACCCTCGCTCGGATGCGGGGGGCTCGGCCTTCTGTCCGCGTGCTATATGGATTCGATCGCCACGCTCGGATATCCCGCCGTCGGGATCGGACTGAACTATCATTACGGTCTTTTCAGGCAGTCTTTCAGAGAATATGTCCAGGAGATGGCACCGGACCGCTGGATGCAGTGGGAGTCCTGGGAAAATCCCACGGAAGTGACTTTTGACGTATGGCTCGGCAGGAAAAGACTCACGGCCAGGATGTATGAGATCAGCATTGCAGGATATAAGAGCGGGATCAACAAACTCCGCCTCTTTGACGTAGACAGCGCGGACGGATCGATCGTGCATGACGGGATCCTGTTCGACAAGGAGGACATAGAGAAAAATCTGACGCTTTTTCTCTATCCGGATGATTCCGACGCAGCCGGGAAAAAGCTGCGCCTTTACCAGCAGTATTTTCTGGCGAGCTGCGCGGCCCAGCTGATCCTCCGGGAAATGAAATCCCGCAAATGCGACCTGCGCAAGATGTACGATTACGCGGTGATCCAGATCAATGAGTCCCATCCGGCCCTTCTGATCCCTGAGCTGATCCGCGTGCTGACTGACGACAAGGCGCTCTCTTTTATGGAAGCGGTCGATGTGGTGACACGATCCTGCGCCTATACGAACCATACGATCATGGCGGAGGCGCTGGATACCTGGTCGCTCGATGAACTTTCGGAAGCGGCGCCCCAGCTGGTGCCGATCATTCACAGGCTCGACCTGATCGTAAAGAGCAGGTACCAGGATCCGTCCGTCCTGATCATCGATTCCGGGAGAAGGGTCCGTATGGCTTATCTTTGCGTTCACTTCTGCTTTTCGGTGAACGGTGTGTCGAAGAGCCATACCAACATCCTGGAGAACTCCCGCCTGAAGGGCTTTTACCGGATCTATCCGGAGAGATTCAGCAATAAGACGAACGGGATCTCTTTCAGAAGATGGCTCCTTGGCTGCAATCCGGACCTTGCCGACCTCATCTGTGACAAAATAGGGAATGCCTTCAAACTCGATTCCTCACAGCTTGAGAAGCTCTCGGAATTCGCGGAAGATGAGCGCGTGATCGGGGAGCTGGACAGGATCAAACTGAAGGCCAAGAAAAAGCTTGCGGCATTTGTTAAAAAGGAGGAGGGCATAGAACTCCTGCCGGACGGGATCTATGACCTGCAGGTAAAGAGGATCCATGAATATAAGAGGCAGCAGCTTGCGGCGCTCTACGTGATCCGGGAGTATCTCAGGGTCAAAAGAGGAGAGCGCCCCGCGCGGCCGGTCAACTTTATCTTCGGAGGGAAGGCGGCACCCGGCTATACTATGGCACAGGACATCCTTCATCTCATGCTGGTGCTGCAGGAGATCGTTAACGGGGATCCCGAGGTGAATCCTTACCTGCGCATGGCTGTCGTGACCAACTACAATGTGACTTACGCGGAGAGGCTGATCCCTGCGGCAGAGATCTCCGAACAGATCTCTCTGGCATCCAGGGAGTCTTCGGGCACAGGGAATATGAAGCTCATGCTGAACGGGGCGCTGACGCTCGGAACAAGAGACGGCGCGAACGTGGAGATCGGTGAGCTCACGGACGGACAGAGCGTGTATTACTTCGGGATCAGTCCCGAGGAGGCGATCGAACGCTTTGATACCGACAAGTATGATCCTGCCGTATACTACGAGAACAGCCCGGAGATCAGGGAAGCCGTGGACTTTATCACAGGACCGCAGGTGATGGCCGTCGGACAAAGGGAGAGGCTCCAAAGGCTCTGGGATGAACTTCATTTCAGGGACAGATATATGACGCTGCTTGACTTCGGGTCCTATGCCGAAGTCAAGGACCGCATGCTGCTCGATTATGAGGACAGATCCTCCTGGAACAGGAAGGTCCTCAAGGGGATCTCCTGCGCCGGTTATTTTTCGGCTGACAGGGCGGTCGCCGAATACAACAGGGATATCTGGAAGCTCAAGTCTTTTCAGACTTATTCCGAGGAAGGGAAATAAAAGAGAGGGAACAGGTTATGTCATCGCCGCTTGCCGTTTATAAACTGATCATTTTGTATCTCCTTGATAAAATGGGCGGAGAGATCGCCATGGACAGGCTTTCGTCATTCCTTCTGGAGAAGGGATTTGTCAATTTTGTCTCGCTCCTTCAGACATACGCCGAGATCGAGCAGAGCGGCCTCGTAAGGTCCAGGGTCTCCGGAGACAGGTGTTATTACAGCATTACCGAAGAGGGAAGGCAGACTCTTAAGATGTTCCGGACGGACCTGAGCGAGGAGATCCGCCGTCAGTCGGATAACTTTCTGCGCGCGGAAGGCGCAGCTCTGCGCGGGGACCAGTCAGTGAGGGCGGACTGCGTCCCGGCGGAGGACGGCATGTACAACGCCGTCCTCAAAGTGCTGGAAAAAGGGTCCCCGGTTCTGGAGATCCGTATTCAGGTGCCGGACAAGTCGCTCGCGGAGGAGATCTGCCGGAAATGGCCGTCGAAAAATGAGAAGATTTATAACTCTCTGATTGAAAATTTATTCTGATAGGTTTATTATATTTCTGATAATTCTAACATATGTTTGCGTCTGCCCATATCAAGCGAATATCTGCATGAATATCCCAAACCAGAGCTTAAAACGGAATCTTTAAATAGCGGCAAAATCACATTGCGGAACTAATTGCGCATAAACGCGGCGTCCCCGGGCGCCTTGTGTGTGCTTTGCGGCATATCGCAGAATAAAAGGAGGATCATGACAAAAGAGAGATATGAATCGCTGGCGCTCCAGAGTCTTAAGGAGATCGCCAAGAAAAGAGGCATGAAGGGCATTTCGACCCTCAAAAAAGCGGACCTGATCGAAGCGCTCCTTAAAAAGGACGAGGAAGACGCGGCACAGGCTGCTTCCCAGAACGCGGGGAAAGCTCCGAAACCGGAGGCCAAAAAGCCCGACGCGCCGATCGTACATAAAAATGAATTTGCCAGCGAGCTGGACAGCGGCCAGATCGCCAACGGGATCCTGGAAGTCATGCCCGACGGCTTCGGCTTTATCAGGAGCGCCAATTATCTGCCCGGAGAGAACGATATCTACGTTGCCCCCAGCCAGATCCGGCGGTTCAATTTAAAGACCGGAGATATCGTCAAAGGGAACATCCGCATCAAGACGCAGGGCGAGAAATTCGGGGCTCTGTTATTTGTCAAATCGGTCAATGACATGAAGCCGGACGAGATCACGAGGCGTTTCAATTTCGAAGACATGACGCCGATCTTCCCGGATGAAAGGATCCGCCTTGAAAAGCCCGGCGCGGGTATTTCCATGAGGGTCATGGACCTCATGTGCCCGGTCGGAAAGGGACAGAGAGGAATGATCGTGTCCCCTCCCAAGGCAGGAAAGACGACGCTCATGAAGGAAGTGGCGAAGTCCGTCAAAGCCAACAATCCCGAGATCCATCTGATCATCCTTCTCATTGACGAGAGACCCGAAGAAGTGACGGACATCAAGGAAGCGATCGAAGGGCCCAATGTGGAAGTCATCTATTCCACTTTTGACGAACTCCCGGAGCATCACAAGAGAGTGTCCGAGATGGTCATCGAGAGGGCCAAGCGCCTCGTGGAGCACAAGAAGGACGTCATGATCCTTCTTGACAGCATTACCCGGCTTACAAGGGCATATAACCTCACTGAGCCTTCCAGCGGAAGAACGCTGTCCGGCGGTCTTGATCCGGCTGCGCTGCACATGCCCAAGAGATTCTTCGGCGCCGCGCGCAACATGAGGGAAGGCGGCAGCCTTACGATCCTCGCGACAGCGCTCATTGAGACAGGCAGCAAGATGGATGAAGTCGTCTACGAGGAATTCAAGGGAACAGGCAACATGGAGATGGTCCTTGACCGCAAGCTTTCGGAGCGGAGGATCTTCCCCGCCATCGATATGCAGCGCTCAAGCACCAGAAGAGACGACCTTCTGCTCACTCCCGACGAGCTCGAATCCATCAATATCATCCGGCGTGCATTTAACGGCGGAAAATCCGAGGAGTCAGTCAACCAGGTGCTTGACCTGTTCTCCAAGACAAGGAACAACGGAGAATTCGTCAGCATTGTCAAAAAACAGAAATGGTTCTACTGAATCGGTTCTGCTGGACCGGCTAAACGAAAGAGGTACAGAACATGGACAGAAGATGCGGAGTACTGCTCCCCGTCGCAAGCCTTCCCTCCCGCTACGGAATCGGCTGTTTTTCAAAGGAAGCCTACGAATTTGTGGATTTTCTGGCTGAAGCCGGCCAGACTTACTGGCAGATCCTGCCTCTCGGCCAGACCGGATACGGGGACTCCCCTTATCAGTCTTTTTCGACATTCGCGGGCAATCCCTATTTTATCGATCCGCTCATGCTGGTCGCCGAAGGCTACATTGAAGCGGATGACGCGGACAGGTTCGATTTCGGCAGCGAGCCCCGCACAGTGGATTATGAGAAGATCTACAGGAGCCGTTACCGCCTTCTTCGGGCCGCCTATGACAACAGCCCTTACTGCCTGCAGCCTCAGGGAAAATGGGCAGGAGGGGAGTATGACCCTGATCGCGGCCGGTTCGAGGCGTTCCGCGGGGAAAACGCGAACTGGCTTCCGGATTACGCGCTCTTTACTGCGGTAAAGGAGTATTTTGGCGGAGACATGTTCATAAAGTGGCCGGAAAAGATCCGCCTCCGCGACCCGGAGGAGATGGAGGCTTTCCGCTCGGAACTGAGCGAGGAGATCCGGTTCTGCGAGTTCCTGCAGTATCTGTTCCTGACAGAGTGGGAGAAACTCAAGGAATACGCCAATGGCAAGGGAATCCGCATCATCGGGGATATACCGATCTATGTCGCCTTCGACAGCGCGGACACCTGGAGCCATCCGGAACTGTTCGAGCTTGACGAAGAGGGATATCCCACTGTTGTCGCGGGAGTCCCGCCGGACGCGTTCTCGGCGACCGGGCAGCTGTGGGGAAATCCGATCTACCGCTGGGAGTATCACAAAGAGACGGGATATAACTGGTGGATCGACAGAATGGCACAGATCTTTAAACTGTACGACGTGGTGAGGATCGACCATTTCAGGGGATTCGACGAATTCTGGGCAGTTCCCTACGGGAATGCTACAGCGATGGACGGCAGCTGGTGCAAGGGTCCCGGCTACGACCTGTTCGCGGCAATGAAGGCCCGCCTGG
Organism: uncultured Lachnospiraceae bacterium; assembly: GCA_946629175.1. Classification (GTDB taxonomy): domain Bacteria; phylum Bacillota; class Clostridia; order Lachnospirales; family Lachnospiraceae; genus CAG-791. The sequence continues at coordinate 4,985 of CAMOXN010000035.1, read as the reverse complement.
GGAAGAAAGATATCATCGCGGAAGACCTGGGATACCTGACGCCATCGGTGCTGCGGCTCGTCAAACGCACGGGCTATCCGGGCATGAAAGTGCTGCAGTTCGCGTTTGAAGGCGATCCGGGGAACCCGTATCTGCCCCATAATTATACGGGGAATGCGGTCGTTTACACCGGCACGCACGACAATGATACGACGCGGGGGTGGCTCACTTCCGCGGGCAATAAAGAGCGGCAGTTCATTAAAAGGTATGTCAATTTCCGGAACAGCCGCACGGCCACCCGTGACCTGATCCGGCTCGCGCTCGGGAGCGTCGCGGATACCGCGGTCATCCCGATCCAGGATTATCTGGATATCGGATCCGCGGGCAGGATCAACACTCCTTCCACAGTGGGCGGGAACTGGTGCTGGAGGCTCCTGCCGGGAGAGCTCACTCCGGGCCTTGCGGCCGAGATGAAGGAGCTGGCCGGGATCTACGGGAGGATCGCCCCGCCCGGGAAAAAGAGGAGGCGTCCGGGACGCCCGTAAGGAGCGGGAACGGGACCACAGAAGAACGGATTTCAGAGTAATGATCAGATGAACAGAAAAGATACAGATTCCATCTTGGAATTTCCAAAGCTGTTGTGTTATAATGCTCTGTAATTGTGTAAACCAGACAGGAGGACAGTAATTCATGAACGTTACAGTTGAGAAACTCGAAAAAAGCATGGCGAAACTCACGATCGAAGTGAGCGCGGAGGATTTTGATAAAGCGATCGACGATGTCTATAGAAAACAGAGAAGTAAGATGAACATTCCCGGCTTCCGCAAAGGCAAGGCGCCCAGGAAGCTTCTTGAGATGTACTACGGTGCAGGTGTCTTCCTTGAGGACGCCGTAAATGATACGATCAACAGCACATATCCCAAGGCTGCGCAGGAATGCGAGATCAGCTCCGAGATCTCATCGAACCCCGATATCACCCTGGAGCAGGCTGAGGCGGGCAAGCCCCTTATCTATACGGCTGTAGTCGCCGTTAAACCTCCGGTAAGCCTCGGCAAATACAAAGGCATCGTTGTCGACAAGACAGATGTCGCTGTCACTGACGAGGAGATCGAGGACGAGCTTTTAAAAGAGCAGGACAAGAACGCCACTTTTGAAGATGTAACTGACAGGGGCGTTGAAGATGACGACAAGGTCAATCTCGATTTCGAGGGCTTCGTGGACGGCGTTGCTTTCGAGGGCGGAAAGGGCGAGAACTATCCGCTGGTGATCGGCTCCGGCTCCTTTATCCCCGGCTTTGAAGAGCAGCTGATCGGCGCGAAGATCGGTGAAGAAGTCGAAGTGAACGTCACATTCCCCGAGCACTATCAGTCCGAAGATCTCGCAGGCAAGGACGCTGTCTTTAAATGCAAGATCCTTAAGATCACGAAAAAGGTCCTTCCCGAACTGAACGATGAGTTCGCGGATGACGTTTCCGAGTTCGACACGCTCGAAGAGTTCAAGGCTGACATTAAGAACAGGCTCACCGCCCGCAAGGAAGAGCAGGCCAGAGTTGAGAAAGAGAACAAGGTCGTCGACGCGATCGTAGCGGATTCCGAGATCGAGATCCCCGAGCCCATGCTCAAGGCACAGCAGGAACAGATCGTTAACGAATTCGCGCAGAGAGTCCAGTCCCAGGGCATCAACATCGACCAGTATTTCTCCTATACAGGCGGAAGCAGGGAGAAGATGATGGAAGAGGTCAAGGACCAGGCTGAAAAGCGGATCCGCACACGCCTTTGCATGGAAGAGATCGTCAAGGCGGAGAACATCGTTGCCACGGATGACGACTTTGAGGCCGAGCTCAAGAAGCTTGCTGAAGCATACGGAATGAAGGCAGATGACGTGAGGAGCTTCTTCGAGGGTATGGAAAAAGACAGAATGATGGAGGATATCGCGGTGCAGAAAGCGGTCTCCTTTGTCACTGACAACGCTGTAGAGAAGTAAATGGCGGGCGGAGCGCAGGAAGAGATGCGCTCCGCCACAATCTGTTTGAAGTAATAAACACGACTTGAATTGGAGAGATACGAATGGCAAACTATATTCCTTATGTAATCGAGCAGACAGGGACCGGAGAGCGCTCCTATGATATTTTCTCCCGTCTGCTCAAAGAGAGGATCATTTTCCTCGGCGACCAGGTAACAGACACTGCCGCGGAGCTGATCGTCGCTCAGATGCTGTTCCTCGAGGGAGAGGATCCCGAAAAGGATATCCAGTTCTACATCAACAGCCCCGGCGGATCTATCTCCGCGGGAATGGCGATCTATGACACGATGCAGTTCGTCAAGTGCGATGTCTCCACGATCTGCGTCGGGATGGCAGCCAGTATGGGCGCATTCCTTCTGGCGGGCGGCACGAAGGGAAAGAGATATTCCCTTCCGCACTCCGAGATCCTGATCCACCAGCCGCTCGGCGGCACAGAAGGACAGGCTTCCGATATCGCGATCCAGGCAGCGCACATGGCCGCGATCAAAGAGCGGATGAACAGGATCCTCGCCCAGAACACGGGACAGCCGATCGAAAAGATCGAGAAAGATACGGATCGCGACAACTGGATGACCCCCGAACAGGCTCTTGAATACGGCCTGATCGACAGGATCTACACGACGCGTAAAGAAATCACCGGAGATAACTAAGCAGGAGATAACGGATGGCAGACAAGACAAGAATGCAGCCGCCCCGCAGGTGCTCATTCTGCGGCAGGACGGAAAAACAGGTCTCGAAGCTGATCGCAGGTCCGGAGGGCGTCTATATCTGTGATGAGTGCGTGGCGATCTGCGCCGATATCATCGACGAATCCATTCAGGAAGATGATTACGCGATCGATGACAAGTCCGCTGACGGGATCAATCTCCTCAAACCCCAGGAGATCAAAGAGTTCCTGGACGAATATGTGATCGGACAGGATGAAGCCAAGAAGACGCTGGCAGTCGCTGTTTACAATCACTATAAACGCGTCAGGATGAGACCCGCCGGCAAAGATGATGACGATGTGGAGCTTCAGAAGAGCAATATCCTGATGCTGGGCCCCACGGGTTCGGGCAAGACATATCTCGCACAGACCCTGGCCAAGATCATCAATGTTCCTTTCGCGATCGCTGATGCCACGACGCTCACAGAGGCGGGCTATGTAGGCGAAGATGTCGAGAACATCCTCTTAAAGCTGATCCAGGCGGCTGATTACAATATCGAGCGCGCCGAACTCGGCATTATTTATATCGACGAGATCGACAAAATATCGAAGAAGGGCGAGAACGTCTCGATCACAAGAGATGTCTCCGGCGAGGGCGTGCAGCAGGCGCTCCTCAAGATCATTGAGGGGACGAACGCTTCCGTTCCGCCGCAGGGAGGACGCAAGCACCCGCAGCAGGAGCTCATCCAGATCGATACGACGAACATCCTGTTCATGGTCGGCGGCGCTTTCGACGGCCTCGACAAGATCATCAACGCGCGTATGGACAGAAGGGCAATGGGCTTCCACGCGGACGTCGCGTCGCGCGATTCCAAGAAGCTCGACGAGACGCTCCGTCAAGTGCTTCCCCAGGACCTGATCAAGTTCGGCCTGATCCCCGAGTTCATCGGGCGTGTACCGGTGGTCACGACGCTCAACGAACTGGACAAAGAGGCGCTGATCCGTATTTTGAAAGAGCCCAAGAACGCGCTCATCAAGCAGTACAGAAAGCTGTTCTCTTATGACGACGTAAAGCTTTCGTTCGAGGACGATGCTCTCGAAGCGATCGCGGACCTCGCCGTCGCGCGAAAGACCGGCGCGAGAGGGCTCCGCTCCATCATGGAGAAGGTCATGATGGACGTTATGTTCACCATTCCCTCCGACAAGAGCATAAAGGAGTGCGTGATCACAAAGGCTTCCGTGACAGACGGCGCATCGCCCCTGGTCATCAGGGAGTCGCAGGAACTCAAGACGATCGAGCTGAAGGCAAACTGAACTTAAGCGAAATGATGCTTGTGAAATGATGCGGGGACTGTCGCCGGGCGGCAGTCCTCTTTTCATTTTGAGGAGCTTATATAAGAAGCGGCTGACGAACAGGAAGCCTCCGCTTAAATGCGCAGCTGAAATGGAGGAAACATCAATGCGCGGATGAATGGAGGAAGTGTGTCACCGGCGGACTTCAAATGGGAGGTACTATGATCATCAAGACTGTAAATCTCGAAACTGTGTGCGGGATCACCAGCAAACTGCCCGAAAATACAAAGCCCGAATTTGCCTTTGCCGGCAAGAGCAATGTCGGAAAATCGACGCTGATCAACGCGCTCATGAACCGGAAGGCATATGCGAGGACCAGCGCCACGCCGGGCAAGACGCAGACGATCAACTACTACAACATCAACGATGAACTCTATCTCGTGGACCTTCCCGGGTACGGCTACGCGACGGCCGGTGTGAAGGTCAAGCAGCAGTGGGGGAAAATGATCGAGAATTACCTCCACACGAGCCGGAAACTGACCGCGGTATTTCTTCTGATCGATATAAGGCACGAGCCGTCGGACAACGACGTCATGATGTTCGACTGGGTGCTGGCAGCGGGATTTACCCCGTATATCATCGCGACCAAGTCGGACAAGATCAAGAGAAGCCAGATCGCTAAACAGACAGCGATGATCCGAAGGACGATCAGGGACAAGAGCACGGTCAGCCACGACGTGAGCTTCGACGTGATCCCGTTCTCTGGACTGAACAAGTCCGGAAGAGATGACATCTACAAAGTGATCGAGGAATATCTCGAGAAAGAAGATCCCACAGAGCAGTAAATGGGGTATAATGGAGACAGAATTGTCGCCCGGACGGCTATAGGTCCCGCGGCGGACCGGCAGACCCTGAGATCCGATCTCCGGGAAGGAAGATCCGATCGATCTCAGGGGAGTTGAAATGCCGTCTTAAGAATGCCTGCGTTTAATACCGCTTAAAGGGGGGAGAAATCATGAGTAGCTTTAAGACGAACCGTCTGATC
>CAMOXN010000034.1 GCA_946629175.1 uncultured Lachnospiraceae bacterium | reverse complement strand
TTGAGCGCGATGACTTCCTCTTCGGAGCGGATGAACATGACCTTGGAGTAGATCTCCTGCCAGTTCGTGAGCCTGATCTCACGCACAGTCTCGTCGGCGTTCTCGTCAGAGAGCGCGCTCTGCAGCTGGTCTGCGGTCACACCGGTGAACGCTTCGTTCACAACGAGCTGTCCCAGTTCCTGATAGAGGTCATTGATCTTTCTCTTCGAATCCGAAATATCCGCGTTGATCGTAACGACACTGGCGAGATCACGCGTCCTCTGGATCGCCTTCTGGCTCTCCTTAGTTATTCTCTGGCCGAATTCTTCCCAAAATGACATGTTGCCCGGTCTCCTTTCCCCGCTTCTTACGCGTATTTCTGTATCACTGCCGTGAGCCTCGGAAGAAGCTGCGATTTTCTCGAGAGCACTCCCGTCTGCAGCGTCATCGTCTCCCCTTCCCTGTTGGGGAAAGCCTCAAAAGCCCACGGTGCCTTGTCACCTGACGCGTAAATGACCGAACCGTTTTCCAGGATACTGGTAAAAGCCATCACGCACAGATCCAGTTCCTTTTTCTTCACGAATTCGTCAAGCAGCTTCTGTACCTGGCGCTCCATGCTCCTCGCCGTGTCCGAAGATGTAACGATGACCTGGGAGATCATTGTCTTACAGCCCTCGATATTGAAGAACTTGATGTCCTGGTTGAGGAGCTCATACACCGTTTTGCCCTTGATATTTGCGCTTACCGAGAACATATCCATGGCGAATTCGTCGATATTGAGCCCTGCGATCCCCGCCAGGAACTCGGCAGTGGCCTTGTCCTTGGACGTAGTCGTGGGCGACTGGAACTTGAGCGTGTCCGAGAGGATCGCGCCCAGGAGGAGCCCTGCGAGGTTCTTGGGGAACGGGATCTGGTTCTCCCTGAATATCGTCGCGACGATCGTTGCGGAGCTTCCGATGATCTCATTTCTGAAAGCGACGGGATTGCTGGTCGAGAAATCATTGATCCTGTGATGGTCGATGACTTCAAGGACTTCGGCCTTTTCGATCCCCCTGACTGATTGCGAGAACTCGTTGTGATCGACCAGGATCAGTTTCTTGTTCCCTGTGTTCATGACATGGTATCTCGACACATAGCCCAGCAGTTTCTCGTGATCATTGATGACGGGATAGGCGTGGTAGCGGCTTTTCAGCATCTTGCGCCCCGCGTCCTCCACCAGTTCCTTGTCATAGAACTTGACGGGATTCTTCGTCATGACCTGCGTTACCCTGGGGGCAAAATAGACATATCTTGATGTGTCGATCGTGTCATACCCGGATAAGATGATCGTGCAGTGGTGTTCCTTCGCCGCTTCAATGACCTCCGGCGCTATCTCATCCGTGCGGATCGCGATCAGCACAGCAGCGCCCATCATGATCACCTGCCTGTGCACCGTGGGATCATTGCCTGTTATAAGGATCATATCCTTGAAATCAAAGTCCGTGATCTTCTCTTTGGTCAGCGCAACGATGCGGACCCTTCCGTTCGACCTCGTCTCGGGATCGCTGTACGCGATCGTACCGTTCACAGCCTTGCATAAGTACTCGATCGGTGTATTCTGAAGGAGCTTCGCGGTCTCTTTCCTGTCGCCCATATACAGCTTCGCCGCATCGGAAGGCGTCACGATCCCGAGGAGCCTGCCCTCGTCATCCACAACGCTGCAAATATGACGGTTCCCGTCCTGCAGGATCTGGAACGCTTCAAAGAGCGTCTTGTCCGGCGAGATGGAAACGGGTCTGTCCAGGTCGATCTCGCCCAGCTTGTAGCGCGCGTCTTCAAGCAGCATCGGCTGCTCGAACCCGAACCGCTCCAGCAGATATCTGGTCTCTGCGCTAAGTTTCCCGAGACGGCAGGGAACCGCTTTTACTCCGTTCGCTCTTTTAAAAAACGCATATCCGATCGCAGCGGCTATAGAATCCGAATCGGGATGCTTGTGGCCTGTAACATAAACTCGGTCCTGTTCCATAAGCACACCTCCTATGTACCAATTTATCATATCACAGCGCAAAAAGATACTGTCTAATGCGACCGAAAGCCCGGGCCTGCCGGTCTTCCCACGCGATCGCGACCGGGAGCCCGGGCCTGCCGGTCGCCTGCCGGCCGCCCGTCACCACTCGTCGCTGTCAAGGGCCTCGAAAGATCCGTCGCCGTCGATCTGGCCCAGGTATTCCTCAAGGCAGATGCCGCGCGACATGATCTCCTCAGCGGCTTCATACCCCACATACCGGTAATGCCACGGCTCATAGGTGATCCCGGTGATGTCCTGCTTGTCGCGGGGATATCGGAGGATAAATCCGTAATCCTGACAGTGTTCCATGAGCCACTGCTGCGTCGCGTTATTCTCCTGGCTCTCATCGAGGGACTGGTAGCGCAGATAGACGATGTCCACGGCAAGTCCCGCTTCATGTTCGCTCGAGCCCGGCACCGCTACGTTCTTTGCGGTCTCCTCTCTCGCGTCCTCCTCGGAATAGCCGCGGTACATGAACCGCCGCACGTCATTTTCGAACAGGGTCTCCTGTTTCGTCCGCTCCCTGAAGGAGCTGCAGATCAGCGGCGCATTTCCTTCCGCCCTGCAGTCCGCCAGCATTTCCCGCAGATCTTCAGCCGCGCACTCATCGATTCTGTGGCCGTATTCCACGTATTCGAGATCCGTCTCGTACGCTTCCGGAAGCAGATGCCAGGGATTGACCAGGATGAGTTCCTTATCCGTGTATTTCGACGTATCGATCGACCGGATCACTTCCGCGGCCGCGCGGGCATCCTTCTGCGCCCTTGAGAGAGAGACCGGCACTTCGTTGAAAAAGCCCTTCGGTCCTCCGTTTCCGTCTCTGTTCTCCGGTATGCCCGCACCTGTGCCGCCCCAAAACAGCGCCGCCGCGGCTGCGATCGCAGCGACCGCGACGAATGCGGCAGCTTTCAGCAGCGTTCCCGCCTTCTTCGGCTGTTCCGTGCCCGCACCGTCGGCTGCGCCGATCGCGGCGGCCTGCTGATCAAGCGGCATCGGGCTTCCGTTCAGCGCCGCGCTCACAAGTCCGCCCGCACCGTCGTAGACGAGTTTGAGCGAGAAAAATGGCGCTTCTTCGGTCAGGAGGCGGAAGAATATCTTATCCCCTTCCCAGATGTTGAGCCCTGAAATATCCTCTTTCGGGACCCATTCAAGGACGCCCTCGTCGCATTCTATGGGCTCTCCCTCAAATCCGTCCGCCGTGAACAGGTGCATGTATTCCGTCACGCCGTCTCCGGACACGAAAGTGACGATCCCCCTGAACCGGTAGGACGTCAGCGTGTATCCGGTCTCCTCGCGGACCTCGCGCATAAGGCACTCCTCCGGGCTCTCGTCCTTCTCGAAGTGGCCTCCCACACCGATCCATTTGTCCTTGTTTATGTCGTTCTTCTTCACCACCCGGTGCAGCATCAGGTATTTCCCGTCCCGCTCCAGATAGCAAAGCGTACTCAGCTGTACTTCCAAGTTGTTCCTCCTGCGGCGCCTGCTCCGGTCTCCGCGCGGATCTTCCGCGCCGCGCCTGCTTCCGGTCCCCCCGCGGATCTTCCGCGCCGCGCCGTGAATGCGCCGGACCTCTATGTCAATATCCCTTGACGTTGAATCCTTTCTCTCCCGGCACGACCTGCAGGGATTCCAGATCCATATCGTCGATCCGGATCCAGTGTCCGCTCCTTAAGTGCTTCATCATCCTGCCCATAGCTGCCGGAGCGCCCTGCACTTCCATCTCGACGGTGCCGTCCGGCAGATTCGCCACCCAGCCGGTCAGCCCGAAGTCTCTGGCCGCGTACATGGCCTGGTACCGGAATCCTACTCCCTGTACCCTTCCGCGGAAAATGATATGTTCCCTGACCTTTCCGGACTCCGGGTCAAGATCCCGCATCCGCGCTCCTCTCTGTCTCATGAGCATCGTCATGAAGTCCTCGTCCGGGGAGGCGTCCTCCGGCGCTTCCTCAAGCGCACTGCCTTTGCTGTCTTTTGACAGATACCGCTCAAGACCGCCCATGAGATCCCATTTACCGTTCTCATCCGTAAAGATCTCCCTGATCCGGGACCGGTTCTTATAGAGCAGCGCCGCAACTGCCGCGCCTGCCATCACAAGCAGGATGGCGTACCCGATGAGAGAGCGAGTGGCTTCCGTGAACATACCGCAGCCTCCGTTCGATTACAGTCCTTAGTGCCGTTCCTCAGTTCTTGTTCGCGAACATCAGGAGCATGTCGGCAATGCTTCCGTATTCGATGTACTCAAGATCCCGCACGCGCAGCCTTACCTGCGGAAGGTCCTCTGCGGTCTCCGGGTCCACGCAGTCCAGAAGTACTCTTCCCCTGTCGATCTCATGTACATAGCCGAACACGGGCTCCTCTTCTCCCATCCTGCAGACCGTCACCAGCGCGCCGCTCATCTCGGCAAGGCGCAGCACCTGCGTGAGGATCGGTCCTTCCGGATTGATCGGAAGCTCAGGCAGCGCGAACCAGCCGCCGTAAGGGTGCTCTGCGGAGTACCGCATATATTTGCGGATCTTCTTAAGGTATGGGGTATCGGAGACCATCTCTTTCACCGTCTTTTTGGGAAGAGCGAAATATGCGCTTTTCTTTCCCTCCTCGTCGATGCCCATGATCACCATGTCTTCGTCGTTCTCAGCGACAATGCTGCCCACGGTAAAGGCCCCGGAATCGTCCGTATAGATTTCATAGATCGTATCTGTCATCTTCTCTTTCTCCCCGCCGTCCTCGTTCTGACAATTATACCCTATCCTATCATTCTTTCCCTGAATATGTCAAAAAAGAGAGCCTGCCGGCAGTTCCGCGCTTAGCTCTCTTTTATACTCTGTATTACAGCGCGCCTTTACGCAGGATCTCCGCGCTTTTTCTCATATCTCTTTTACCGGTCTTCTGTCCCGTCTTCTGTCCCGGCCGGCTTATCTGTTATTCTCCTGCCGCAGTGCCTTGCGGATCATCTCCGTATACCCGTTGACTGCGCCGGCAGGGGAGACGATCCTGATCTCTCCGTCGTGCTTGAATATCCAGGCGTAGAACGCTTTGCTGATGCACACCCTGACCTTCGCGTAAAAGCTGTCCGCCGTGCCCTTCCAGCTCTCGAGATCCTCCCCGAACTGATCCAGCATGTCGATCATCATATCATTGCTGCATTTGAGAACGACCTCTGTCAAGGGGCCCGTCTGCATCCAGAACATGGATCTCAGGAATTTCTCCGGGTCAAAGCCCTCCGGGACCGGATCTCCCTCTTCGTCCAGGATGCATGCCTTCGTCATCAAGTCGGTCCTGAACACAGAGACCGCTTCGGAATCGGAACATCCTCCGATCACATAGAAGCGGTTGTTCCTGCAAGTCAGGAAATACGGTGTGATGACATGCGTCTTTCCGTTGTCCTTAAGAGCCCTGTCCCCGTTGCCTCTGTAGTCAAAATACTGGAACCCGAGCTTCCTGTTCTCCCTGATCGCTTCCGTGATCCTGTCGATATTGTAATAGAACTGCTCATTCCCGGCATTCCCGGAATAGACGATCCCCTTTCTGAGATCCTGAGCCTGATGGATACTGAGCGTCCTGAGCAGCTTTTCGATCAGCTTCTCCTTCTGGTCCGTTGAGAGCGATACATTCACCGCAATGCCGTCGATCAGCATCTTGACTTCCGGGATCTCGAACTGGCGGCTTCCGACGAAATAAGAGTTATAATAGCTCTTCGTCGTCACGATATCCGCGCCCTCCTCGATCAGCACCTCGATGTCGTCCTTCACCGTCTTGCGGCTGGCGTTGGCGTCTTCCTGCCTCAGGAACCCGACCAGGTCGTTCGTAGTAGCCTGATGCTCCTCATCCGTGTTTTCCATCAAATAACGATAGAGATGAAGAAGTCTCTGTTTATTTCTTAATACACTCATCATTCCCCTCGCTTTACTATGGTGGTAAACCGTTCATTCTTTTGTCCGGCACGCATTGATGCCGCAATGTGATGCACCATCAAGCGTTATATCCGAGGCCTGAGCATGTTGTATCAATTTGTTCGGACAACTGTAGTATCATTCATTATATCAAGTCTGTTCATCCATTACACTTCAAAAAAGCGAAACATCCGACCTTTGGTCTGTTTTTGGCACAGAGTTTCCTCATATTGCAGATACTGTGACGTTTTGTTCATTGTCCATGAGACGTTCCCTGCTCGAAGATCCGCTTCACTGCCGCCCAAATCGTTTCAAATAGTGTTTTACATCATAAAACATCTGTTTTATACTGTTGCTGTATAGGCATTCATCTGATCGACCCTGCGCTGATCATAAATGCATCGGCCAGACTTACCCGGAAAGGAATGGTGCAGACATGGAGGACCTGCTGTCTTTTTTGACCGTCAGGCTAAGACAAAAAAAGATGACGGTGAACGAATTCTGCAGGCTGATCGGCATCTCCAGGCAGAAATTCTATCGTTTCGTAAAGGAGCCGTACCGCTTTCCTGCCGAAAGTGTGCGGTCCATCATCAGTACGCTCTCCTTGAACGAGTCGGAAGTAAGACAGCTCGAGTCTTTTCTCGACCCGCGGCAGCAGCATAAAGAGGCCGCCTTCGAAAGTTCCGAATACCGTTCACCGGACCTTTCATACTACAGAGGCCAGATCGAGAACCTTTTCAGGTACCGGATGTCCGCGGAAACGGCGCCGGGCCAGGATACGATCATGTACTCGCAGGCAGGCAGGCACGCAACGATGCTGTCTCCCGCCTCTTTTGCAAAGGTCCTGGCCGGATCTTCGGGCAGCCCGGACAATTCCGTCCTCTCTAAACCGCCTGCTGCTCCGATCCGCGAATATGAGCTGATACTTTACAATTGCATACCCGCCGTGGCAGCTCCGTCGGCCAAACTGGTAAATGCTTCTGTAAAGAGCATCGGGCTCATCGCCGGTATTGTGAAAGAGCTCGAGGATGCGCTCGTCCCTTCCCGTCCCCTCCGGATCCGGATCCGGCATTTCATGACGAAAGAACGGATCGGGATGATGCTGAACCGCGACCTGAGCGACCGGACGGCCATGACTTTCCAGCTCCGTCTCTTAAATGCGGTCCTCCCCCTTCTCTCTACTGCAGAAGATTACAGGATCGAAACAGCAGAGGACTTGATCAATTCCTGGACTCCGAGGGGCGATGTATGCATGATCAAACATGTCTGCCGCCATTTACCGGAGGCAGCACCGTCAACAGACAGGCCTTCCAGGGTGCACAGGGCTATCCGGACCGAGTACTACGTACTGATATTCTCGGAAAGCGGCGAATGCCGCGCGTGCCGGCTCGGCTCCGACGACGTCTCCCATATCTATCGTTTTCTGTCTCCTGACGGCGCCGGGACGATCGGCCTGCCCAGGAATCCCGCGATCAGGGATCCCAGTCTGGATCTTTACGAGAGATACAGGGATTACCGGGTCATCAGGATCTGCCCCGATCTGTATTTTGACGATATACCTCCCCGGATGTGGATGGACCTGTTTGACGAAATACAAAGACGGAGCGACAGGAAGTTCTATGAAAAGGCTTTCCGCAAGCTGATCGACCCTTTTAGCCAGTATCTGTTCCTTAGTTTTGAGGATCTCGTCCGGTCTGTCCTTAACACGATGGAGGAGCGCACAAGAACAGCCGGCCTCATGGGCCACTGCGTGATCTGCCACCCGAGCGGACTCTCGGACCTGGTACAGACAGGCATGATCTCAGCCCTGTCCGCCGGGCCTGATGACTTCACGGGGAGCAAACGGAGCCCGGTGCCCCTCCGGTTCCCCGCTCCCGCCATAAGAGAACTCCTTGAAATGATGCGGTCCAGCATCCTTCGCCGGCAGGCAGCCGGCATCACCGATCCGACCAAATGCGACTGGGTCAATTATTATATACTGCATCCGCAGTTCCCCGTACCGGAGATCGCGTTCCATTTATACAGCGGCTGCGGAGTGGTCCCTCTGTACACAAAGGGGCGGCACAGGAATGTCCTTGACAATCTCTACGACAGCACTGCTGCTGCCGTTATCCTGTTCGATTACGTCAAAAACGAAATGATCGGGAGGCGCGGAGAGAAACTCGGTTCCTCTGTCCTCAGCGACGCGCACTCCGTGGCGCTGATCGACAGCCTGATCGATTCGCTGGACAAGACGCAGCCCGGAGGCCCTGCAGCCTATACCGCGCCGGAAAAGGCGCCTGACCGCAGCAATCGGATGTTCAATAAAGAGTGACGCGCTATGGAAACACTGCATTCATTTTTATCTGTCAGATACAAACAGATCGGATTGACAGCGATCGAATTCTGTAAAAAGATCGGTATTTCAAGGCAGAAATTCTATCGTATCATCAAAGAACCTGCGCGCTTTCCGGAAGAGAGCGTACAGGGCGTCATTGATGTGCTCTCTTTAAATGAAGAGGAAGTCAGGCAGTTCAGGTCTTACCTTGACCCGCCGCAGCGGCAAGCGCGTGGCCTTACGGATCCCCCGGACCGCACTCCGTCCCTTTCGGACTACGGCGGCCTGATCAACTGCCTCATCAGTCACAAGCTGTCAGAAGAACTGGTCCCGGACCTTGACAGCATCGAGTTCATGGATCAGGACTGTAATTTCACCATGGAGTCCCCGGCATCGCTTGCCCGCATGATGGCGGCGGAACAGGAGGATCCGGCAGGAGTGCAGACGGGATCGGAAAGAGCACAGGCGGATTCGGCAGGAGCACAGACGGATTCGGCAGCAGTACAGGCGGTCACACCGGAAGCGGTCCCGGCGGCAGCGTCACATGACTTCATGTTCACGATCTACAACTGCGTACCCGCCATTTCGGGCACTGCAGGCAGGCAGCCTCTGCATTCCGGAAGCATACTGATCCTCGCCGGCCTGATGAAAGAACTTGAAGATATTCTCATTCCGGCATCTACCGTCAGTATCCGGATACGGCATTATCTTTCAGCGCTGCAGCGCAGGCAGACCCAAAAGCTTTCTGCGGATGATCCGGATACGGCAGAGCTGCATCTCCGGATCCTGGACTCGATCCTGCCGCTTCTTTCCATGGCGGCAGACTACAATGTCGATCTGTCCGGAACTCTCAATAATACCAGCGCTGAATTCGCCAACAGCTGTATTATCCGTCACACCTGCAGCAAGGGGACCCGGAGCCCGTATATTGAATACTATATGCTGCTGTTCGGCGCCGGAGATAAGTGCAGGGCCTGCAGGATAGGTTCCGCGGAGGCTTCCCACCTCTACCGCTTTTTTACCGCTGACGTCCGCGGAGCGGAGAGTCCTGCCGTTAAAAAGAGAGATATAGATCCGAACCTGTTCTACCTTGAGATGGACAAACACCGCCGCGCTATCCTGATCCATCCCGATCTGTGTTTTGACGATATACCGGCAGAAGTATGGCTGTCCCTGCACGGCATCGTCGAAAAAAGGAGCGACCGATTATTGTACGAAGCGGCGTTCCGCAATCTTATGGATCCCTATGACCTGTATCCCTTCATGGACTTTAAGGATCTCGTTACAGACATGATCGACACGATCGATAAAAGGAACAGAGCGGCTGCCGTAAACGGAAAGATCGTCATCTGCCATCCGGCAGGCCTTCAGAACATGGTGCGCACGGGATTGATCTCGGACCTGTCAGACGCAGTATCGGTCGGCGGTGTGCCATGTGGCGATCCGGAGCCTCTGCGGTTCCCCGCATCCGCGATCCGTTCTCTTCTTCAGATCATAAGATCCGGTATCCTTCGCCGGATGGAGACAGATATCACCGATCCGTCCGGCAGTGACGGGATCAATTACTATATCATGCAGCCGGGATATCCCTGTCCCGAGATCTCGTTCCTGATCTATGACGATTACGGAGCAGCTCCTTTTTATACGAAGGGACGGCACAAGAACAAGAGCACCGGCATCTTTGAAAGCGCCGAGGCCGGTTCTGTCCTGTATGACTATATCGTGCAGGAAATGATCGGGAAGCGGGGAGAGAAACTGCACACCGCCATCATGAGCGACGAGCACTCCATCTCATTCCTCAACAGGCTCATCGCGATGTCGGACTAAGGAGAACGTTAAAGAGAACGTTAAGGAGAACGTTTATGAAGATCATTCACTGCAGCGACCTGCATCTGGACGCGGACCTGCGCAGCAGGTTCGATGCGGAATCTGCCGCGGACAGGCGCGCGGAGCTCATGAATACATTCCGCCGGTTGTGCCGGCAGGCGCGGGAATTCCATGCCCGCGCTGTTTTGATCTGCGGAGATCTATTCGATACGGATGCCCCTTCACCTTCCGCGGTCAGGGCTGTGGAAGATCTGGTCCTCACTTACAGCGAGATCCTCTTCTTCTGTCTCCGCGGGAACCACGACAGCCGGTCTGTCCTGTTCAGGACCCGCGAGATGCCCGGCAATTTCCGCCTGTTCGATGATCACTGGTCGGTTTGGGCGCTGGGATCCGGACCTGAAGAGCAGGGTTCTGCGGGCCGGCGAAAGATATGTATTATCGGGAAGGAGGCGGGCGACGGTCCGTTCACTCCTCCTCCGCTCGATCCAGCAAATATAAACATCGTCATGCTGCACGGTCAGGTGCGGGAAGGTATATCTGCTTCAGATCCGGAGTCCCTGCCCCTCGGTGCCCTTCGCGGTGTCGGGATCGACTATCTCGCCCTCGGGCACTTACACAGCTTCCGCTCCTTTCCTTTGGATCAGCGCGGCACTGCAGTGTACTCAGGCTGCCTGGAGGGACGCGGCTTTGATGAATGCGGCGAGTGCGGGTTTGTCCTCCTCGATACGGACATCTCTTCCGGGGGGATCAGGAGTCGTTTCATCCCCTTCGCCTCGAGGAACCTGTACCGTGTGATGTGTGATGTGTCGGGGTGTGTGAGCGATGCGGAGGTCTATGAGCGGATCAGCAGTGCTCTCTCCTCATCACCCGCACAGGCCAAGGACCTTGTCCGCCTTGAGTTAACAGGAGACCTGGAATACCTCTGCAGCCCGGATCCGGCCCTGATCCGGGCGGAGTGGGAAGACAGATATCACTATTTTGACTTCTCCGATAACACGAATCCTGTCGTACACAGTGAGGATTTCCTGTGCGACGCGACGCTGAAGGGTGAATTTGTGCGCATTGTGAGCGCTGCCGGCGGACTGGATGAACCCGAGCGGGCGGCAGTCCTGCGCTGCGGGCTCCGGGCGCTGTCGGGGGAGCCGCTGTTTCCGTGACCGGCTTTGTTCTGTGATTATTTTCTGCTTCCTGATCCTCAGGCGCCGCTGTTTCTCCTAAGATTCTGATTTTCTGGTCCTTAGGCGTCGCCCTCGCTCCTTATGACAGTTAAGCGCCGCTTCATACTACTCAGCTTCAGACCACTTACTATCTCCGAGAGTCTACTATGAAACTTCTATCCTGCCATGTCGAGAACTTCGGCAAACTCTCTGATTTCTCCTATATTTTCGAGGAGGACCTCAACGTCCTGCTCGCCGAGAACGGGTGGGGCAAGTCGACGCTTGCCGCATTCCTCAAAATCATGTTCTACGGCTTCGACGGCGAGAACCGCAGAAGCGAGGACGGAAACGAGCGTCTTCGCTACAAGCCCTGGAGCGGCGGCACGTACGGAGGATCCGTTACCTTCTCGAAAGGTGACCGCGAATACCGGATGCACCGCTCTTTTGGCATACGCAAAAAAGAGGATACTTTCCTTCTCTTCGACGACGCGACGGGACTTCCCTCCTCAGACTTCACTGAGAATGTCGGTGAGGAGCTGTTTGGGATAGACCGGGCCTCTTTTACGCGCACAGTGTTCTGGTCACAGCAGGATCACATGACAGAAGCCACGGCAATGATCCAGGCGAAGATCGGCGACCTGACAGCCGGGGAAAGCGATCTTCCCGACTACGACCGGGCGATCCGCCTGGTGCAAAGAGAGATAGACAGGCTCAGTCCCGCCCGGTCTTCCGGTCAGATCCGAAAAAAAGAAGCGCGGGCAGCTCTCCTCGAGGCCGAAGCCGCGCGGATCCCGCAGCTGAAGCAGCAACTTGCCGAAAGCACCTCAGCGCATCAGGATCTGTCTGCACAGTTGGACGAGATCCGCAGGGAGCGGCAGGAATGGATGGCTGCAGAAAGAGCCGCTCAGGCAGGAGCAATTGCTGAGAATCTCAGAGGGGACGTCCGAGGTGCTGCGCCTGCGCAAGATGCCGAAAGAGCTGTCCTGACAGCCAGGCTCACCGCTTCCCGCAAGCAGCTGGATTCACTCCAGCGTATCAGACAACGCACGGCTCTGGAAGGACACAGGGAGCGGTCGGAATATCTTCGGATCCAAAAAGAAAGAGAAAGGGAAGAGCGTTCCGCTTCCCTTTCTCTGTCGCGCCGCATAAGGACTCCGCGGATGATTGCCGCAGCTGCACTGATCGCTGCTCTTCTTTTCTTTGCTCTTATCGGAACAGGCTCGCTCCCTCTTGCATTCATCGCCGTCGGGATCGTCCTGCTCATAGGCAGCCTCTGTGCCGCATTTCAAAGCGTGCAGGCAGATAACGGCGAGACATCCGGCTCTCCTCAATTGGAGGACCTGCGGCAGGAGGAATCGGCGCTGCGCGCATCCCTGCAGAGCCTCAGCCGCCGGATGAAACGGGTGGAAGCTCAGATCCGGGAGGAAATGCAGTCGCAGCGCGCTTTGAAAGCACAGCTTGACCGGCTCCCTGCGCCTTCTTCACGGTCGGGAGACGGCAGAAACGAGACCGTACGGCCGGGATCCGCCGCTCTCTTTGCAGATGAATTGGCCGAATTTGACAGACGCGAGGAGGAGTGCCGGGGACAGCTCACGCGCGCCAAACACCGAACCGAGGACCTGCGAAGGCAGATCCGGGAGTGCCTTGACTCCGAAGAACAGCTGGCAGACCTGCGCAAGGAACTGACGACGCTCCGGCAGCAGTACGACACCTGTGTCAGAACAGCTTCCTTCCTCGAAGAAGCCCGCTCCTCCTTCAATTCCCGGTATATGAATCCGTTCCTGCGCTCATTCCGCAGGCATTACGGCATGCTCACCGGCGAGTCCGCGCAAGACCTGCAGACAGATGCGGATTTTGGCATATCGGTGATGCGCGAAGGGCTTCCCAGGGATCCTTCCCTGATGAGCGAAGGCACGCGGGACCTGATCAGCCTCTGCCGCCGCATGGCTATGATCGACGCCATGTATCCCGGCGAGAAGCCGTTCCTGGTCCTGGACGATCCCTTTTCGAACCTCGACGATGAGCGCGTAAAAGGAGGCATGCGCTTTCTGCGCGATGCCTCCCTCGAGTATCAGATCCTGTATTTGACCTGCCATGAGAGCAGGGTCTGAATCCGGCTGTATCTGCCTCAGATGGCCTCAAATAGCCGGGCCGCAGTTTCCCGCCGCTCTCAGCGCGAAGCCAGATAGGCCAAAATACCGGCAACCGTCTTGGCGTCGCGGATCTCCCCGGCAAAGATCCTGCGCTTCAGCTCTTCGACAGGAATTGCCTCCACCCGGATCTCCTCCGCTTCGTCGAGCTTCTGGCCGCCAACTTTCTCCAGGTCCTCCGCCAGATAGACTTCGACCCGCTCGTCGCACCACGCGACCGCGGTGTCCAGCCTGACAAGGCGGCGGATCTTTCCGCAGCGGTACCCGGTCTCCTCCTCGAGCTCCCTCGACGCGGTCACGGCAAAATCCGGATCATCCGCATCGAACGCCCCTGCGGGCAGTTCGGTCGTCTCCCTGTCGTTCATCGGCCTGTACTGGTGGATCATCAGAATGCGCTCATCGGGCAGCACGGGTACCACGCAGGCGCCGCCGCCCTTCGTGTGATGCACGAAGTCCCACTTCTCTGTTTTTCCATCCGGAAGTTCCATTGTATCCCTGTAGAATTCCAGGACCTTTCCGCGGCTGGCCAGTTCCCTTTTCAGTCTTTTGAGTTTGTATTCCATAGTTCTCCCCTGCTCCGTATTTTTCTTTCGATCCGTGTTTTTCTTTGTTAAGGCTTACTTTAAATGCCGCGCCGCATTACTGATCCTTACCGAAGTCACCGACACTGCTTTTTCGATCACAGCAGGAAGATAGGAACGAAGCAGCGGAATGCTCCACTCTTCAGTCGCGCTCTCTGCACCCGGCCCCTCTTTTTCCATTTCCGATCCGCCGTTCTCCGGTGCGTGATCTTCCTCGCCATTTTCTAAAGCCCCGCGGCCTTCACCACCATGCGATGCAAAAGCCCCCGCGCATGCGTCCCGCTGCCATCCTGCCCTGAGATCAGCGATTCCCACAAACCTGTTTTCGGGACTGATCAGCGCGATGTAATGACCGGCAGGTGTGCCGGTCGCACCCACATAAGCTGCTTTTTCCGAATACCATCCATCTATTGCTGCAACTGCGCTTCCGAAACCCCACGCGAGCGTCTCCATCGTAAACGGCACGCCCTCCGGCGCCGCGCTGAAGCACTCCGATCCGTCCGGTCTGATGTGGTCCTGCAGAATTGTGCTCTCCACTGCGCGCAGGGC
>CAMOXN010000033.1 GCA_946629175.1 uncultured Lachnospiraceae bacterium | reverse complement strand
ATCACAGGCCCGGGCTGTGATCGCGCAGGCCGACCGGCAGGCCCGGGCTGTGATCTCGTGCTATGATCGCGTGCGCGATCGGAACCATCCCGCTGAAGGTATAGACCTCGTCGAACCCGATCTTTTTTATTTCCTGCATTGTTTCGGGAATATGCGCTCCCAAATGCTCTTTCCGGTGGCTGTCGCTGCCGATCGTGATGATCTTCCCGCCGAGGTCCCGGTAGAGCTTCAAAATATCGACAGCCGGCGTCAGATCCCTGATCCCGTATCGGTAGCAGGATGTATTGACCTCTAGTCCCTTTCCGTCAGCTATGACCGTCTTCAGAATCTCTGTCAGGATCGGCTGCATTTTCTCAAAGGGATAAAGCCCCGCCTTATCATAGCGGCTGATCAGATCCAGGTGCCCGAGCACGCTGTAGTCGTGATACCGCCTGACCAGCGCCAGGATCTCCTCGTAATACCGCAGGTTGTATTCCTCCTGCGTGCGCCCGCGCTGGAAGTCCTGCGTCCAGAATTCCTTGTCCTCCACCTGATGAACGGACAAAATAATGAAGTCGAAGGGGTAAGACGCAAACAGCTTTTCGTACAGAGGCACCGTATGCTGCTGCATTCCGAATTCCAGCCCCATTCTGATGGTGATCCGGTCTCTGTATTTTGACTGAAGGGAAGCGATCTCAGCCGCATAGCGGGGGTAGTCCACATTGGCCAGGGCCATTCGCTCCGGCTCGCCGGGGCCGCCCTTTCGGTAAACTATCCCCTGCGGGTCGTCCCAGTCCCTCTTGATCCCGTAATCCACATGGTCCGTGAAGCAGATCTCTTCCATGCCGAGGGAGATCGCGTCCCTCACGACGTCCTCCATTAAGTATTCCGAATCATCGCTGTAACTGGTATGAACGTGGTAATCAGCAAACATGACTTATCCCTCTCGTAGAATTGATTCCTTCAGCAACGTGACCAACTTCGTCCATGTACACATTGTACCATCTGCCGGAAGTTTTCACACAAAAACGACCTGCAAAACATCAATCAATAGTTTTGCAGGCCGCCCATTTCAAATATGTCAGAAGAACCGTCGTCCTTGACACCTCACGCCCAGAAAAACCAAATGAACAGATATCCGACCACCACGGCCGTGAGCGTGTAGGGGACCCCGATCCTCATGAAATCCGGAAATCCCACCTCATAGCCCTCCTTTTTAAGCAGTCCGACTGCCGTGATGTTGGCGGATGCCCCGATCGGCGTCAGGTTGCCGCCCAGCGTCGCGCCGCACAGCAGGCCAAAATAGAGAAGGTTCGGATTCACTCCCAGCTGCGTGGTGACAACGGTAAGTACCGGCAGCATGGTCGCCACATAGGGAATGTTATCAACAAATGCGGAGATCAGGACAGATCCCCACACAATGATGGTATAGAGAAGGAACAGGCTGCTTCCTCCAATCTTTACGATCGCGTTGGCAAAGTCCGTGATAATGCCTGCCTCCGTAATGCCTCCGATGACGACAAAGAGGCCGAGGAGCAGGAGGAGCGTCTCGAAATCAATATTTTGCACTGTGCGGCGTGCGTTCTCCGTCTTGCGGTTCCTCATGTAATCGAGGACGGCCGTGACGATCCCAAGTATGCAGCAGATCGCGCCGTTCGTGATGTCCGGTGTATTGGGGATGAAAGACGCTGTGATGAGGGCGGCGACCATCAGAAGGAGCATGAATGTGGGGATGTAGTCTGTGACGGCCGTCCTTTCCTTCGAGGACACCGGCTCGCGATTCTTGCCGAACAGGATCATCATGATCGGGACCGTGGCCAGCGCGCCGAGCTCGACGGCGAAGAACATCCCCGGCTTTCCGTCCATCCAGAAGAAATTCATGAAATTCATGCGGGCGTAGTCGCCCAGCATGATGGAAGTCGTATCACCGACGAGGGTCGCGGCGCCCTGCAGATTGGAAGAGACCGCAATGGAGATGATCATACCGACAGGATTGATCTTCAGTTTCCTGCAGACTGCGAGTCCGACAGGCGCGACCATAAGGACAGTGGCGACATTGTCGATGAAAGCCGAGATGGCGCCGGAGAAAAGGGACATGCTGATGGTCACCCACATGACGTTGGGGCACTTGTCGAGCAGGATGTCTGCCATGAGGTTCGGCATTTTGGAAGCGATGAAGAAGTCGACGAGTACCATCGTTCCGGTGATCATCATCAGGACATTCCAGTTGATCACGGAAGGAAGCTGCGCGAAGGGAAGGATCCCGGAGAGAAGGAAGATCACGCCGGTGCCCAATGCGTAGTAAGGGCGGTATTTTGGCTTTGTGATCATGAGCACATACATAAGAACGAAAAGGACCAGAGCAATTAATTTCATGTGTTACCTCCTGATGACGCGTTGGCCGGCTGCTTTCGTTTCGGGCTTCGCTGCGAAAAAAAAGAGACCTTTACTGCAACAAACATTGCAGTAAAAGTCTCGCTTCTTAGAACACATTCCGGGGAGCGCCGCTCCCGTATTGACGAAAATATGTTACACATTCCGTGCAAGCTACTCCCTCATACATCGCTAATATAAAATTTCCGGAAAGATTTGTCAATCGGCAGTTTGATCGTGCGATCACAGCCCGGGCCTGCCGGTCGCGCTCTAAACCACGATCTCCACCCTGCTTCCGCCGGTCTTCTCCTTGGTGACAACGATCTGCTTGTCGATCCGCTCCTTCAGCTCCGCGACATGGGAAATGATCCCCACCAGCCGGTCGCTCTCCGACAGGTCGAGCAGCGTGCGGATCGCCTGGCGCAGGGAATCCTCGTCGAGGGAGCCGAACCCCTCGTCCACGAACATCGTGTCGAGCCGGATCCCGCCCGCCGAAGACTGTATCTCGTCCGAAAGGCCCAGCGCAAGGGAAAGGGACGCCTTGAAGGACTCTCCGCCGGACAGCGTCCTGACGCTGCGCATCGTGCCGTTGTAATGATCGAGGACGTCCAGCTCCAGGCCGCTCTGGGACTGGTTGCTCTCCGCTGTCTTCCTCCGCCTGAGCTCATACTGGTTGCCGGACATGACCAGAAGCCGCCTGTTCGCCCTCGCTATGATCCGGTCAAAATACGTCGTCTGGACATAGGTCTCGAGCATGATCTTCTCTTTCCCGGTCAGCCTCCCGTTCGCTGTGTCGGACAGCGCCCTGACCCACTGGTAGCGGCGCTCCAGCCCGGCCAGCTCAGCCGCTCCTTCCGTAATGTGTCCGAGTATTTCGGTGTTGGCGCTCAGGCGGTTGTAGATCTGCTTCGCAGTCACGCCGTCTTTTTCGCCGAGCTCCGTGAGCGCCTGCTTTTCCGCGAGCAGCTTTTCTTTGTCCGGCGCCTCTTTTTCGGAGATCTGCTTTTTCAGCTGGCCGATGCGCGCCTTTCGCTCTGCCAGGTCCGTCTGCCCGGCTTCGTAACGCTCCTTCGTTTCTCTCAGGGCGTTCTCCATCGCCTCTTTCCGCCTCTCGTCCCCGGACTGCTTCTCCCGCGCCTCCTTCTCACTTGCGAAGGGCAGGTCCCCGGAAAGCGTATCGATCTCGGTCTGCCTCCTGCTCTGCTCCACGGACAGCTGTTCTGTCAAAATATTCTGCTCCCCGAGTTCCGTCTCCCGCTTCTCGAGTGCTTTTACCGCTTCGGGGATCTTTTCGTCGAGTTCCTGCCTTCTCTTCAGGCGGGCTTCCTCGGTGACGATCTGCTCCCCTAACTTCTGAAGGATCAGTTCGGCACCTTCTATATCTGCCCTGGCCTTTTCAATGATCTGCGGCAGGGCCTTCAGTTCTTCTTCGGAAAGTGACAGGAGCTCTCTCATCTGTGAGAGCTGTCCTTCCATAAGGTTGACTTTTTCTCTCAGGGAGTCGTGGTCCTCCTGTGCCTTAACGAGCAGATCCCTGATCTCGTCCCGCGCGGAGGACATCTCTGTTTTCGCTTTTTCCGCCTTCTGTCGGCTCTCATAGGCAAGCTTCGCGGTGAGCGCCGAGATCCTCTTTACCATTCCTTCCTTCCCGGCCGATAAAGAGGCGATCTCGGTCTCTAAGTCCTGAAGGGCTTTCCGGCACTGATCGTGATCTCTCTCCAGTCCCGGAAGTTTTTCTTCCAGCTCTTTCCTGCGGGAGACCCGGCTTTTCTCGATCTCCAGCTGACCGTTGCGGGAGCGCACGTCCTTCCCGATCTCTTTTTTCAGCTCGGCGAGCCTGCCCTCCGCTTCCTCGAACGGGCATCCGCCAAGGAGTTCACCGATCCGGTCATCGGCTTCGCCCCGCTTTGCTTTCAGAGTTGCGTTGCATTCGCCTGCTTTCCTGCTGGCCGCTTCCGCTGTTTCCTGATCTGCCTTCGCGCACCTTTCCGCGCTCTCCAGTTCTGCCTCTGTAGGCGCTTCAGGGGAGACTCCTGCCGGCATGGGATGATCCGTTGAGCCGCAGACAGGGCAAGGCTCTCCGGGACGAAGGGTCTGTGCCAGAAGCCCGGCCTGTTCGTCCAGAAATGCTCGGTGCATCTTAAGATACCTGTTCCGGCTGGCATCTGCCGCAGCGGCAGCTGTCTCGTAAACATCTCTCGCTTCTCTATACTGTTCCTTCAGAACTTCATGTTCCGCAAGCACGCCCTGCAATTTGCCGAGACGCTTTTTCCTCTCCTCCAGCTGGTCCAGCTGCCCCGCAAGCTTTTCCAGGTTCGCGTCTGCATCCGCGAGAGCCTGCAGTTCCTTTTTGCAGTCTTCGAGAGCTTTTCCGCAGACTTCGAGTTTCCGGCTCTCCCGCTCTTTGGAAGACGCCGCATTCCGGAGCTTCGTATCTGTGCCGAGCAGGTCACTGCGAAGTTTTTCAAGTTCCCCGTATTCCGGCAGTTCGGCCTCGATCCGCGTGATCTTCTCCTGAAGGGCATCCGCCTCCGGCTGCCTTTCCTTCGCTTTGTCAAGAGCTTCCTTCAGTGAAGCAAGGCTCTCCCCTTTCGCTGCCCTTTCTGCAGAAAGCGCTTCGAACTTTTCCAGCTGTTCACACCGCTCCTTCAGCTCATCGCGCCGGCTTTTCGCTTCCTTTTCCTGCCCCGCCAGGCGTTCTCTCTGTTCCCCGGCATTTTCCAGCGTACCGCGCTCCCCGCGCATGTCCTCCAGAAGCTTCCGGGCGTCCGAAACAGCTTTCTCCGCCGCTTTTTTCTTGTCCATCTCAAGGGAGAGCTTTCCGGCGCCTTCTTCCTGCTGCCTCCGGAGCTCTTCGCGCCTTGCGTACCTGGGAAATTGGGATCGCCGTGTGGTGATCTCCTCCGCAAGCCGGTCGATCTCCGGCTGGGCTTCCTGCGCGCACAGCCAGGCGCTCTTAAGGCCTGAGACCTCTGCCTCTTTTTCAAGGAGCTCCGCTTCCTGTCCTCTCAGGTCACGATTAAGCCCTTCCAGCTGCTCCGCCTGCTGCAGATCTCCCCGTATGACTTCCAGCCGCCCGCTGGTCTCGCCGATCCGGATCTCGAGGGCTTCCTGCTCCTCCCGGTCTTCACGGATCATCTCATCGAGAAGGCGGATCACCTCTTCCACAGGGAGCTTTCCCTCTCTCGCTTTCTCCGCTTCCGCCCCAAAAGCGCTCTCCCCGCTGCATTTAATACCGCTCAGATACTGGCTGATGCTCTTCTTCCTGTCCGAGCACGCGCCATCGAGTTCCGATGTCTCCCTCTTGAGCCTGTCCTGGAAGACCTGATAGTATCTTGTCTCGAAGATCTGGCGGAAGATCTCCTGGCGCTCCCTGGTATCCGCGAGAAGGAGCTTCAGGAAATCGCCCTGGGCGATCATGGCGATCTGCGTGAACTGGTTGCGGTCGATCCCGAGGATCTCCTGTATTTTGGCCCTGACATCGGCATTTCTGGTGACCACCCTGCCGTCGGGGAGCAGCAGTTCCGCGCCTGCCTTCCGGGTCGTAAAGCCCGTTCCGGTCTTCTTGGGGCGGTCCTGTTCGGGATTTCGCTTTATCGTATATTCCTTTCCGCCGTACGCGAAAGTCAGGCTGACCTCCGTGGGCGTCTCCGGCGCGGCGTACTTGGAGCGGAACATGCCGGAATCGCGCGTCTCCCCGCTCGCTTCGCCATACAGCGCATAGGTGATGCCGTCGAAGATCGTAGTCTTTCCCGCCCCGGTGTCCCCGGTGATGAGATAGAGCCCGCTCCTGCCCAGTTTGTCAAAATCCACGACCGTATGTCCGGCATACGGCCCGAAGGCGGACATTTCCAATCGTATAGGTCTCATTTCTCCTCCCAGATCTTCTCCATGATCTCCCTGGCAAAAGCCTCCTGCTCATCGCTCATCGGCCGCCCGTTCTGCTGTTCGTAGAACTCCGCGAACAGGTCGAGCGGGGACCTGCGCTCCACGTCCGCGATATCGGACAGCATCCCCGCTGCCCTGGTGCGGCTGTTGTTGTAGTCAAGGCACATCAGGTTGGGATAGATGAGCCTCAGCTTTCCGATCGCGTCCGGAACATCCTCCTCATCGGTGAGCGTGATGTGAAGATAATCATCGGTATTCGTCCCCTCATAAGCCGGGCGGTAAGTCAGCTCCTCATAGGTGCCCTCGATCTCCCGCATATCATGCAGCGGCCTGAGGGGAACCGTCCGGACCGTCAGATCCCCGTCTTGGCCCATATCGACCACAGTGACGGACTTTTCATGGCTCACTTCGGAGAAGGAGTACTTCAAAGGCGTGCCGCAGTAGCGGATCCTTTCAGATCCGATGTTCTGCGGCCCGTGGATGTGGCCAAGCGCCACATAGTCAAATCCGTCGAACACCGCCGCGTCCACGTTGTCCGTCCCGCCCACGGAGATCTCCTCCGAATCAGACCTGGCAGCTCCCGTGATGAACTGGTGGGTGACGAGCACGTTCCTCCGGCCGCGGTCTATATGGAGAGCCTCCACCGCGGTCCGGAGCGCGTCGTTATAACTCTCTATTTTGGCATCCGGAAAGAAGCGGCGCACATGAGCAGGCTTTACGAAAGGAAGAAGGTAGATATCGACCGGCCCGGATCCATCTGTGAGCACGACCGGCTCGACCGCCCCGCTGTAGACCGGGGACAGGTGGATCCCCGTCGGAGAGATCAGCCGGGAAGCGAAAGCCAGCCGCTCCGGTGAGTCGTGGTTGCCGCTGATAAGGAACACCTGCAGATCCCGGCCCGATAACTCGTAAAGGAAATCGTCCAGGAGTTCCACCGCTTCGATCGAAGGAATGCTCTTGTCGTATACATCCCCGGCGATGAGGACGGCGTCCGGCGCCTCGCTGTCGATCACTTTGAGGATCTCTCCAAGAATGTGCTTCTGGTCGTCGAGCATGCTGAAGTCATAGATCCGTTTTCCCAGATGCAGGTCGGATATGTGTACGAATTTCATGGGCAGTACCTCTTTCTTACATCAATGCCGCGCTCAATCTCCCCACAGTTCCAGTCCGAATCCCCGCTCATAGAGCAGTTCATCTTCGAAGGTAATTGGACCTCCGGAGTCATTTGACCCCGCAGTGACCTTCGGCACATTGACGGGCAGCGTCCCGGAAGGAACCGACTCGTTATAAGCGGTGCAGAGCGCGACCGCCACATTCAGATTGAAGGGGCCGTTCCCCTCTTCGTCGTGCGCGCTTCCGGAAGGCTGATACGCGCAGAGGACCGCGTCCGCATCCTCATAGCAGGCCGCGTCGTAAGGCAGGTTCAGGCACAGGAGCACCACCTGCTTTCCCGCATCATGGAACTGCGCGATCGCTCCGGCGCAGGCTTCATTCCTGCTCACAGACTCCGACAGAACGATGAGCTTATCGCACCCCGACGCTGCCTCAGCGAGGCCCTCGTCATCAGCGGCGAGGTCCGCATAACAGATCGCAGTTACTTTGGAAGGATCCGCCAGCCCCTCTCTGCCCAGCCGGCCTACCGCATATTCTACCGACGGCTGTCTGGCCTCGCTCGGGTACAGGATGAGCACGGACTCTTCCGCGCCGGCCGGCAGCGCATGCCCCTCGTTCTTCAGGAGCGTCATCCCCGCCTGCGCGATCTCCCACTCTCTCGCGTGGTTGGCCGCGGTGCCGACTGCAGACTCTGCCAGCGCGATCTGCTCCTCCAGCGGCGCCCGGTCAGCGTCTTTCACGATTCCCTTCTCCTTCTTGAGCGCCAGGATCCTGTAGACCGAGTCGTCAAGCTCCTCCTCTTTGATATCGCCGTTTTCCACTCTCGCGGCCAGATCAGCCATGTAGTTGTCAAAAGACTGAAAAGTGTCTGTATTCTGGTCCTTATAGAGGTCTGCCGAACACAGCAGGATATCGACGTCGGCGTTGATCGCCATGACTGCAGCGTCGATCGGGTCAAAGTGCGCGGTGATCGCGCCCATATCCATGGCATCCGTGATCACGACTCCGTCATAGCCCATCTGTTCGCGCAGAAGTCCGGTGATGATCGTGCGGGACAGAGTCGCAGGGAGGTAGACCTCCTTGCCGTCCTTGATCGAAACATAAGTCTCCTTCTCGATCTCGGGGAACTGGATGTGTGCTGTCATGATCATGTCCGAGCCCGCGTCGATACCTGCCTGAAAGGGGATCAGGTCGCAGTTCCTGATCTCATCGAGGTCAAATTCCGAACAGGGGAGATGCGTGTGGCTGTCCTCTCCCACGTTTCCGTGGCCGGGGAAATGCTTGATAGCCGTGCAGATACCGGCATCGTCGAGGCCTTTGATAAAGGCTGTGACGTATTCAGACACGATCTGCGGATCGTCGGAGAAAGAGCGTACGCCTATGATCGGGTTGGCCGGGTTGCTGTTCACATCGGAGACCGGGGCAAAATCCATGTTGAATCCGAGGGCCCTGATCTCTTCGCCCATCATTTTGGCGCTTTCCACCGCAAGAGCCTTATCTCCGGACGCCGCCAGGGCCATATTTCCGGAACCGGTCGTTCCGAAACTTACACGATTTACCCTGCCTCCCTCCTGATCCACGCAGACGAACATAGGAATGCCGTGCGCGGAGCTCACAGCTGCCTCCTGGCAGTCGTGAATGAGCGTCACGGTCTGCGCGGGGTCAACGATATTCCCGGCGAACAGGATGATGCCGCCGAAATCATATTTCTGAATGAGATCGGTGTAGTCCTTGCTGATCTCAGATACGATCTCTGTGTTGGACACGTCGGACCTGAGGGTGACGATCATCATCTGCGACAGCTTTTCTTCCGTCGTCATTTGGGAGATGAGTTCGCGGATCTCCGGGTCGTCAGCGGCTTCGCCGGCAGATGCTTGGGCGGTGCCGCCCTCCTGCGCTTCACCGGCGGTGTCTTTGTCCTCGGCTTCGCCGGCGTCTGCCTGGGCAGGCTCTTGCGTTTCGCCCGCAGGATCTTGCGCGGTGTCGCCACCCTGCGCTTCACTCGCGGCCTCTTGAGCTTTCGCTTCGCCTGCAGGCTCCTGTGCGGCGTCGCCCGCCTGCGCTTCATTTGTCCCGGTCTGGGGCGAATTCGCCGCGCATCCGATCAGGGGCATCACCATTGTTAAGATCAACATCAGTGATAATAATTCTCTTGTTATTCTGTTTTTTATTTTCCCTCCTGTTCTCATACCCCGTACATATGCTTCATAACGATCCTTCTCATTGTTTCCTTCCCGAACAGCTTGGCCATCATACTGACTGCCGGCCCGTCGTTCGAGGCGAGCTTTTGGGCAAAGCCGCGCACGCGTTCTCTTTTTTGCTCTGCGGGGCATTTCTCCGCCGCCGCGAGCTCCGCCGCGAACAGGTCGATGTACTCCTTAGCCGCACTGTTAAAGCGGTCCGTCAGGCCTTTCCCTTTCTTGTGGAATGACACGGGGTACAGGACCTCGTCGTACCAGTGCTCCCCTGACGAATAGTCCTCAATGTCGGTGTAACCGCCCTTGATCTCTTCGAACTTCTTCTGCGCCTCTTCCGGCCACGGCTCGAGCTGTGTGTCGTAGAGCTCCGAGATGAAGGTCTCCTTCCCGAAAGCATTCACCCAGTCCGCGTTGAAAAGCGGCAGGTCAGCTTCAAAAGGAGCGATCACGACGGTCTCCATCTTCATCAGTCCCAGGAACGCGTTCATGCGCATCACGCACAGGTGGCCTGCGCCTTTAATTTCCCAACTCTTCGTGTCGAACGTCATTCCGCGTTTCGAGAGGTGCGCGTCCGCTCCGAGGTCCTTGGGGACCAGGTCAAAATAGCGCTTTAGCGCAGTGACTGTATACTGTCCGATATCCATGTGTTTGCTCATGTTGTCTTTTCTCCTTTATATGATAATAAAAATATCTCTAATCCCTGTAGACCTTCATGGAATGATACTGCCTGGTGAACGGGAAAAGGAGCGGCACGGTATCGGAATACTCCTGATACTCCGGGTCGAGCCCGTAAGTCTTCTCATGCCGCAGTTCCAGCCGCTGCGCGGAGTTGTACATTACGTACGTGATGAGGACGAAAGCAATGAGCACCATGATCCACTGCCTGCCCTGCACGGCGCCGATTCCGGAAACCGTCACACCGAACCAGAAAAGGATCTCGGAAAAATAGTTCGGGCAGCGTACGTACTTGTAAAGCCCAGTGTCACAGAAGCGCTTAGGGTTAACTTTCTTGGCAGCCGATTTCTGCCGGTCCGCCGTTGCCTCCCCAATGATGGCTGCCGCCATGATGACTATGCCGATCCACGCGAAGAGATTATCGCTTACCTGGTTCATGATCCGATAAGTCACTGCTGAAGTCTCCGCGACGTACAGCCACGTGCAGAAGATCCACATGAACAGCGATACCGGGATCGGCATGCGTTTTGTGGATCCGGTGGCCTCCAGCGTCTTGCGGTAGGCCGCATTCGTCAGCTCCCGTTTCAGGAGATATCCTCCCAGCCTGTATCCGTAGACCGCGAAAAGAACCGCCATGATCGTTGTCGCAGGGGTGAGGCTCCTTGCCGCGAAGCCGAAGATCAGATGGAAAAGCCCGATGCACATGACCGCAAATCCATAGCCTACGGACATGAACCACACGAACTCATGAAAGCCCATGCAGCAGCCCAGCGCCGATACGGCAGTCACTGTCCACATGAAGGCCGGCCAGACTTTACCGATATATGTGGGATCCATATGGAGCATTGTCATTTCCTCCTTGTCACAGATGCAGATGCTGTTATGCGAGTCCTTTTAATGTAAACCGGAAATGCGGGACAATTCACTCTTGCGGTGATGCCCGTACAGCGGGCACTGGCAAGAACCTGTTGAAGACGCGCTCAGCGCATCTCCCTGAAATGTGAGCTTATTCACTATTTTGCCCCGAAATACTCCTTGATGTATTCCTTGAAAGAATGGTCTCCGACCACATCCCTGCCCACAAGGTCGTGGGAGAGCGTCCACTTGGAGAACAGGATGATGTCATGCTTGCCGGCCTTTCTGATCGCCGGCAGATTGGCCAGAATACTGAACATCCAGATCGGGCTGTCCTTGATGATGACGGGCTTTCCGGCCGCCCGGAAGCAGAGCTTCGCCATCTCCTCGTAGGTGTAGGTCTCCTTCCCGCCGACCTCGTAGATAGCGTTCGTATCCAGCATGTGCTCAACGATAAATGCCGCAAAGTCGGGGCAGTCCACCACATTGGCTTTCACGTTGTGATAGCCTTTCAGGAGCTGCATTTCGCCCTTATCCACATAGGGCTTGAAGACCTTGGCTATGTCATAGAAATAGCCGGTCGGACGGTAGATCACGTACTCGATGCCGCTCTTTAGCAGTTCGTCCTCGAACATGGCCTTGGCATGCAGCATCGGCACTTTCTCCGCGCCCGGTTCTTTGCAGGCAATGACGGATATATAATTAAAACTTCCGACCCCTGAGGCCATGGCCTCCTCCAAAAGGTTCAGGTTTCCCTTATAATCGATGTCGTAAGCGGTGAACTTCGTGGAAGCGGCGGTGAGGCCCATCGTCGTGATGACGACGTCGACGCCGTCGCAGATCCCTTTCAGGGTATCTTTTCTGGTCGCGTCAATGGCGCGGAATGTGTATTTCCCTTCCAAGCCGTTGTTCTCTTTCTCTTTGAGATCCGCCGCAATGATCTCGTGCCCGCCCTCAACGAGTACCTTCAGGATCTCAATACCCAGATTGCCGAATGCTCCTGCAAGTAATATTTTCATGTCTCCCTCCTTTGAGTCAGGGGCTGTCCCCCGACTCCCATTTTACCATGCCGGAACTCTGCATTCCATCCCTCTTCCAGAGACCTTACCTCCCTTCATACTCCTCATTTGTCAGGGTGTCATTTTCCCAAGCTGATTCACGGGGCGAACGATATGCCTCGTTCGCCCCGTGCCCGCAACTCTTAACAAGATGCAGTGTTTCTATGCCCTCCAAGAAAAGGCCTTCCGGAGCGTTTGCTCCGGAAGGCCTTCTGCTGTCTTATTCCGTCTCCTGAGAGTCGTCGTCCATCCCCGCCTCGTCCCGGAAATACGTTCTCCGGATGTCCGTATCGAGATCGTTCAGGTCCCGCTCACAGATCTTCCTGCAGATCTTTTCGTGCGCTTCATACAGCTCCCGGCCGCGGCCTGACTCAAGCATGTTCCTGACACTCTGATAGCGCATCTTGTGTGTCATTTCGCGGACAATGCTGCTCAACCTGTCAACGATGGGATTGTGTCCCATCTCAGAGAGCGTATCATGGAAAACATTATCTGCTATGAACACATTCTCGGCATTTTCAGGACCTTTTCGGATCTCATCCCCGAGTATTTCCAGTTTTTCACGCAGTTTTTCAAGATCCTCTTCATTGTACTTGGCGATCGCGAGTCTCACGGCACCGGCTTCCATCATCTGCCGGAGATCCATGAGATTCACGTAATCCCGTGCCTGATGCAGGATCACGCCGTATACCATAGGATCGATCATGATGTTCTTGAATCCGTCACATACAAATGTCCCCTCTGCCCTTCTGATCTCCAATACACCGTAATAGACCAGGATCTTGATCGCTTCTCTGATGGAATTTCGTCCTACGCCAAAGCTCTCTGCCAGCTCCATCTCTGTGGGAATCTTATCTCCCGGTTTAAGGTCTCCGGTAATGATCGCCTTGGTAATGCTGTCAACAACTGTCTGGACGACCGATCTGTTTTTTATTTTCTTGAACATTCCATCGTTTTCCACTGCAGCGCTCCGCTTCTTTGTCAAAAAAACATTTAAATGACATAATATGACCTGTTTACATGTTTAGAAATAATTAATTTCTTATACCACATTAACTGCAATCTTACAATGTTTTTGGGTGAACGTTCCAAAAACATCCTATGTTAGGAACACGATGCATTTTTCCATACTCACATCTGCTCCCGTCACATTATAATGCTCTTATATAAAGATAGCAGATTCAGAAAGGAGGCATTACTATGTCACAGGCTGGTAATTCCAACAGGATCACAAGAAACTATCTGGATTCCCTTCTAATCGAAACACGCTATATGAATTCAGACAATCCCGACACCGCGTTCACATTGTACGGTGAGACATTCGCGTCCCCGATCATGACGGCGGCTCTGTCCCACCTCGAACAGTTCGGGGAGGGCGGCATGGCCCGCGGGATCGCGCTCGGCGCCAAAAAGGCCGGATGCGTCATGTGGTACGGGGCGGCGGAAGAAAGCGAGATCGAGATGCTTGCCGGGACAGGCGTGCGTCTGGTCGAGATCATCAAGCCCTATAAGAACAGGGATCTCATCTATGCCAGAATAGAGCACGCCCAAAAGCTGGGACTGCTCGCGGTCGGCATCGATATCGACCATCCTTTTTCCGAGGACGGTTCCCCCGACATCGTGGACGATGAAGAAATGAAAGCGCTGACCACGGAGGAACTCGCGCAGATCGTAAGGTCCACGGATCTTCCTCTCATCACGAAAGGCGTGCTCAGCCTGTACGACGCGGAGGAATCGCTGAAAGCCGGCGTGAAAGGGATGGTCGTCTCGCACCACAATAACAGGATCGAATATGCGCTGCCGCCGCTCTATATTTTGCCTGAGATCGCTAAGCTGGCGGGCGAAGACGTGCCGGTATTCGTCGACTGCATGATCCAAAGCGGAATGGACGCGTTCAAAGCGATCGCGCTCGGAGCGAAAGGCGTCTGTATCGGAAGGCCACTGATGGCGGCCTACACGAACGACAGGGAGAACGGCGTCTGCGCTTATCTCACAAAGGCAAGGGGCGAGCTGGCCAAGGCGATGGCGTATACGGGATGCACGGATCTTGGTAGGATGGACGCTTCCGTCATCCACAGGGACTGCCGGCTCTGATGGTGCGGGCAGATCTTCCGGATCCGGTAGAGTGCGCTTGTTGCGCGTGAACCAAAAAACAAAGGATTCTCAATCTTAGGAGCATTCCTCCCGGAATTGAGAATCCTTTTATTATTGACAGTATTTCAATGTTTCAAGTCAAGAAAATCTTGAACCTTAGTGCGACAGCTCTCTCTTTTTTCAATATTCTATGCTTATTCTATGTTGGTCGCATCGCCAAGACCGTTGAACCTGACCGACTTGACAGTCATCGTCCTGGTATCTTCTACGTCGTCGAAAGTCTCGTACTCCGACTCCGGGACATTCCCGTCAAAGACCACCGTGTATACAAACGGGCCGTACTCCATCCAAAACTCCATGCCGTCCAAATTGTGGCCGCTGCATGTCCATCCGGCATCCTGAAGGTCCTGACCCGTCTTGCCGACGAGCGCATCGAGTTCTTCCTGGCTCAGCATCTGCAGGCTCAGGTTGTCGATCTGGTCGATCACGAGCGGTGACAGGATATTCTTCTGCTGCTCTTCGTAATCATCATCCATGTAATCTATGTCCATGTAGGCCTGCTCATCTTCCGGCGAAATGCTCGCCCTTGCGCGGTAAAAGGTGTCGCCCAGCTTGAACGCATAGATCGCTTTGCCGTCATAGACCGCCGTCTGGATGTCGCTTGATTCCAAGGCCATTGCGTCTCCAAGTGTACTGAGAGACTCGATCACAGCTGCTTCATCCACAGCGGATTCGGCGCCGGACGCTGATCCGGAGCCTGAACCGGAACCGCTGCCGTTGCCGCCATTGCCGCTATTGCCGCAAGCCGCCAGCATTGTGACTGACAGAACGATTGCCAACAGTATAGATATCACTTTTTTCATTTTATTTCTCCTTATAAACGATTTATGTCTTTATTGTTTATTCGCTGAAACTGAAATTCAGCTTATGTCTAATTATACGGCTGAATGATCGTTTTCCATGGAGAAAATGTGCGGGTCATTTGACC
>CAMOXN010000032.1 GCA_946629175.1 uncultured Lachnospiraceae bacterium | reverse complement strand
AGCCCCGAGAACGTAGGCGTTGACTGCGCGATCCTGATGAACCCCCAGACCTGGGTGGCGAGCGGACACCTTGCAAGCTTTTCCGACCCGCTGATGGACTGCAAGGCCTGCGGCGAGAGATTCCGTGCGGACAAACTGATCGAGGACTATGCGGCAGAGCATGAGATGACCCTCGACGGCAGCGTGGACGGCTGGACCAATGACGAGATGATGAGCTTCATCAACAAGTTCAGCGTTCCCTGCCCGAGCTGCGGCAAGTTCCACTGGACTGATATCCGCCAGTTCAACCTGATGTTCAAGACCTTCCAGGGCGTTACAGAGAGCAGCACATCTACTGTCTATCTGAGACCCGAGACCGCGCAGGGCATCTTCGTCAACTTCAAGAACGTGCAGAGAACATCCCGCAAGAAGATCCCGTTCGGCATCTGCCAGATCGGCAAGTCTTTCCGCAACGAGATCACGCCCGGCAACTTTACTTTCAGGACCCGCGAGTTCGAGCAGATGGAGATGGAATTCTTCTGTGAGCCCGATACGGACCTCGAGTGGTTCGCCTATTGGAAAGATTTCTGCTGGAACTGGCTGATGAAGCTCGGCCTGAAGCCCGAGGAGACCAGAATGAGAGACCACGACAAGGAAGAGCTCTCCTTCTATTCCAAGGCGACGACGGACATCGAGTTCCTGTTCCCCTTCGGCTGGGGCGAACTGTGGGGCATCGCGGACAGGACCGATTACGACCTGACCCAGCACCAGAACGTATCCGGTGAAGATATGAGCTATTTTGACGATGTCAAAAAAGTGAAATATGTGCCTTACGTCGTGGAGCCTTCACTGGGCGCAGACCGTGTGACGCTCGCGTTCCTTTGCGCGGCGTATGACGAGGAGCAGCTCGAAGGCGGCGACATGAGAACCGTCATGCACTTCCATCCCGCGCTGGCACCTGTCAAGGTCGGTGTGCTCCCTCTTTCCAAGAAGCTGAACGAGCAGGCTTTTGACATCTACAAGAAGCTGAGCAAAAAGTTCAACTGCGAGTACGACGACAGAGGCAACATCGGCAAGAGATACAGAAGGCAGGACGAGATCGGCACACCTTTCTGCGTGACCTACGACTTCGAGTCCGAGAACGACAAGGCCGTCACGATCCGCATGAGGGACAGCATGGAGCAGGTCCGTGTCCCGATCGACGAGCTGGATGCCTGGTTCGCTGACAAGTTCGATTTCTGAACGGTGGACGCAAATTAATGAGCCATGCCGACAGGTTCGAGGCCTATGGCCTCGAACCTGTCGCGGTATTCACCGTATACGTCCGGTCCGAAATCCATCCGCCTGTGTGCAAGCACCCAGCGTATGGATTTCGTCCTATCCGTGCATGGCTCATTACTACGCGCATATTTTGGAGGATATAAGAAATTATGCAATACTACGGCGTAAACGAACTTCGCGAAATGTTCCTGAAGTTCTTTGAGAGCAAGGGACACCTCAGACTGAACAGCTTCTCTCTGGTGCCCCACAATGACAAGAGCCTTCTGATCATCAACTCGGGAATGGCTCCCATGAAACCTTATTTCACAGGCGAGGAGATCCCGCCCAGAACGCGCGTGACGACCTGCCAGAAGTGCATCCGCACGGGCGACCTTGAGAACGTCGGCAAAACGGCGCGCCACGGCACTTTCTTCGAGATGCTGGGCAATTTCTCTTTTGGCGACTATTTCAAAAAAGAGGCGATCCCGTGGGCATGGGAATTTCTGACCGAGTGGGTCGGCCTGGATCCCGAAAGGCTCTATCCTTCTGTCTATGAAGGCGATGACGAGGCCTACAACATCTGGCTCAATGATATGCACATTCCGGCGGAACGCATCTACAAGTTCGGCAAGGAGGACAACTTCTGGGAGCACGGCTCAGGTCCCTGCGGCCCCTGCACCGAGATCTATTACGACCGCGGCGAGAAGTGGGGCAACGGTCCTGAGGACGTCATGGGCGGCGAAGGCGACCGCTTCATGGAAGTCTGGAACGTCGTTTTCTCACAGTTCGACAACGACGGACATGGCAATTACACAGAGCTGGAGCACAAAAATATCGATACCGGCATGGGACTGGAGCGCCTTGCTGTCGCTGTACAGGATGTCGCTTCCCTCTTTGACGTGGACACAGTCCGCGCGCTCAGGGATGAAGTCTGCACGCTGGCAGGCTGCGAGTACGGCAAGGACCATGAGACGGACGTTTCTGTCCGTATTATCACTGACCACATCCGTTCCGCTACCTTCATGATCTCCGATGGTATCATGGCGAGCAACGAGGGCAGAGGCTATGTTCTCCGCCGTCTGATCCGCCGCGCGATCCGCCAGGGCAGGAAGCTCGGCATTGGGGGCGCTTTCATGACCAAGCTCGCTGAGGCGGTCATTGAGGGCTCCAAGGGCGGCTATCCCGAGCTCGAGGAGAAGAAGGTATTCATCCTCAAGAACCTCGCGATCGAGGAAGAGCGCTTCGCCAAGACCATCGACCAGGGCCTCGATATACTGGCCGGCATGATGGAGAAGCTCCGCGCTGAGGGCAGCACGCAGCTCGGCGGCGACGACGCTTTCCTTCTCTACGATACATACGGATTCCCGATCGACTCCACGCAGGACGTCCTTATGGAGAACGGATTTACCGTGGATGTCGAGGGCTTTGAGAAGGCCAGAGCGGAAGCGCGAGAGAAATCCAAGGGAAGCTGGATCAAGACTTCCATGAGCGGCAAGGAAGCGACTGTCTACGACCAGATGGATGCTTCTATGTGCTCCGAATTCGACGGCTACGACAAACTGACTGAGGACAGCGAGATCATCGCGCTGGCAGCGCTTCACGAGGACGGCGAAGAGCCCGACGAAGTCGCTGAAGCTGTCACGGACGGAATGCGCGCGGCAATCATCACCAAGGAGACCCCTTTCTATGCCACAATGGGCGGACAGATCGGCGATATCGGCGTGATCACAAGCGGAAAGAACACGTTCAAGGTCGAGAAGACCGAGCACGTCTCCGGTTCCAAGATCGCGCATATCGGTGTAGTGGAGAGCGGCATGTTCAAGGTGGGCGATGTCGTCACGCTTAGTGTCGATGCCAGGAACCGCCGTGACACCTGCCGCAACCACAGCGCGACGCACCTTATGCAGAAAGCGCTCCGCGTTGTCCTGGGCACGCACGTCGAGCAGAAGGGCTCCTACCAGGATGCGGATCGCACAAGGTTCGACTTCAGCCACTTCCAGGCGATGACGCCCGAAGAGATCAAGGCAGTGGAGGATCTTGTCAACGAGAAGATTTCCGACGGCCTTGATGTCAAGACCGCGATCATGGGCATTGAAGACGCCAAGAAGAGCGGCGCTATGGCGCTGTTCGGCGAGAAATACGGCGACGAAGTCCGCGTTGTGAAGATGGGCGAGTTCTCCACAGAGCTCTGCGGCGGTACACACGTCAGGAATACCAGCCAGATCGGCCAGTTCAAAATACTGTCCGAGAACGGCGTTGCAGCAGGCGTGCGCAGGATCGAGGCACTGACCGGCGACAACGTGCGCGCTTATTACGAGGATCTCGAAAAGAAGATGCACGAGGCGGCCTCCATGGTGAAGGCTACGCCCGATACTCTTGCTGATCACATTAAAAAGCTCCAGGACGAGCTCAAGGCTGTGAGGAGCGAGAACGAGTCCCTGAAAGCCAAGGAGGCGCAGAGCGCTCTCGGCGACGTCATGGACAAGGTGGTGGAGATCAAGGGTGTGAAATTCCTTGCTTCTTCCCTCAAGGATGTTGATATGAACGGCCTCCGCGACCTGGGCGACCAGCTCAAGGAAAAGCTCGGCGGCGGTGTGATCCTCCTCATCTCCGAGAAGGGCGGCAAGGTCAACCTGATGACCATGGCGACTGACGACGCGGTGAAGAAAGGCGCCCATGCGGGGAACCTGATCAAGGCGATCGCGAAGGAAGTCGGCGGTGGCGGCGGCGGACGTCCCAATATGGCGCAGGCAGGCGGCAAGAACCCCGCAGGCATCGACAATGCGCTGAAGGCGGCTCCTGCTGTGCTGGAAAGCATGATCAAATAAAGCTGAATATTGAGGGAGCCATATCCCGGAAAAACGCCTTTCATTCGCTAGGAATCACTAAGGTTTCTCCCTTCGCTCATCGAAAAGCATTTTCCCGGGACACGGCTCCCTCTAATAACAGACTCTATTTGCTAAGAAAGACATTGTATGAACATTACAGTATATCTTGGATCCGCCATGGGGAGCGATCCTAAATACCTTAGAGAAGTAATAAGGCTCGGGACATGGATCGGCAGGAGCGGACATCGGCTGATCTACGGAGGGAGCCGGATCGGGCTGATGGGGGAACTGGCAGAGGCTGTACTTCAGGCCGGCGGGGAAGTCATCGGCGTGGAGCCGGGCTTCTTTGTCGAAAGCTGCCTGCAGCACGACGGGATCAATGAGCTCATCGTCACGGATACGATGGCGGAGAGAAAAGCGATCATGATCGAGAGGGGGGACGCCTATATCGCGTTTCCCGGCGGAACAGGAACGTTGGAGGAGATCGCCGAAGTGATGTCGCAGATCCGGCTGGGACACAACGACAGACCGTGTCTTGTCCTGAATCTCGACGGTTTCTACGATCCGCTCAAGGTGATGCTGGACAGAATGGTCAGTGAGGGCTTTCTGGACCGCGAAAGCAGGAGCCGCTTCCTGTTCGCGAAAGACGTGGAAGAGATCGCGCGGTATCTGGACTGAACAGGGGTTAATTACGTGTCAGCAGGTATTGAGGCCTGGCAATGAAGGATCATGCAGAAGCGCTTCGGTATGGAGGGTAAGAGATGGATAAGAGGACGAAAAAAGAGCTCGAGAGGCTGGAAAACCTTACGAATGCGGAGAAGAACCTGCTGGGGAACCTGTACGGTGAACTGTTCGGGTCTCTCATCACGGATCCCTCCGGCAGCAGTTCGGAAAAGGATTCCGTGAAAAATACTGAGAGCTCGAAGAAAAGAGTTTCCGGAAACGGTACTCAGTCTTCACAGACAAGAAAGAGCGGGGAGCCTACTGCCGCGGAACTTCTTGACCGGGTGAGAAAAAAGCACCCGAATCCGGTAGACGACGCCAGAAAAGCGCTCCAGGAGGCGAAGGATCTCATGTCCAGGACCGATGAGCTGTCACAGGAGATCACGGACTCGAACAGAAAGAGGATGGAGGAGCTGGCGAATATGATGGGCGATCTGGGTCAGATCGATCCGACCGCGATGAATCCGGACGGAACGCAGCAGGTATCCCAGCCGGTGAACAAGCCGGGGGAAGCACCTGTACAGACAGCGACGGGTGCGGAAGTGAAAGCGCAGGAAGAGGCGCCGAAGGAACCGGAAACGGATCCAATGGAGGAACTGGACGGCCTTGTAGGCCTTACGACGATCAAGCACGACGTCAAGGAACTCATGGCTTTTGTCAAGATCCAGAAAATGAGAGAAGAAGCCGGACTCAAGGCAGTGCCGGTATCCCTTCACCTTGTCTTTACCGGCAATCCCGGGACTGGCAAGACAACGGTCGCAAGGATCATCGCGAGACTGTACAAGCAGATCGGCGTGCTGCAGAAAGGGCAGCTGATCGAGGTGGACAGATCCGGTCTTGTCGCAGGCTATGTGGGCCAGACCGCGCTCAAGACGCAGGAGCAGATCCAGAAGGCGCTGGGCGGCGTCCTGTTCATCGACGAGGCGTACGCGCTGGCGCAGAAAGATGATGCTTTCGGCCAGGAAGCCATCAACACCCTGCTCAAGGCGATGGAAGACCACAGAAAGGACCTTGTCGTCATAGTGGCGGGATACACGAAACCGATGGAGAAGTTCATCGACAGCAATCCCGGCCTCAAGTCCAGGTTCAACAAATACATCGAATTCCCGGATTATACGATCGACGAGCTGATGGATATCTTCGAGCTCAACTGTAAGAAGTATGATTATGTGATCGAGGAAGACGCCAAAAAACAGGTCCGCGCGCGTCTTGTCAGCAAGAAGATGCAGATGCGGGAGAATTTTGCCAATGCGCGTGAAGTCCGCAATATGTTCGAGGACATCATCACGAACCAGGCGCGCCGCGTCGCCGCCATGGAAGCACCGACCCACGACGACATGATGAAGATCACGGTCATGGACCTTTCCGACGACATCGGGGAAGTCATCGACAGCAAGGAAGTGGAGAAGATGGAGGCCGCGGCAAGGAACATGCTGACTACGCCGGTCCTGGAGCTCCACGGAGAAGAAAAAGCGGATCCCGGGGACGTGACACCGGCAGCAGACCGGAACGCTGAGGAATAAGTCGGAGGGACCTATGGCAGAACAGAACAGGGAAACGGAAAACAAGAGAAGGATCACTGTCCGCAGTGACCTGCATTCATTTATGGAACAGATCGACCAGTATACGGCGCAGCTGCCGCTGACGATCCGCGAGCAGATGAGGCAGGCTCTCTACCGCGAATATGACAGCGATTATGAGGGGCAGGAGAAGATCTGCCGCGAGATGCTGGAAGCAGCTCCGGGCAACGCTGACGTCCTCTCTATGCTCGGGCGCAGTATACTGGCGCAGGGCCGTGCGGGGGAAGCGCAGGAGTATCTGGAGCAGGCAGTGGAAAAGGAACCCGGGGACGAGTATGCGGTGATCAGCCTCGGACAGGCATATCAGGCGCAGAAGGAATACAGGGAAGCAGTGCGGGTATTCGAGAAGATCGACCCGCTGTCAGAATACCATCCCTTTTATTACACAGCATACGGGGACTGTCTGGAGAATCTCGGGCAGCTTCAGAGGGCCAGAGATACTTACAGGAAAGAAGTGACGCGCTGGGAAGAAAAGAGAGAAGTCGTATCCCTGGATGTGCTTGACGGATGCTTCGTGCGCGTACTTTATCTCGACGCGGTGCTCGCGGCGATGGAGACTGCCGTTGACATTGGCGTCTACGAGCGCTTTCTTTCCCTCACGACTATTGATGCGGCAATGCAGCAAAGACTCGCAAGGAACATCTCCTATCTGAGCACAGCGCTGACGGTCCGCACTTTCCGCGAGCCGTTCCGTTCGCTGGTGAGGGAGATCGAGGAGCGGGGCTATCTTTTGGACAGTGAGCAGTACTACATCATTGAGAGCGCGTACCGCTCGGTCGAGTCGTATGAGTATCACGAGGACAATGCGATCTCCGCGATGATGGAGAGCTTCCTTTCTATCGAGAGCCGCGTGTCTGTGAGCGGTGACGAGGGACAGGATGCGAATGAAAAGCTGACGGCGCTGTCCTATGAGTGGTACATGACCAGATATCTGGAGAGCCATGGCGGGGAGCTGATGTATGTGGCGGAGAAATATCCGCACTCCTACATCAGGATCGTGACTTTCCTGGACCAGCTTCAGACGCTTGGAGCAGACGGAATGAGGTCTGCGATCCTTGATAAGCTCGAGACATTCGACGAGGTCAAGGTGCCCCGCCAGGCTCTCGAAGCGGGCATGGAGGAGGCCTACCAGAAGGCGCTGAGGCGCAAAAAAGAGCCGGTCTACATCGCGGAAGGCAATGTGACCTATAAGCGGAACGCCAAAAAGATCCTGCCCAATGATCCCTGCCCCTGCGGTTCCGGGAAGAAGTACAAGAAATGCCACGGGAAAAATCTATGAGTATCAAGCCTCACGAACTCTATTCGATCAATTTCTATGAATACGGCGAAGCCTATTATGGCAGTTGCAACGGGACCAGATACAGGGTCGCCATAGATCCTCTGAAGAACGTGCACTTTACGCCGCCGGAAAAGAGAGACCCGGCTGTTCTTAAGGCCACGGTGTGGCCGGAGCCTTATGCTTACGGCGCGGCGGACCCCGAGACCATGATCAGCAGGGAATTCCCTTTTTCCGAGGAAGGACTTGAGGAAACTGTCATTTGGCTCAATAAGCAGATTGCCGGAGAAGTATGATGAAGAAGATCACGCATATCTATCACAGCGGATTTGTCCTGGAACTGAATGAGACCGTGTTGATCTTTGATTGGTATTCAGGCGAGCTTCCGTCTTTTGATACGTCCAAAAAGGTGATCGTGTTCGTCACGCACGGACATCCCGACCACTACTCCCCGAGGATATGGGAACTGGAGAAACGCTGCGGGCGGATCAGCTACGTGCTGGACTGTTGTACGGCGCCCGAGAGGAAGGGAGACAACATCCTGCATGTCCAGCCCGGGAGACACTACCGGACGCTCGGCGCGCAGATCTTCGCGATCAGGTCCAACGATGAAGGCGTCGCCTATGTCGTGACCGCGGAAGGGTGTAATTTCTTTCACGCGGGAGATCTCAACGCCAGGCGCTGCGAGAATTCCGCAGAGCGCAGCAACGCGTATTCCCTGAAGATATTCAGAAGACAGCTGGAGAAGATCAGCGGGCTGTATTTTGACGCGGCAATGCTGCCGCTGGATCCCCGGCTCCACGAGTACGCACCGATGGCGATCGAGGAGTTCTTAAGGACGATCGCATGCGCGCACCTGTTCCCCATGCATTATTGGAACAGGAGTGAGGAAGCGGCCGCCTATCTGGAAGATGAGAGACTTTTGCCTTACAGGGACCGGATCTGCTTCAAAAAAGAGGCAATAATCTGATTTTTCAAGCGAATAGATCGGATAAAACGATCAAAAGGGAACGTTATCCTCGTAAATTTCACGAAAGTTTTGACGAATTCTGAATATACTGCTATTCTATGATAGAATGACTGAACTATTTGGATCCGCAGGAGGAAAGTGAAATCGATATGATGAGCAAGAAATGGATAACTGTAATGCTGACCGCATTCTCAGTGCTGATGCTGGCAGGCTGCGGTATGAACAAAAAAGCTGTTACCGAAACGGCTGACAGTTTTTTGACAGCGATCGTGAATAACGATAAGGAGACTGCGGCGCAGTTCGCGTCGGAGGATTTTATGAAGAGCGAAGCGATGCAGTTCATGGATCCTCAGCATCTTTCCGAATCGTTTTATGCAGCTATGGGTATTGATAAAGAGGAACTTGACGAGGAAGCAGTCAAGGCGGTGGACGCTTATGTGGATGAACTTGTAACGCGCGCCTACCAGAGTTATGAGATACAGGACGTCAAGGTCCAGAAGGACACTGCTTCCGTTACAGCCAGGATCACACTCGGATATGATCCGGATGCTTCTTCCGCGATCTCCGAAGAGACGCAGGAACTGATCGATCAGTATCAGAAGGAACACTACGACGAGCTGGTCAATGTCTATATCGAGGAAGGGGAGAAGGCAATGTACAAGAAGCTGTACAACGACCTGATCCCTATCGTCATCGGTAAACTGCACGAACAGATCGAAAGCGGCGGCACTTCGGAGGAAAAGACAGTGCTCACGCTCTCAAAGATCGAGAAGACCTGGATCGTGACAGCACTTGAGGAGAACCGTCCGAGCGCGGCGGAGGCTGTTTCCGCGCAGGAGGCGGCTGCAGCAGAGGACGCCGGACAGGACAGCACTTCTCACGAGAACGCGGAAGCAGGAAGCACTGAGGCCGAGTACGCAGTGGAAGGAAGCGCTTCTGCTGAATACGCGGGCACAGGAAACACTGCGGCTGAGATCGCGGATGAGGAGGAAAGCCGGGAGTAATGGCGATTCCGTTGAAACTTCAGGTGTTCGAGGGACCGATGGACCTTCTGATGCACCTGATCGAAAAGAACAAGATAGATATCTACGATATTC
Source organism: uncultured Lachnospiraceae bacterium (assembly GCA_946629175.1). GTDB lineage: Bacteria > Bacillota > Clostridia > Lachnospirales > Lachnospiraceae > CAG-791. The sequence continues at coordinate 6,030 of CAMOXN010000032.1, read as the reverse complement.
CGATAGTCACGGTCACCGACCAGTATCTGGACTACATGCGGCAGATGGAGCATGACGATATGAACGTCACGAGCGAATTTCTGGTCATGGCGGCGACTCTTCTGGATATCAAGAGCCGAATGCTCCTTCCCAAGGAAGAGAATGAGGACGGCGAAGAGGAAGAGGATCCCAGAGAAGAACTGGTGAGAAGACTTCTGGAGTATAAGATGTACAAGTACATGTCGGAGGAACTCAAGGAGAAGAACCGGCATGCGGGCTATAGCTATTTCAGGCAACAGGATCTTCCGGAGGAGGTGCGCAGTTACGTGCCTCCTTTGAATTATGAAGAACTGATCGGAGACCGGACAGCGCAGAGCCTCAGGGCCGTATTCGCGGAAGTCTTAAAGCGCAAGAAGAGCAGGGTCGACCCGATCCGCAGCGGCTTTGGCAAAATACAGAAGGAAGAGATCAGCGTCGCTGACAAGGAACTCTATATCCGGGCTTACCTTCAGAGGCATCCGCACGCTGATTTCAGGGAAATGCTGGAGCTTGAGGACAGCAAGGAAGAGATCATCGTGACTTTTCTGGTCATCCTTGAGCTCATGAAGAACCAGAAGATCAGGATCACGCAGGAAGAGGCCTTCGGGAAGATACTGATCGACCTGGTGGAGCCGGAGAAACCTGAGGATCCTGAAGATGCGGAACCGGATACGGCGCCGGAAACCGGGGATTTGTCCGCGGCGAATGCGGAGCCGGAAGTCCGGGAACCGGAGCAGAAAGACGTGCAGGAACCTCCAAGAAAGCGGCATCTGATCGCCCGTCCCCGGATGGGAGCGGCGAGCCTCAGCCGCCACACGATGCCGATCAAAGCGAAGAGAATGGGAAAAGACAGATACCTGATCGCCAGAGGCAACAGGATCTGGAGCAGGCGAAGGAACAGGGACCGCCGTATCAGAGGATACAAAAAGAACTGAAATGAGAACGATATCCCAGTTTGACGCACAAAGATATAAGGATGAGCTTGAGGGCCTCCGGGAAGAAATGACGGACATTCTTGTGGAGATGGAACACCGCCACAGTACTTCTTCCAGGGAGGCCTTTTCCAAGTGGTGGGAAGAAGACGGCGCGATGCGGCGCTATTATGACCTCAAGGGAAAGGCGGAGAAGATAGAGCAGATCCTGTTCTATTCCGTCATTGAGGAAGAAGAGTACCCGAAGATGCGGAAAAAGTGACAGGGGTGTGACAGGGAGAAGGTCCCCCGTCATTTCAGAGGATCGTATATGGAGAATACAAACAGGCAGAGAGTATACGCTGCTATCGATCTTAAATCCTTTTACGCCTCGGTAGAGTGCAATGAGCGCGGGCTCAATCCCCTGACGGAGAACCTGGTCGTCGCTGACAGGAGCAGGACCGACAAGACGATCTGCCTTGCGGTCTCTCCGTCGCTCAAAGCGATCGGTGTCCCCGGCCGTCCGAGGCTGTTCGAAGTGGTGGAGAAGGTGAAGCTTCACAACGCGCAGAGGCTTCAAAGGCTGCGGGCTCTCGGTGGAACAGATTTTTCGGGGAAATCCACGGACAGCGTTGAGCTCATGGCTCACCCGGAACTGGAACTTGATTATATCGCCGCGACGCCCCGTATGGCTTATTACATGGAGTACAGCTCCAGGATCTATCAGATCTATCTCCGCTACATCGCGCCGGAAGACATCCATGTCTACTCGATCGACGAGGTCTTTCTCGATCTGACGGAGTATCTGGGCACCTACGGGATGTCTGCGCGCGAGCTGACTATGAAAATGATCCGGGATGTCCTTCTGGAGACCAGGATCACTGCGACAGCCGGTATCGGAACCAATATGTACCTTGCTAAAATAGCGATGGACATTGTCGCTAAACACATCGAAGCGGATGAGGACGGCGTCAGGATCGCGGAACTGGACGAGAGATCCTACAGAGAAAAGCTGTGGAGCCACAGGCCGATCACGGATTTCTGGAGAGTAGGACGGGGGTATGCGAATAAACTGAGGAAGATAGGTATTCTTACAATGGGGGACGTCGCCCGCTGTTCCCTGCAGAATGAGGATATCCTCTATAAGCTGTTCGGAGTGAACGCGGAGCTCCTCATCGACCACGCGTGGGGGTGGGAGCCGTGTACGATCGCGCAGATTAAGGCCTACAGACCGCTGTCCAACAGCATTGGCGAAGGGCAGGTGCTGATGTCCGCCTATACGGCTGAAAAAGCCAGGCTGGTCACGCGCGAGATGGCCGACAAACTGACGCTCAAACTCGCTGAAAAGGGCCTTGTCACGGACCAGGTGGTCCTTACGGTGAACTATGACATTGAGAACCTTGAGAGACCGGAAATCCGCGACAACTACAAGGGTGAGATCACGAAGGACTGGTACGGCCGGCTCGCGCCTAAGCACGCGCACGGCACAGTGTCTCTGGACCCGCCTACGTCATCGACAAAGACTATTGTGGACGCCGCGATGAAGCTGTACGACCGGATCGTGGATCCGATCCTGCTGGTCAGGCGGCTGAACGTCGCACTGGGAAACGTGATCCCGGAATCTGAGGCGCGGGCTGCAGAGCCGCAGTATGAACAGATGGACCTGTTCACCGACTACGAGGCGCGGGAAAAAGAGCGCGAAGCCAGGAAAAAGGCACTGGAAAAAGAGAAGAGGATGCAGAAAGCTATCCTCGAGATACAGAAGCGGTACGGCAAGAACGCGATCATAAAAGGCATGAACCTGGAAGAAGGCGCGACAGCGTTGGAGAGGAACGAGCAGATCGGAGGGCATAAGGCATGAACGGACGGGAGCTTGAAAAGTCGATAGTTAATGCTTCCGGACGGGCAGATGACTACTCGGATATCATCGGCCTGCCTCATCACACTTCGTCTAAACATCCCAGGATGGCGCCGGAGATGAGAGCGGCGCAGTTCGCGCCGTTCGCGGCTCTGACCGGTTTCGAGGAAACAATTGAAGAGACCGCTTACAGGCAGAAGGTCGAAGTTTACAGGCGGGACCGGATGAAAGATTGAAGCTTAAGAAGCGCATCAGAGGAATGACATGGTTCAGATAATACAGATAGACCGCTTGGAAGGACCGGATCTGGAGATCTTTTCCAAGCTTTCAGAGCCGGAACTCTATCACTACAGGGAACCGGACAAAGGCCTGTTCATCGCGGAGAGCCCCAATGTCATTGACAGGGCGCTGGATGCCGGCTATCAGCCGGTCTCCATGCTGATCGACACGAAAGAGATTACGAAGAATGCAGCTAATGTCCTTGAGCGGATCAGGATTTTTCCGGGTAAGACGATACCGGTCTTTACGGCTCCCGAAGACGTCTTAAGGAAACTGACCGGATTTCCTCTGACCAGGGGATGTCTGTGCGCGATGGAGCGCCGGGAGCTTCCTTCGATTCAGGAAACGATCAAAGATGCTTCACGTATAGCCATTCTTGAAGAGGTCGTCAATCCGACCAATGTGGGGGCGATCTTCCGCTCGGCAGCTGCTCTGGGCATGGATGCGGTCCTGCTTACGCATGGCTGCAGTGATCCCCTGTATCGCAGGGCGATCCGGGTAAGCATGGGAACCGTTTTTCAGATCCCATGGACTTTTCTCGGGAACAGAAGAGATCCCGGCTGGCCGCAGCCCGGACTCGACCTTCTACGCCGATCCGGCTTTAAGACAGCAGCGATGGCGCTGAAAAAAGAATCCGTTTCCATTTCAGATCCCTCGCTCATGAAAGAGCCCAAACTTGCTGTCGTGCTCGGCACAGAAGGAGAGGGGCTCGCTGCTGAGACAATTGCGGATTGTGACTACACAGTCATGATCCCGATGTATCACGGAGTCGACAGCCTGAATGTGGCGGCTGCCAGCGCGGTGGCGTTCTGGCAGCTGGGAAAGCATAGGTGATGTACCGGTGGGCGACTGTGGTCAAAACGGGGCTCATGGGGTATATGCGACAATTTAATAATTCGCGGATATTCAGCGTCAGACATCAATACTTAGGGGAGGAATATGATGAGCGAAACAAAGAAAAAAGCGATCGATTCAGAATTGACGAATGAAGGCACAAGGGCATATATCGAGAACAGTGGCGAAGCCGGAACTGCAGACGGCGAATACTGTTCCTTCACTGAATGGCTGCTGGCCGGGAACGGAATGCAGGAAGTGTCGGAAGCGATGAGAAACCTTGGAAAAGCTTTCAATAAGCTGATCCTGCTCAATTCAAGGAACATAGGGGACACAGACGAACGCAAGGAAGTCGAGAATTTCATTATCGGGTGCTATCAGAAGATCGATGTTTATTACAAAGAATATAAGGATCAGATAACAGATGCGGACGAAGATGACGAAGCCCTGAACGGTGTGCGTGAATACCTGGAATCACTGAGCGGAGCAGATAACGAGGATGATCTATAGAGAAAAGAGCAAGCAAAAGCGGACCGGAGACCCCGGTCCGCTTTTAAATTTTCAGTTATTCGATCGCGCCTGATGGAACCGCCCCCGCAGGGACTTCCATAAGCCGCGCCGCTACGATCATCAGCCGAGCAGCTCGATGAAGTCGTCGCCGACCTTGACATCGCCGGTCTTAAGAGGACGAAGTGTTGTGTAGTCCTCCCAGTTCGTGACGATGCAGGGAGTGGTGCACTTGTAGCCTGCCGCCTTGATCGCGGGAATGTCGAACTTGATGAGCGGCTGGCCTTTCTTGACCTCGTCGCCGTCTTTGACGAGGGTCTCGAAGTGCTGGCCTTCCAGCTTGACGGTGTCGATACCGATGTGCATCAGGACTTCCGCGCCATCCGTTGTGGTCATTGCTACAGCGTGCTTGGTATCAAATACCATTGTGATCTCGCCGTCCGCGGGAGCTACCAGCTCGCCGACAGTGGGCTCGATCGCGACGCCGTCGCCGAGCATGCGGCCTGCGAACGCCTCATCTTCGACTTCGTTCATAAGGAGCATCTTACCGGTCAGGCATGCGCCGAGGATCTCGTCGTTCATCTTGGGACCTGCCGGAGCTGCTGCAGCCTCAGCTGCGGGAGCGGGCTCTCCATCCTGAACAGCAGAGAGCGGGATCGAGCCGTTGCGGAGCTTCTCGACCAGTTCCTCGAAGTTGGACTTGACGATCGTTACGCTGGGACCATAGATGACCTGGATGCCGTTGCCCTTTACGACGACGCCGGAAGCGCCTGTCGCCTTGAGCAGAGGCTGATCGACTTTACCTGCATCATTCAGGGTCAGACGAAGTCTCGTCGCGCAGCAGTCGATATCACCGGTCAGGTTGTCCAGTCCGCCGATACCCTTGAGGATCGATGCAGACTTGGGATCGATGTCATAAGTCGCAGCCTTGCCGCCTGCAACGCCGACGCCGGTCGCCTTGCGGTACTCATCCTTGGAGATCATCTTGACCTCTTCATCGTCGGCACCGCGTCCGGGAGTCTTGAGGTCTTTCGCGAGGATGAATGTGCGGAAGACGAAGAAATACAGGACGAAGTAGATCGCGATCAGAGGAAGGACCCTGATCCAGTGCGTCTTGGCATTTCCGGGAAGGATGCCGTAAAGGATCAGGTCAATGAGACCATCCGAGAAAGTGGTGCCGATGAGGATATCGAACAGGTCGCAGAGCAGGAAAGCCATACCTGCAAATACGACGTGGATTCCGAACAGCACGGGAGCCAGGAACAGGAATGTGAACTCGATCGGCTCTGTGACGCCTGTAAGGAAGGATGTCAGAGCGACGGAGAACAGAAGGGAACCTGCCTCTTTCTTTTTCTCGGGTCTCGCGCAGCTGTACATAGCAAGAGCAGCACCGGGAAGTCCGCCCATCATGAAGGGATACTTACCTGCCAGGAACTTAGCGGATTCATCAAATACTACTGTATTGGGATCGCCGAGCATTCTGAAGAAGATGTTCTGGGCGCCCTGCACCAGCTCGCCGTCGATCGTAACGGATCCGCCGACACCTGTCTGCCAGAAAGGCATGTAGAAGATGTGGTGCAGACCGAACGGGATCAGAGCACGCTCGATGCAGCCGTAGATGAA
>CAMOXN010000031.1 GCA_946629175.1 uncultured Lachnospiraceae bacterium | reverse complement strand
ATCAGGTCCAGCTGCAGCAAAGCCTGGTTGACCGGATAGATCACAAATCCCATCATAATATCGCCCATCAGCACGATCGTCAGCGCCTGCGCAGGGATGCCGAGGTTGCTGAACATGACCGTATACGTCAGGATCCCGATGCCTGCCATTGGCGGGCCGGCGGCCGCCAGCGTCACGGCGAGGAACAGCGCCATGATCATCCAGACGGTCGAGACCGGAACGTCATAGCATTCCGCCGAGTAGAGCGTCAGGATCGTGGAGGCGACCGTGCTCACCGGCATGAAGCAGATGAGGCCGATGGGAAGTCCGTAGGAGGTCAGCTGCCTGCTGATGCCGAGCTTTTTCTCGCAGCAGTTGAGGTTGGTCGAGAACGAGGTCTCAACGGAGAAAGTCTTCAGGGAGAGCAGGAAAGATTCCCGCATCTTGGCCCAGAGCCTGTGCATGGGAACACCGAAAAGGAGCCTGATGCGCAGCATCCGCAGGAACAGCGCCAGCAGGGAGAAGACTGTGATCAGGAGCGCCGGCCTCCAGATCCCGATCAGCATGTATGCCGTATTGTTCAAAATACCGAGAACGATGAGGAGAGCGACAAAGCCCGGGAACAGGTCGCTGATCCACTCGGCGATGAGAAGCCCCGTCGTGTTGGCCTCCTCGATGATCGTGACCAGCGTCTGTACTTTGGCGCCGGCGAGCACAAGGCCGGTGCCGATCACCAGCCCGACAACGATGATCTGCGTAAAATCGCCCGCTATGAAGGGTGAGAGCACGTCACCCGGAATGATACTCAGAAAGAAACCCAGTACAGTCGAGATCTCACGTCTCGAAAGGGCGGCCGTACCCAGCCTGACGGAGAAGAACGGCTGACAGAGGAATAAGGTGATCGTGGTGAACACGGTGCTGTAACGGAGAAAACGTGAGATTATCTTCATTCCGCTCATTCCTGCGACGGAGATGCTCCCGGCGGTGCAGACGGTCATGAGGATCGACAGGAACAGGACCGGCGCGGAGACGGCGTTCAGGATCCGGATAAAAGTATCCTGGAAAGGTGTCAGGATCGTGGTGGTCAGGAATGATTCGACGCCGGAAGAGAGGACATAGTTCAGTACGAAGCCGGCGATCGTACCTGCCATCGCGAAGGCGAGCAAAGTGATGCCCGGATTTGTGCGGGGACGACGGAGCAGGAGCTGGATGACATTACAGCTGTTGATGTAGCGGTAGACCGGTACCAGGCCCACATCGCCGAGAAGTTCGCCGACCCAGACGCCGGACTCGTCCCGCGACTCGATCAGAGGGTTGTATTCCGGCCCCCAGAGCTTGAGGATGATAAAAGGCCGGTTCCACTGCACTCCGGTCTCCAGACGGAATTCGGTCCCGGGCTCGCAATGGTCGATCCAGCGGAGCAGAGCCTCCTCGACGGAAAGGCGTATCCTCAGGATATTGTTCTTTTCCGCTTTCAGGGAAGTGAGAAAGTCCTCTATTATTTCAGAGACCTCGTCTACGGAGGCATACCCCAGTTTGTAGACGATGCTGTGTTTTTCGATAGTATGGCGTTTTAAGAACATGATTGAACCTTTTCATTCTACTGAATGTATACGATTTCCGTGCGCCGGAAGGCGTTGATGATCCTCAGAATGCCGGAGTAACCGAGACCGGCGCAGTACAGGGTGGCCAGTGTCGTGGGGCTGTCCCGGAAGATGAAGCAGCATATCAGGATCCCGATATTGACAATGCCGTAAAGGGTGTTCAGGATCCATGACCTTCCCTTGTTCCTGTAGGATTCCCATGCCCGCAGGAGCGAGATCAGGCCGGAGAACGCGTTCCATCCCGCCAGATACAGGAAAATGTATATCCTGGCTTCGTCAGCCAGGGAGATCGAGAGTATTCCGAAGTCGATCAGGAAGGCGCCGGCAAAGAGCGCTGTCAGCCCGCCCACCATGAACCGCGCCATCATAAAATAATAGACCAGTGAACGGATCCCCTTCAGGATCAGGGAAATGGCGAGTATGAAAACGACCCAGGAAGCGCCGCTCTCGTCGGAAAGCATGAGGATCAGTATAGCGAGCAGCATCCCCACACCTTCCATGAAACTCTTGACACGCTGTAAATAACTCATTGTAACCTCCGGATCACTTCTGTCTGTTCATGAGTGAGATCTCGACCAGCTTTTGGAAATCCCGAAGCCCCCTGAATCCCTCCTGCATGTAGTCCACCGAATAGCCCGCCAGCAGGTTCCCGGACTTCCAGATCCTGTTCGTGACCATGCTTTTCTGTGCCAGAGCCGCAATAATGAACTTTCCCAGGACCGTTTCATCCCTGTCCGCTTTGTCCGCTTTCCGGTAGTCCTGCGTAAAAGGCGCGGTGTCGAACGCAGGGATCTCCTGGCCCGACAGCAGTTCCCCGAGCGCTTTCCAGTCCGCGCTGGCGTCCGGCTGCCGCTTTGTGAGGATCCACCGGATCTCCTTCTCCCACGGAGCCGCGGTCTCAGTGTCATAGACGCCCTTCTCGAAGGCAGGGAGATCTCCCCGCAGGTACCGCATCGCGTAGATCATCTGGCAGAACGCGTTGTAGTATTCCGAAGGGTTGTCCTTGACGACCGCCTCGTAGCCCGCCCAGGCCGGCAGATACCGGTAGCGGATAAAACTGTAGTCCGGCAGGTGTCCTGCCCTTCCGTGCCCCAGGCACATGACGGAATTCTCGCTGAACTGGTAGACCGTATTGGTATAGATGCTCTTTTCGAGATCGTCGCCCGCGGAGGGGTTGTGCCGGAAAGTGACCCGTCTCTCCGTATAGGAATCTCCCTCCGGTATCAGCTCGAAGAAATCGTAATCCGTATTGTTGATCACCATCGACGGCGTTCCGGCAAAATAGCGATGCGCCCAGGTATCCGCGAGAACATGCATCGCGATGCCGGCGGCCTGCAGGCTTTTGTCTTTTGCCAGCTCTACCGTGGCGGCAAGAAGGTCGCTGTCGGGACCGCAGATCAGCCGGTACTTGTTCTTGTATAGCCCGGATCCTCCGGGTACGTCCGCGGAGAGGTCCCGGGGCAGGAAATGGAAGGACGCCCAGATCCTTGTAATATTCTGCAGACTGAGAATATCCGCCTTCGCGTCCATGATCTCCAGCTGCAGCTGCGTCGTTGCGGCGGAGAGCGGTGCGCCGATCCCGGACAGCAGCGTCACGGAACAGCAGTCCGTGAACTGGGCGCTGCTGCAGATCTCCATACACTCTTCGTGTGAGAATCCGGCCAGATATGCGGCGCAGTATGTGGCGTAATAATGAAAGTCGATCTGCATCGTTCCCTCCGGTAAGGCATGTCGAAGCGTTCTTCGTGAGCTGCGGGGCAGTTCTTTACCCGCCGGTCTGTACGAGGAGCTTCTTTAATTTATAGAGCGCTGTCAGTATCCATGCCATCATGAAGAACGTGGTCAGGTCTATCAGGAAAGAGCTCGTCAAATCGAGGACATCCCCCCCTCTGATGATCCCGAAGATCGATAAAACGGAGCCTGACGCGTTAGCAAGGAGGAGCACAACTGCCCAGAAGACCATCACGCCGCACTTTATTTCTTTCCCCATTCCCAGCCTGATCGCGGCGCGTCCTATTGTGAGCCGGATGGACATCAGTATCACTGTGAGAATGAAAATGAACACGCCCGCGAAGACTGCGGATAATATCATTGCTTCATGCGTATAAGCTGCCGCCTGCTGCTCGACCTGCTTGAACAGAGGCTGTCTAATCGTAAGGTTCAGGATCGTCTTCACGGTATCCCAGATGCCTAATAATATGGCGGCGTACCCCGCGATGAACAGCGTGTGCCGGTGTTTCCTGATCTTTGCTTCCATTTCCGATCCTCTTTCCAGGGAGACAGAGAACTGTCCCCGTCTCCTCTCCTCCTGCCGCGTTTCTTTCTATAGTATATAGCCTTCTGCGGCGTATCGAAAGAAAAAAGACTGCCGGTGAACTGTTTTTGTCAGATTTTTGTTGCAGTCAGGACTTCTTCTGAATATAATAGATAAAGTTTTGATGTATTTTATACATTAGAACACTTATTTTTATACAGGTCACTGCCGCCTGCAGGTATCCGGGGATCACAGGCAGTGACGTGAAGAACTTAGGAGGAGAATATTATGAAGAAGTATTTTGCAATGATCCTTGCCGGCATGATGGCTGTTTCGCTGGCGGCATGCGGCGGAAGCTCCAATGCTCCTGCGGCCGCTCCCGCGGCGGAGCCGGCAGCTGAAGCTGAAGCTCAGACAGAAGAGGCTGAGGCACCCGAGGCAGAGGCCCAGACAGACGCAGCGTTCACGACTGTTGCTGCAGGCGAGCTCCACATGGCGACCAACGCGGCGTTCCCGCCCTACGAGATGACTTCCGACAACGGCGGTTACGAGGGCATCGACGTCGAGATCGCGACCATGATCGCGCAGAAGCTCGGCCTTGAGCTCGTTGTCGACGACATGGAGTTCGGCTCCGTCATCACTTCCGTCCAGAGCGGCAAGGCGGACATCGCCATGGCTGGCCTGACTGTTACCGAGGAGCGCATGAAGAACGTTGATTTCACCGAGTCCTACGCGACAGGCGTCCAGGTCATCATCGTTCCTGAGGGTTCCGATATCCAGACCGTTGACGATCTCGCTAATGACAAGATGATCGGCGTGCAGGACGGCACCACAGGTTATATCTACTGCTCCGCTCCCGTTGAGGACGGCGGCTACGGCGAAGACCATGTCACTTCCTATACGAACGGCGCAATGGCGATCGAGGCCCTCAAGGGCGGCAAGGTCGACGCAGTCGTTATCGACAACGAGCCCGCCAAGGCATTCGTGGCAGTCAATGACGGCCTGAAGATCCTTGATACCGAGTACATCGTCGAGAACTACGCGATCGGTATTTCCAAGGACAACCCGGCGCTCCGCGATGCGGTCAACAACGCGCTGAAGGAACTTATCGCAGACGGTTCCGTGCAGACGATCGTTGACAAGTACATCACTGCGGAATAATGCAAAAGACAGCCGGCGGCTGTTCGTTCATGCAATATTTACGGGTAGATGATCCATTACTGAGATCTATTACAAAACAAACTGTATCGCCATGCCCGGTCCGGTGACGGTTCCGGCCATGGCGATCTTCTATTTGCATCTGTATTTTGCATCATAATTCGCATTCGGAGGTACCACATTGGGCACTTTATTCTCAGACCTGGCTTCGCAGTTCCACCAGAGCTTCATCGAGGCGGACCGATGGCAGCGCTACCTGGCAGGCATTGGCGTCTCTTTCACGGTGACGCTCGGCGCACTGTGCATCGGCGTCATCCTCGGGATCCTTGTAGCCGTGATCCGCACACTTCATGACCAGCAGAGGAGCACGGACCGCCGTGTTCTTCTCGGGATCATCAACAAGATCTGTGAGTTCTATACGACAGTGATCCGCGGAACACCGATGATGGTACAGCTGCTGATCATGGGCTTCGTTATTTTCAGGTCCAGCCGCAACCTTGTCGGCGTCGCGATCCTCTCGCTGGGCATCAACTCCGGCGCCTACACGGCGGAGATCATAAGGAGCGGCATCATGTCGATCGATCCCGGACAGATGGAGGCCGGCCGCAGCCTCGGCATGGATTACATCACCGTCATGAAGGATATCATCATTCCGCAGGCGATCAAGAACATCCTGCCCGCGCTCGGCAATGAGCTGATCACGCTGTTCAAGGACACCTCCCTTGTCACGGTCATCGGACTTACGGACCTGACCAAGGCGGCGCAGCAGATCCAGGCCAAGACCTACCAGGCCTTCATGCCCTACATCGGCATCGCGATCATGTACCTGACAGTGGTCATGATCCTGACAAAGCTTCAGGGAATTCTGGAGAGGAGGATGAGACAAAGTGACAGACGCTAAGAAAACCATTCAGCCGGGACATACGCCCGTTCAGCTGGGAGAGGTCATGATCCATGTGGACGATCTCAGGAAGTCTTTTGGCGGCAACAATGTCCTCAACGGGATCACACAGGATATCAAAAAAGGGGAGAAGGTGGTCATCATAGGACCTTCCGGCTCCGGAAAATCCACTTTCCTGCGCTGCCTCAACCTCCTGGAAGTCCCTACAAGCGGGAAGATCATCTTTGAGGGGATCGACCTTACGGCCAAGGATACGGATATCAACCTGGTCCGCAGGAAGATGGGCATGGTGTTCCAGCACTTCAACCTCTTCCCCAACATGACGGTCCGCAGGAATATCACTCTGGCGCCTGTCCGCACAGGCTACATGAAGCAGGAAGAAGCGGACGCGGAGGCGGAGAGACTGCTCACCCGTGTCGGTCTTCTGGACAAGGCGGACGCCTATCCCGCGAGCCTGTCCGGCGGACAGAAGCAGAGGATCGCGATCGTGCGTGCGCTGGCCATGAATCCGGATATGCTCCTCTTCGACGAGCCGACGTCCGCGCTCGACCCCGAGATGGTCGGCGAGGTGCTGGAAGTCATGAAGGAACTGGCTAAGGCCGGCATGACGATGGCTGTCGTCACGCACGAGATGGGATTCGCCCGAGAAGTCGGGACCAGAGTGCTCTTTATCGACGAGGGTATCGTCAAGGAAGAGAACACGCCGCAGGAGTTCTTCTCGAACCCGCAGAATCCGCGCCTTAAGGATTTCCTTTCCAAAGTATTATAAGAACACAATGCTGCCGCTCAGGGAAATTGATTTCCAGTGCGGCAGCATTTTGAATTTTTTTCAAAATCCAAAAAATTTCATGGTACACGAAAAAATTCTCCGTGTTTTTTTCCGAAACGCGGGAATATAATACCACTATAAAAGATTGCGGTTGTAAAACTGCACAAATAAAAAGGAGGAACATTATGAAAAAGAAACTCATCAGTTTAGTACTTGCGTCCGCAATGTGCCTGACCCTTCTGGCAGGCTGCGGCGGATCCACTTCCGCAAGCTCTTCCGCTCCCGCGGCAGAGCCGGCAGCTACCGAGGCAGCTGAGCCCGCAGCTGAGCCCGCAGCAGATGCTGCCGCTGAGGCGACCGGCGATTCCGATCTTGCGACCAAGAAGGTCGGCGTCTGCATCTATCAGTTCAACGACAACTTCATGACTCTGTACAGACAGGAGCTGGAGAGATATCTCATCGAGCAGGGCTTCGCAAAAGAGAATATCACCATCGTCGACGGCGCGAATGACCAGGCTACACAGTCCGGCCAGATCGACAGCTTCATCGCTGACAAGGTAGACGTCCTGATCATCAACCTGGTCAACTCTTCTTCCGCGGCAACCGTTACAGATAAGGTCGTCGCAGCGAACATCCCGCTCGTATACATCAACCGCGAGCCCGATGCAGATGAGCAGCAGAGATGGGCAGACAACAACTGGAACGTCTGCTACGTTGGATGCGACGCTCGTCAGTCCGGCACATACCAGGGCGAGATCATCGCTGACCTTGGCCTTGACGCTGTTGACTTCAACAAGAACGGCAAGATCGACTACATCATGATCGAAGGCGATCCCGAGAACGTCGACGCAGCTTATCGTACAGAGTTCTCCGTTAAGGCTCTGACAGACGCCGGTTTCGAAGTGAACTGCCTGGATGATCAGGTAGGTATGTGGGACCAGGCAAAGGGCGGCGAGCTCGTTGCTAACTCCCTTACACAGTACGGCAATGACATCGAAGTTGTTTTCTGCAACAACGACGCTATGGCACTTGGCGCTCTGCAGTCCATCAAGAACGCAGGCCGCACAGTCGGCAAAGATATCTATCTGGTAGGCGTTGACGCTCTGACAGAAGTTGTCGGATATGTTATCAGCGGCGAGATCACCGGTACCGTATTCAACAACCACTTCGCACAGGCTGACGGCGCAGCGGATGCAGCCATCAACTACCTGACAGGCGCAGGCAACGAGCACAACATCCAGTGCGACTACACGAAGGTCACACAGGCGAACGCACAGGAGATCCTTGATTCTCTGCAGTAATCAATAATCAGATCGACTGACTTTGGCGAATGCCATTTCCGGCAGGTGCGGCATGCTGCCGCACCTGCCGCTCTTTAACGAACGCAAACAACAGGAAAACAAACAAAGGAGATAAGCATGGCAGAGTATTATCTTGAATTGAAAGGTGTATCCAAGTCTTTCCCCGGTGTTAAGGCTCTGGATAATGTTTCCCTTTCGGTCCGTCCGGGAACTGTCCATGCACTGATGGGGGAAAACGGCGCAGGTAAATCAACTCTGATGAAGTGCCTTTTCGGCATTTACAAGATGGATGCCGGTGAAGTCTTTATCAACGGGGAAAAAGTGGTCATCAACAATCCCGATGAAGCCATGAAGATGGGTATTGCCATGGTGCATCAGGAACTTCAGCCTGTACTTCCCAGAAGTGTTGCCGAGAATATGTATCTCGGCAGATTCCCTACCCACAACTATGGACCTTTGAAGGTCATCGACCATAAGAAAATGTATGAGGACACTGCCCACTGGCTCAAGGAAGTCGGTATGGATTTTGATCCTAAGGCACCTCTGTCCGATCTTTCCATCGGCCAGATGCAGTCGATCGAGATCGCCAAGGCAGTTTCTCACGAGGCTAAGGTGATCATCTTTGACGAGCCGACGTCCTCGCTCTCTGACAAAGAAGTTGAAGTGCTCTTCCGTATCATGAACGACCTTCGTGACAAGGGAGTGGCCATGATCTATATTTCGCACAAGATGGATGAGATCAAGCGGATCTCCGATGATATCACCATCATGCGTGACGGCACCTATGTCGGCACCTGGCCGGCAGCCGAAATGACGACAGACCAGATCATCGCGAGAATGGTCGGCCGTGAACTTACTAATGTATATCCTCCGCACCCCTGCCAGCCGGGAGAAGTGATCCTGGAGACGAAAAATGTCTGCTCGATCCACGAGAAGTCCTTCCAGGACTGCTCTTTCAACATCCGCAAGGGCGAGATCGTCGGCTTCGGCGGCCTTGTCGGCGCGCAGCGTACGGAACTTATGGAAGCGATCTTCGGTATGCGCGGGATCGCATCCGGCGAGATCTATGTAAACGGCAAACAGGTGGATACCAAGACGCCCCGCAAGGCAATGAATGCCGGCGTCGGCCTGATCACGGAAGACAGGCGCGGAAACGGTATTCTGGGCTGCCTGTCCATCAAGGACAATACGGGTATCTCCATTTATGACAAGTATCTGAAGGCGGGCTTTGTTCTGGATCATGCCAAGATCAATGAGATCGTGGATGACAGCATCAAGAAGCTGTCCATCAAGACACCGAATGCCCAGGAACACATCGCGAATCTTTCGGGCGGCAACCAGCAGAAGGTCATCATTGCAAGATGGCTTGCGAACGGCCCCGATGTCCTCATCATGGACGAACCTACCCGAGGCATCGACGTCGGCGCCAAGCACGAGATCTATGAGATCATGGTAGAACTGCAGAAGCAGGGCAAGGCCATCATCATGATCTCGTCAGAAATGGCGGAGCTGCTCGGCATGTCCGACAGGATCTATGTCATGTGCAACGGCCATATCCGCGGCGAGATCACCGATCCCGCAGAAATGACGCAGGAGAAGGTCATGAGCTACGCAACGATGTTCTGAGCGGTATTTTTGGTGACGCTCATGACCACGAGCATTGACAGACGTCAGCTGCTCTGTATCAGATGCTCTTAATTACGGAGGATTGTAATGAACAAAAAAGCTTTTAATCTAAAGGATTTCCTGATCAACTACGGCGTTATTCTGATCATCGTTGTCCTGGTCATCTTTACGGGAATCAAATCGCCCAACTTCCTGTCCCATTCGAACCTTGTCAACCTGCTCCTTAACATGTCCGCCCGTCTCGTGATCGCGCTCGGCATCGCCGGCTGCGTCATCACCGCAGGGTGCGACCTGTCCGCAGGACGTCTGATCGGTCTCGGCGGCTGTCTGGCAGGTATCCTGCTCCAGAAAGCTGATTACGCCGGCCGTTTCATTCAGGGCGGAAAGCCCATGAACATTTTCCTGGCAGCGATCATCGTTATGCTGGTGTGCGCCTGCTTCGGTACGGTGACCGGTTCCTTTATCGCTTTCCTGAGCGTGCCTCCTTTCATTTCCACGCTGGCAATGATGGAGATCGTCTATGGTCTTAACCTGATCGTGACCAACGCGACCCCTCTGGGCGGCTATGTCACGGCGTATACGAACCTTGCTTCCGGAAGGTTCCTCATGATCCCGTATCTGGTGTGGATCGCTATTTTCATCGCGGCTATTTCATGGTTCATCTTCAATATGACCCGTCACGGCAAATACATGTACGCGATCGGCGCGAACCCTCAGGCAGCGGAAGTCGCCGGTGTTCCGGTCAAACTGACCATGGTCATGATCTATGCGAAGGCAGCTGCTTTCTATGGCCTGGCAGGCTTCATGCTGGGTGCTAAATCCGGTGGCGCTTCCGTTAACCTCGGTCTCGGTTATGAGATGGAAGCGATCGCAGCTTGTACCATCGGCGGTGTCTCCGTTACCGGCGGCCGCGGTAAAGTTTCTTCCGCAGTCATCGGTGTCACGGTCTTCGAATTCCTGAAGGCCGCGCTGCAGTTCCTGGGCGTCAACGCGAACGCGCAGTGGATCGCCCTTGGTATCATCATCTATATCGCGATCTCCCTGGATATCAGGAAATACGTTGCAAAGAAATAAGACTGATAAGGTTGTATCAGAGCGGCCGGGTTTCCCCCGGCCGTTTTTTATAAATCTCAGTACCTCCGGACGTTTCAGGCCGCGAACACTGAGCGGTCGAGGATCGGGAGGTGCTGCATTGTCGAATTATTGAGGTGAACTGCCATGAGCCTGTACTCCGTACTGATGGTCGATGACGAACAGGAAGTCATCGAAGTGATCATGCGAAAACTGAACTGGGAAGAACTGGGCTTTACGATCTGCGGGTCCGCCGGGAACGGCGCGGAAGCATTGGAGATGGCGGAAGAACTGCAGCCGGACGTGGTCATGACGGATATCAAGATGCCCTATATGGACGGTCTGGAACTGACAAGACGGCTCCGGAGCCTGTATCCCGATATCCGGATCATCATTTTCTCCGGCTTCGATGAGTTCGAGTATGCCAAGGAGGCGGTCCGTCTGGGCGCGGAGGAATATCTGCTCAAGCCCATTGACTCGGCTGAGATCCGGCGCGTCTTCGAGAAGATCAAAATACAGCTGGACGAGGAACGTGACCGGCGCAGATCCGTAGAAAGGCTCGAGGAGTATTATCTGAAGAGCCTGCCCCTCCTGCGGGAGAACTTTTTCCTTACCCTGATCGACGGGCATATGCCGGAAGAAAGACTGCGGGAGTACATGGAGGACTACCGCGTCAGACTCGACGGCCCCCTGTTCATCATCGCGGTGATCCACGTCTCAGCGACAGAGGTCCCCAAAGACATGACGCCGCGCCTTCTCTCTTTTGCCGTACGGGAGCTCGCGGAGGACTATTTCAGGGACCGGTGGGACAGCTATGTCTTCCATTACAGGGGCAATACGCTTCTGCTCTCCCAGCTGCCCTCCCCGGACATAGTTTCGGCGTACACGGACGACTGCGACCGGTTCTGCCGTCTGGCCAGACGAAGCTGCAGGGCGGTCGTCACAGTGGGGATCAGCGGCGCTTCCTCCCGGATCCATGAGCTTCCGGCCGCCTATGAAGCGGCGAGGGAGGCCCTTTCCTACAGGATCCTGTACGGGACCGGAAAAGCGATCAATATCCGCGAGATCGCGCCCGACCGGGAACAGGAAGTCAGCCGGTATGACGAGACGCTGGAGGAGATCTTCAAGCAGATCAGGATGGGCAATGAAGAGAGCATGCATGCGAAGATCGACGCCCTGATCGACCGGATCAGCCAGTCGGGCCTTCGCGAGTACCGGATGGCCCTGATGGAGCTTCTCACCGGCTTCAACCGCTTCTGCTCGGCCAATGAGATCGATATGGGGCAGATCCTGCCGGAGCAGAGCGGCAGAAATGAAGATGTCTACAGTTATCTCAGGCAGATGGATACGGTGGATGACCTGAAAAAGTGGCTGGAGGGAGTCTCCGGCCGCGCGCTTGCCGTCATGCAGGAAAAGCGGGCCACGAAGACGCGGTCTTTTGTCTCCAACGCCCTTGAATTTGTCCGCGACCACTACAGCGATGCGGATCTGGACCTCGACATGGTCTGCTCGAACCTGGGCGTCAGCGCGGCCTATTTTTCCACAGTGTTCAAAAAAGAGACGGGCTCCACCTTCATCAACTACCTGACGGATTACCGGATGAAAGAGGCGCTGCGCCTCATTGATGAAGAAGATGAAAAGACGTATATTATTGCTATGAAGGTGGGATATGCCGATCCCAACTACTTCAGCTACGTGTTCAAGAAAAAATACGGGATGTCACCGACCAAGTACAAGAGGACCAGGGATAAGAAAGCCTGAAAACATGGAGGAAAGCGTGAAAGACCGGATCATGGGAGCGGCCGAAAGGCTCAGGAGCAGGCTGAGAATAAAGCATGCCGGAATACAGATGACAATCACTATGTCGTTCACCCTGATCGCGGGGATCGGTATGATCCTCATCGGCGCGATCCTGTACGGCCGCTTCTCTGTCCGCTCCCGTGACATCATGACGGAAAACGCGGGGCAGTTCCTGACCCAGACCAAACGGAGCGTGGAGGATTACCTGCGGAGCATGCGGCGGATCTCGGACACGCTCTATTATTTCGACATCAAGAACAAGGATCTGGAAGAAGATTCCCTCGATTTTGAATTCAATCTGCTTTATGAAGCCTATAAAGACGATCTTGTCAGTATCGCTCTCTATACCGGCGGCGGGGACCTGGTCAACGCTTTTCCGGTTTCTGCCCAGAAAGAGGGGCTGGATGTGACGCAGCAGTCCTGGTTCACGAAAGCCAGGGACACGATGGAGAACGTGCACTTCTCCCTGCCCCATGTACAGAATCTCTTCTACGAGCCGGTCGGGAAGCACAACTGGGTCATTTCCATGAGCCGTTTCGTGGAGCTGAACCGCAGAGGCATTCCCAGGCAGGGCATTCTTTTGGTCGACATGAGCTTCTCCGGGATCCGGCAGATCCTCGAAAAGGCCAATTCTGACAACCGCTCCGAGTATATCTATCTCTGCAGCGGAGACGGGGACATCATCTATCATCCCCGCATGGAACTGATCAACGCGGATCTGTATCAGGAACAGACAGATACGGCAGGCCGCGCGGACGGCACTTACTCGGATTATCACAGCGGAAGGCAGCAGATCACGATCATCAAGACCGTCAGCTATACCGGCTGGAAGCTGGTCAGCGTGATCCCGCTTGAGAACTACAGCATCGGTATGGGCAAAACACAGTATTTTGTAGTTCTGGTCCTGGCCTTCGCTCTTTTGGGCATCCTCCTTGTCAACCAGATGGTGTCCGGAAATGTGATCAGGCCTCTTCTGAAGCTGGATGAGTCGGTCAGGGATCTGGAGAACGGAAACCTGAACCCGGACATCTACATCGGCGGTCCTCAGGAGGTGGAACATCTGGGCAGGACGCTGCAGACTTCCGTCCACAAGATCAATCAGCTGATGGACGATGTCCTGACCGAGCAGGAAGAGAAGAGAAGGAGCGAACTGAACGCCCTGCAGTCCCAGATCAACCCCCATTTTCTCTACAATACCCTGGATTCGGTCGTATGGATGATCGAGGGAGGGCATGACCGGGGCGCTGTCTATATGATCCGCCAGCTGGCCAGCCTGATGCGGATCAGCATCAGCCGCGGCAGGACCATCATCCCCATTAAGGACGAGATCCGGCACGCGGAGTCCTATATGAACATCCAGCAGGTGCGATACAAGAACACTTTCACGGTGAGCTATGAGATCCCGGAGGAGATCACGGATCTGTGCACCGTCAAACTGATCCTGCAGCCTATTCTGGAGAACGCCATCTACTACGGCGTGCAGAGCATGGACGGGGACGGAGAGATCCTTGTCCGCGGCTCCAGGGACGGAGACGACGTGTATCTGGATGTCATAGACAACGGTCTCGGCATGCCGGAGGAACAGGTGGAAAAGCTCCTCAAAGGCACGAGCCTGCAGGAGGAGGAGAACGCCGCGAGACACGGGAACGGCGTAGGTCTCTACAATGTCCACACCAGGATCCAGCTGCGCTTCGGGCAGGAGTACGGACTTCTTATCCAAAGCGAGCCGGACGAGGGGACGATGGTCAGGATCCATCTGCCCGCCATCCGCTACAGCCCGGACATTGAACAGATCCTGGACGGAAAGACCGGCTCGGCGCAAAGAAAGAGCGCGGGCGGCGCAGCGCGGGATCCGGGCGCGGGAGGCACGGCGCAGGAGACCGGCACAACCGGAACGGCGCAGGAGGAGAAGCAGTGAAGCGGAAAAATGGATTTCTTCAGGGGACCGGAGGCGCGATGCTCATCATAATGCTGCTCGTCGCTGTCGCGCTCTGGGCGGCCTTCAACCTTCTCAAATCCGGGGATGACAGAGTGCAGCAGAGGGTATCCGTGATCGTGGAGGACAGCAATAATGAGCGATGGACGGCATTTCGCCTCGGGCTTGACCAGGCTGCCGCGGAATACGGGGTCGATGTGACCTTTGTGTCTTCGAACGGGTTCAGCAGCGCGGAAGAGCAGAAGAACCTGATCGCCCAGGAAACCGCATCGGGGACAGACGCGCTGATCCTCTCTCTTTACGACTCGGAGGAGACCGATATTGTTCCCGGCACTACGAAGCTCGTTTTCGTGGAAACGGACGGGATCAGGTACAACAGCGCGGGAACTGCCGCAGTCATTCCGCCCGGGGATGAGATGGGGAAGGCGTTGGGAGAAATGATACTGTCTGACAGCGGCCTGACGACTCCCGAAGACGGCGACGGGAACATGGCGCCTGTGAGCGGCGGTGAAGCGCCCTCAGTGGCAGTCCTTACAGGGAATCTCCGCCGATATTCCCAGAAGGAGATGATGCGGGGACTGGCAGAGACGGTAGAAGCGGCGGGCGGCACTGTCTGGCCAATGGAGACCGAAGGGAAGGAGCTGTCAGAGGTGATGGAAGTGGCTGAGTCCTGCGACTTCATCGCGGTCCTGGAGGACGCGCTGCTCGTGAAGGCGGCCGCGCAGGCCGCTTCGGAAGCCCCGAAAAGGGCCGGGCTGTACGGAGTCGGCTGCAGCCCCTCCAATATTTCATATCTGGACCAGGGCGTGATCAGCGGAATGGTCGTTCCGAACGAGTTTTCCATGGGATACCAGAGCCTTTCGCAGCTGTCGCAGTGCCTTTCCAATGATATTCCGGCCATGAAGGACATCGAGGTCGGTTTTACGAGCGTACGCTCGGATGAGGTCCACACCAAGGCCAATGAAAAGCTGCTGTTCCTGCCGATCAGGTGATGATCGGGCATAGTTGAAGATCAGATATATGCCCGTCGTCGGCTCACGTTCCTAATGCTCTCCGCCGGGCATATATCCGATCTTCTCTATGCTGAATGATACCGCGGCGGCTTCGCTGTCGTTGCGGGAAGAGGAAGCTGTTCTGCTGTCGTTACGGGACGAGGAAGTTGTTCCGCTGTAATTACGGGAAGAATGTATACCACCAGATTTTCAAGAACTAAGATCTTGGTGGATTACTTGGAGGGACGCTTCCACTAGAATTTGCCGAATGGAGATCTTAGCGGGCATTGAGAGCTGAGCTTTCCACCAAGAAATGATCTTACCGGATCCTGGTGGAGCCTGTAAAGCCGGTCGGCACC
>CAMOXN010000030.1 GCA_946629175.1 uncultured Lachnospiraceae bacterium | reverse complement strand
CAAATGCAGCCCCGCCGGGAATGCTCTCAATACGAAGCTCCCCGATCCTGAAATCCTCATATTCCAGGATGCTTTCCAGCGTATCCAATACGCAGAGAGAGAAATCCGGCGGTAACAGAGCAGATGGATCCCAATGAACGGATGCCGGGATATTCATAGAGTTCATTGCCCGCACCATATCTTCAAGGCTGATCTTGGTATCCTCCGGATCAATGGTCCCTATCCCCAGTCGGATCAGTCTCAGGTTGCACCTTCTTTTTACATAGGTGCCCATCAGGCAGAGCCTGCGCAGGATCTCTTCATGATCGCCCGCGGCGTCACGGCTGCGGATCAATTCTTTCATTCTCTGCAGCTGACCGGAGACCTCGCTCGTCAGTTCATCATAGATCCGGTTCTGTGCCCGGGTCTTCGCGATATTGTTCTTAGCCCTGAGCTCCTCCTCGAGCAGGGAACTCTTCTGGGAGAGCTGTTCCACGCTGTTCTCGAGGTCTTCGATCGTTTTCCTCAGCCGGGAAGTATCTGTGTACCAAAGGAAATGCCCGTCCGAAAGCGTATGCACATGCAGTTCCTTCCCATCCTCCAGAGTGACAAAGTCCTTTTCCTCCAGTTCCTTAATGGTCCCGGAGGATACGGGAACGGCGCTCTTTGAGAGGATCTTTTCGCTGCCGCTCAGGATCTGCATCCCTACAGTCGAGTTCTCCAATATGCTCCGGTATTCCATATTGACCGGCACAAGGCCCATGAAAATATAGAATTCCCATGTCAGAATTTCAACACTGTATATTTTGGCATAGAGCTCAAGGATCTCCTTCCCTTCTAACCACGGGATAATGCCCAGCGAGAACAGGAAATAATACAGAGTAAACGCAGCCATAACGATCGGTTCAAAAAACGGGATCACTATTCTCATGATCCCCTTCCCGCGAATATCCCTGTTACGTCTGTAGATGATCAGCACCCTCAGGACCATCATGATGTAGCCGACCGCAAAAAACAGGAACAACCCGATACCCGGATGAAAGGCCAGATTAGGCTGCGGTTCGCCCGGATCGATATAGAATACAAAATGGCGCTTCTCATCCGTCACGATCAGAAAGGTCGCGGCCAGCACGGGAATGAGGAAACCGAACCACCTGAAGTCCATGACATACTGGTCATTCTGCCCGATGCCGAGTGACGCGTACATTCCGAATAGCAGAAAGAGCAGGATCGTCGCTGCGATATAAAGTCCGCTGACCCGGACAAGAAGGATATTCCTGTACCAGAAAGTGTCCTGAAGGAACCGGAGCGTCAGCCCGGATAGCATCACGCCGCCTTCCAGATACAGCCAGACGCGCATGCTCTTCTGCGTGACCCGGTTATGGATGGAAGCGCCCCATAGGAGAAACAAAAAGACATAACAGCCATACAGGATGTAAGTCCTGAACGGATCCTGCGGCAGATTATGGAGGCTCCATACACGGTAAGCTGATACAGCGTACAGCAGCAGCATTGCGGATATGATGATTCTGATCTGTTTTCTGCGTATCGACATGTTCCGCTCCTGACTGTGTATGATCGGCAGCGATCCTCTTTGTTCTCAAATAGATATTGTACCATTTGTGAAATAAAAACGCCCCACACAAAAATACAAAAAAGCTGCCGCACCGGAAATTACTTTCTGGTGTGGCAGCCCCTATACTTTTTCAGATCCGTTATTATTTGATCTTAACGCTGTGTGTGGCGTTCTGGACACCGACGTAAGTCTTGCCGTTCACTACGGAGACCGGTACGACGCGGACATAATAGGTCATGCCCTTCTTACCTGCGATCGTCTTGTTCAGGGTCGAGCCGGAAACTGTCATGACGTTGAACCTCTTGAAAGAAGCGTCTCTTGTCCAGTAGACCTTGTAGCCTGTGGTCTCGGAGTTGACTTTATTGACCTTTACGTTAAATCCGCCGCTCTTAGGAGTTACGTAAGCAGAGCAGGATCTCATGAAACGGTTCGCTTCTTTGCAGTACTCGCCGACCTTACCTGACTCGTTGATTCCGGCGATACGAATGTCATAACGGCCGCCGCGCATAAGATTGGCGATCGTTGTCTGAAGATCCGTTGTTGTGATCGTTCTGCAGTGATCCCATGTGCCGTTTACGCTCTTATACTGGATCCTGTACTTGACTGCATTCTTCTGTGTATAAGAAACATCGATGGAATTGTCCTTGGTCAGAACAAATGTCGTCCTGTTGGGGATGACCGGATCCGGAATAATGTCACCGCCGCCGGGTGACGGCTCCGCAGCTATAACTGCCATCGAAGACGCGATCATCAGGATCGTCGCGAGGCACATCGCAAGTGCCCTTTTAAGTACTCTGTTTGCCATTGGTTAGTAATCCTCCTTTTTGGTTGATTATAGTTAACAGATACGCGACGCGACCTGTTGACTACACTACATAGCGGTCAGCTGAAATACCGCTGATTATGACGGAAAACAGCCGATTTATCAGCTCTCGCAACATAATGTTGCGGCTCAGGGTATAACTTTCCCCCTCTTGCCTTCCAGTCAGTTGTAATTATAGGAACTTCATTGTACCCTGTCAAGCGTTTTAAACAACTGTTCGAACGCTTCCGTCCATTTTTGTCCCCTTGTTTCCGTTTCAGTATCTCCGGTTGAGCGCCGAACAGTATCTCAGCATCTCAGAACTATCTTTCCGCTTTCAGGTTACCGCCGGTATGGAAGCAGACTTTATCGATGACCTCCGCGCTCTCATGATCCACTACCGCAATGTTGATCCCGCGTCTGTTCACAGAACACTCCCTGCCGCTTATCACGATCGAACTGCGCCCGTATTTCAGATCATCGACAACGCTCCCTTTGCTGATGATCTCATAGAAAGTCATTCCGTTCCGGATCACACCGGTCGACTTCAGTTCTTTTTTACTCCGTTCCTCCTCAACTACTCTGCCCGCATCGATCACGGCAAAATAGGACTCCCCGTTCAGATCTCTCAGATCTGTCCTGAGGCCGAGGTCATGAAGTTTAAGGGCGAGCTCTTCGTCCAATTCGGACGTTGCCTGCCCCCTTGCGCAGATAAATACGGAATATCTGTCATCTCTGAGCGCCGGCAGATACTCATAGATGTTGTCTGTATGGATCAGTTCCGCATCCTTCAGAGCTTCTTCATAACAGCTCCGGGAATTCTCCCACTGCTCGTCCTTATGCGGCTGTAAAAAAGTGCCGGTATGGTCTCCCTCTTTGGTGAGATAATCCCCGAATCTTCGGGTGACCTTCTGCGCGCCCCACATGTTCGGATGCTCTATATCACTATTATGGATGCTGAACTCATATCCCATATCCCGGATCATATCTTCCGTGTTGAAATCAAGAAACTCAATGCCGTGTTCCTCCGCGTATTCCGCCATTGCGATATGCATACGAAGCGTAGTGTTCCCGCAGGGCGTAAGCGTCAGGATCAGGCGGATATTCCTCTCTCTGCAGAGCTCCGCGATCCTGTCCAGATACTCTTTCATCACGGGGACCATTTCCTCGCCTTCCGTCTCCTGTGATCCGTCCGCTGCACTGTACGGCTGATAATCATCGATCCCGCAATAATGCCGGAAATGCTTCGAGGCTCCCATGAGAGGTTCTCTCGACGCGATCTCTCCCAGTATAAAGTCCTCCTCGTGAAGTTCCTTCCATCTGTCATGAAAGCGGATATTCGGGATAAAACTCTGCAGGGTGTACAGTTCCGGATCTGTCTCACAGAGCGCTTTGATCGCTCCTATCCTGTTGAGGGACCAGTGCATGTAGTTGACCGATTTCTGCGTATACGTCTCTATCGAATTAGAGGGATTATGGTTCCGGTCGAAGGCGAACGCGCACTCGAGCACGACCACAGAAGGCGACTGCGTTCTCAGCGCTTCTTTGAGCCAGTAGTAACTCAAGGTGAGATTCTGGTTGCCCATGGCCAGGCTGTAGCTCGTGATCCCGTATTCGTCATACAGCACCTGCGGACTGAAGCTGGTGTATACATGGCTGCTCCCGAGATAAAGAATGTCTGCCGTGTTCTTCTTAAGATCATAGAAGCCGAAGTAGGTCGGGACCGGTGACTGGCCTTCTCCGGTATAGTTCTTGGGCACCAGGATCCTGAGGGCGCCGCTCACGCACAATATTGCCGCAAGCACAAATGCGGCACATTTTATAAGGCTTTTGAATCGTGCCATCAGAATCCTCCGTATATAAAAGCCTTAGCGTCATAACCGAATCCATATGTTCCGTAGATCATGATGATAAGGATCGCGCCGATGCAGACCGCCCACCTGACGATCAGGTGCTGCTCCATGAACCGTTCGGCGAGATGCCCCCTGGTTCTGAGGAAGCTGACCACGAACAGGATCACGATCGAGTGCTTCAGCACGCTCCACTCCTTCCATCCGAGCCCCAGCGTATAGAGCGTATCGTCCCAGAAGATCCAGTAATTGCGGACAGTGAACATACTCCGGATCATGTCGAGACCGGTCTTAAGATCCGGAGCCCTGAATATGATCCAGGCAGGCATCACGAGCAGGAACGTCCCTGCAGATTTAATGATGTGCCGGAGATATGAGTCCTTACTGATCCGTAAAAGTGAATACCCTTTGTCCCGGATCCCGCGGGTGAGATCCCCGGTGATCTGATAAAAAGCGTGCAGAAGGCCCCAGAAAATGAACTTGACGGAGCCTCCGTGCCATATACCGCTGACCAGAAAAGTCAGTGCCAGATTCACATATTTCCGGATCTTTCCCTTTCGGCTGCCGCCCAGCGGAATATAGATATAGTCCCTCAGCCATGCGCTCAGTGAGATATGCCATCTTCTCCAGAAGTCCCTGATCGATGTGGCAAAATACGGCTGGGCGAAGTTGTCGATCAGATCGATCCCCATGAACCGGGCTGTGCCGCGCGACAGGAACACGCAGGACATGAAATCCGTATACAGCTGAATGCTGTACAGGCAGCCGGCTGTAAAGACGTACATGCCTCTGTAATAATCAGGCCTTTTAAAGACCGTATCCACTATGATTCCTGCCTTATCCGCGATCATGAACTTCAGGAAAAAGCCCCAGAGGATCATATAGGATCCCTTCGCGATATTGCTTGCGCGAAGCCTGTGAGGAGTAAAGAGCTGGTCCGCAAGCTGGCTGTATCGCGGGATCGGACCCTGAATGATCTGAGGAAAGAAAGAGATAAAGAGCGCGTACCTGAACGGATTTTTCTGCACCTCGGCCCTGCCTTTGTATATATCGGCAAGATAAGCGATCATCTGAAGGGTGAAGAAAGAAGCGCCTACGGGAAGCGCGATCCCGGCCTCCGAAAACATCATTTCCGCTTTCACTGCACCCGTGGCAGATGAGGATGCGATCTCCAGGACTTTCCACGTGACGAACGGCGCGGCGGACAGGATGATCCCTGCTGCCAGCACTGCTCTGCTCCCTGTCTTTCCGACCAGGATGCCGAATACGTAGCTGACCAGGATCATGGCAAGAAATGCGCACATCAAAACGGAGCTTCCCGCCAAAAGCAAGTAAAAATACAGGCTTCCCGCAAGGAGCACCGTCCATTTGATCCTGTCCGGAACGATATAATAGACGAGCAGTATCACTGCCAGCAATACATAATAAAGGATCGAAGTGTAGCTCATGCCTCATACCTTACAATACTTTGTAATAAAAAGCCCCACACAAAAGTATAGTATTGACCGGTCATCACTATCATCCTGATATCCGGGTACATATAAACACCGCGCCAGAACAGAGCTGACGCGGCGCTTCATCGCTATGGATTAGAGGGGAGTCGAACCCCTGTCCAAAAGCCAATTCAATGTACTTCTACTATCATAGACGGTTTTTCCGGATCGCTCCCTTTCCCTCCACCGACGGAAAACAGTCAATCCATCGGCTTCAGTAGCTTCATGATACGCCCGCGGGGGCAAAGCTTACCCCGTGTCGTTTCCCGCTTTCATAACGCCGGAGCTGCAGGATGCGGGTGTCCTCCAGACGACGGGCGGCATTTAAGCTGCCAGTGCTACTCTATTATTGTTAGCGTTTATTTTTAATTTTGCCGTTTGACGATCGGCGTCGGATAGCTTCTCCACCTGCATGACCCCTGTCGAAACCTTTACTAACCCGGGTATTATGCAAACGTGGACGGGCTGCATAGCAGCCCGCTCTGTTTGTAAATGTAATTATAGGAACATCGTTATGCAGTGTCAAGCGTTTTAAACCACAGGTTGAACGCGGTCCGCCGCCGATTGAACGCTGCCCTCTGCCGGTTGAACGCTGCCCGATGCAGGTTCCGCAGATGTATCCGCATAAGCCGCGTCTTCCTGATCCGTGAGGCTCTCTCCGTCACTACCGGCCGTTCCTTCGGGATCCGTGAGACCTTCTTCTCCCTCATCCGCCGGATCTTCGTAAAGAGCTGTATCATCATCGTCCGATCCGTCCGGATCATTCGTCAGTCCTTCCTCCGGGATCTCTTCCGCATGCTCTGATGTGTCGCCCGTGTCCGCGTAAGAAGGATCCTCTTCCGGCTCCGTGCTGCCTTCCGAAGGATCTGCAGGTTCCGTGCTGCCTTCTGAAGGATCTTCCGGCTCGTCTTCCGCACCGGGGTTCTCTTCTTCATTCTGACCGACCTCTCCTTCGCCCGGTTTGTTCTCATCTTCGCTCAGTTCGTTCTCTCCTTCGCCGAGAGGATCACCGGAGCCGATCAGATGGCAGTCTTCCTCGTCGAAACTGTATTCCTTTCCGTCGATCTCGGTTATGCCGCGCGCAAGCTTGCCGTCCTCCCCTGCATAGTAGGTCCTCCCGTCAAGTTCGATCCAGCCGGTGGCCATCCTGCCGTCCTCGCCGAAGTAATACATTTCGCTGCCGACCGCGGTAAGCCCGGTCGCCATTACGCCGTCTTCGCCAAAATAGTAAACAGCCCCGTCGATCGTCACGAACTTTTTGACCGAAGTCGTCCCGTTGGTGCCCATATAGTACCGCTTGCCGTCGATAGTCTGCCAGCCTGTCCGGACAGCGCCGTCAGGTCCCATATAGTAGAGGCGCCCGCTGATCGTTGCCCAGTCCTTGACGATCACGCCATAGTCCGCCAGCTTAAACCCGGCCACTTTGTCATTGGCTCCGTAATACAGATCTCCGCCGGCTCTGAAGAAACCGATCATCAGTCTGCCTGAATCGGCGCTCTTATACGTGCTGCAGTCACTGTCCATGAAGTAATAATCCTTACCCATGACAGTCTTAAAGCCGGTGAGCATCATTCCCTCTGTATTTTGACTGTAGCCCTCGTATTTGGAACCCACGAAATAATACTTCTTTCCGTCGATCGACTTCCATCCGCACACGCGATAGGGGTCGTCGCCCGTGTTCAGATAGTATCTTTTTCCGTAAGCGCTCAAAAAGCCGCCTTCCTTGCGCTTTCCGTTAAAGTCGAACCAGTATGTCTTCCCGCCTTTCCTGGCAAAAGTGTTATAGGCGCCGATACCGTTCTTTTCCAGATAATAGTTCCCGTCACGTTTGACCAGGTTCCCCGAGAACATGGTTCCGTCCGCGTTCAGCTGCTGGTTATAATACTTGTCCGAATCAAGTATCCGTTTGATCTTGCGGACTCTCGTCGCATTATTGAAAACACAGGTGACTTTTCTGGTCTTTCCTGTCTCTTTGTCGATCAGCCTCTGATACATCAGGCCGGTGTTCTTCTTCGCCCCGACCGTAACTCTCCCGTCCCTGCAGGTGTAGGTGACAGTACCGTTGTATCCCGTCCCCATGACGTTGGCGATCCTGCCCATCCTGATGAGGCTCTGCTCAATATCGGCTCTCATGTAGGCGGAAGGCGTAGTTCTGTTGGATGTAACATATGCATATGTGGGGTTCACCGCCTTCAGGAACTCCTGCTGATTGGATGTGTTCAGGCCGTGGTGGCTCAATTTGAAGATATCCGCCCGGAGGCTCACCCCCGAATTCAGGAGACGGTTCTCCGCCGGCACTTCGATATCCGCCGCCGCAAGGAACTTGCATCCGCCGCCGCTGAACATGATGACTGCAGACTGGTTGTTGATGTAATCGACAGCAAGCTTGGTTTCGGATCTGGGGCTTCCACAGCAGTAGATCACTTTTCCCGTCACTGATCCGGTCCTGATCGTCTGTCCCTTTTTCAGGTACACGATCTTCGTTCCCTTTAATTTAGAGGAGTCCACGACATCCTTATAATAGAGCCTCTCATACTTGTAGTAAGGGGTCTCTTCCTTGTAGATATAATCCGCTTTGGGCATATAGACCGTGCCGATGTTATACCTTCTTATGATCTCGCCCGTATTTCCGGCGTGGTCGTCGTGCCAGTGCGTCACCACCACATCGAACTTTTTTTTCTTATATCCGTTAGCATCGAGCCATTTGAAGACGGCTCTTGTCTTATTATCACCGCTGTCGATAAGGATCGACTCCCCGGATGCGTCAGAGACCATGGTCGCTTCACCGGTATTCGATCCTCCGAGATCGATCGCGACTACTTTCATAGTATCTGACGCCGCATGTGAAGACATGGGCATCCCCAGTACGAGTGCCATCAGGAAAACTACTGTTTCAACAGTGAAGCTTATCTTTCTCATTTCCTTCCCCTTGCGTCTATAGTATTCGGGCATCGGATCCAATGGCCCCTTTGCGTTTGGTCCTTGAAAGGGTTTAACGCATCAAACTTTATTATTTTAACACCATATCATTAAATAGTCCCTACACAAAAAGGTAATTATTAAATAATAAAAAGAGTTCTTTTGGCCTGTGGCCTCCAAACTCTTTTCATCCTTCCTTATAGGACCGGGGGATCTGTCCCGGCTGACCGGCCACATTTCGGTCCGGCCTGTCACATCCTGATCTGGCTGTTCCTGAAATCTCTTTCCGTCTCCCGCTTCAGCGCCTTCTTCTTGAGGTCGTCGCGCTTGTCGTAGAGCTTCTTGCCTCGCGCGAGGCCGATCTCTATTTTGACGCGGCCGTTCTTGAAATAGACCTGCAGCGGCATCAGAGTGTAACCCTTTGCCTGTACCTGCCCGGCCAGCTTCATGATCTCGCGCTTGTGCAGGAGCAGGCGCCTCTTTCGAAGAGGCTCGCGGTTGAAAATATTGCCCTTCTCGTAGGGGCTGATATTCATGCCCTCAACGAAAGCTTCACCGTTGTCAATATTGACATAAGCTTCCTTGATGCTGCATTTGCCCTGGCGGATCGACTTCACTTCCGTGCCGAAAAGCTCAATGCCGGCCTCATACTTCTCCTCTATGAAATAGTCGTGATAGGCCTTCTTGTTGTTGGCCACCAGTTTGATCGCTTCTTTGGCACTCATCGTCTTTATGTTCTCCCTTTTCTTCTGCTGCCCCTGCTTCTGCTTATTTTGCTGCCGCTGCGGTGCCTGCCGGCTTTACCGGCAAGTACTCTTCCCGTGCGGTCAAGGAAGGGGCCCTTGATCTTCTTTCTTCTTTTGCTGCCGCTGCTTATGTTCTCATGCGTTCTCCGCTCATTGAACGGCACGAAGTCGATCGTGCGTCTGGCCCTGTCCGCGCCCGCAACTGCGACAGTCATCTTCTGGCCCAGCATATACTTCCTGCCGGTGTATTCTCCCACCAGTATATACTGTTTTTCGTCGTAAGTATAGAAATCATCGGTCAGATCGCTGATCCGGATCATTCCTTCCACCGTGTCGGGAAGTTCCACATAGATCCCCCACAACGTGATGCCCGAGATGACGCCTGTATAGACCTCGCCGACCTTGCCCTCCATGTACTGGGCCTTCTTGAGCTTGATCGTCTCGCGCTCCGCTTCCGCGGCGCGCTGCTCCGTCGCGCTGCTTCTGAATGCGGCACCCGGAAGAAAAGCATTCAGCCTGTCGATCGTCTCCGCGTTCATCTCTCCGCGCAGCCAGTACTTGAGGCTCCTGTGCACGAGCAGGTCCGGATACCTGCGGATCGGGGAAGTAAAGTGGCAGTAATGGCCCAGTGCGAGTCCGAAGTGCCCCTCGCAGCCCGTTGCGTACTGCGCCTTCTGCATGCATCTGAGGATCATCCTGCTGAGCATGCCTTCCTCAGGGCTTCCCTTGATCTTTTCCAAAAGGCGGCGGATCTGCGCCGGGTGCATCTGTGCCTGCCCGGGGCGGAACTTGTATCCGAAGCCTCTCAGCACCGGCGCCAGCTCCCTCATTTTTTCATGCGCGGGAGCCGCGTGGACCCTGTAGACGGCGGGAATTTCCATGTAGACGCAGTGTTTTGCCACCGTCTCATTGGCCAGCAGCATGAAGTCCTCGATGAGGTCCGTCGCGTCACTGCGCTCACGCGCCACGATCTCGACAGGCTCTCCCTGCGCATTCAGTACTACCTTGGCCTCCGGGAAGTCAAAATCGATACTTCCCCGCTTCTCCCGCTTTCTCCGAAGAGTGGCAGCGAGCTTCTTCATCCTGCGGAGCATCCTTGCGATCTCCTGTGTCCTGCCCTTGATGCCCCTGTAGCCCTGCCAGCGCAGGGAATCCGCGATCTCACTGTCGTCATCATCTGTGAACAGCCGCATCACGCCGTTGTAGGACAGGCGCGCGTCGACATGGATGATCGACTCCGTGATCTCATAATCAATGACCTCACCGCTTTTATCGAGCGTCATCAGGCAGCTCAGCGCGAAGCGGTCTTCTCCCGCGTTCAGGGAGCAGATCCCGTTGGAGAGCTTCGTCGGAAGCATGGGAATGACGCGGTCCGCCGGGTAGACGCTCGTGCCGCGGTTCAAGGCTTCCTTGTCGAGAGCCGATCCTTCCGTGACATACTCCGCCACATCCGCGATATGGACGCCGAGCACATGGTGGTCCCCCTTCTTCACAAGGGAGATGGCGTCGTCGATGTCCTTGGTATCTTCGCCGTCGATGGTCACGGTGGGGATGGAGCGGAGGTCTTTGCGGCGTGCGGGAACTGCGGCATTACCAGCGCCCTGCGGGACAGCTGCGGCTGCCACTTCGACATCAATTCTGTCCGGCAGCTTTTCTGCTTCCTTCAGCACTTTCTCCGGAAACTCCGTAGGGATGCCGTAGCTCTTGACAAGCGACAGGATATCCACACCCGGATCATTGACATGTCCCAGGACCTCGGAGATCGCTCCGACGGGATTCTCGCCATCACCGCTGTAAAGAGTGATGTCCGCCACAACTTTGTGGCCTTCCATGGCACTGCCTTGTTCCTTTGCCGGAATGTCGACCTTGAACGGGATCTTCGGATGATCCGGTTCTACGTAACCGGCGATATTGTATGTGACGTATGTGCTCTTCCACTCACCGCCTTTGGCGCCCTTCTCCCCATCTGCCGCCACTCCCCGGTAATACTGTTTCTGCACCGGTTTCCTGAGCGCATGGTAAGTGCCGACGATATTTTTTATGCCCCGCTCGACGATCCGGATCACTTCCGCTTCCGCCCTGTGTCCGCGGCCGTCGTCGAGCCCATATTCGTTGATGTTTCCTTTCAGGATCCTCACCTCGACCGTATCACCGTACATCGCGCCGGCCGAACATCCCTGCGGAATGAAAAGATCCCTGGCAAATCCGTCGACGGCGACAAAGCCGAAGCCTTTGGAATTGCTGTCGTATTTTCCTGTATAAATCTGTTCTTTTTTGTTCTTGCTCATAATATCCTTATTAGTCTTGCGGTAATTGCCTTACCGGTATGTTCGGGCGAGCTCCCGCTGTCCGTCTGCCATCCTGTCTGCGCATGGCTCATTGCTGAATGGGCCATGCAGACAGGTTCGAGGCTTTCAGCCTCTCACTGTCACGGCGTTCGCCGTATGCATCCAGTCTGTCATACGTCCAGCTGTGAGCGAGCTCCCGCTGTCCGTCTGCCATCCTGTCTGCGCATGGCTCATTGCTACGCGCAAAAAAACACTCCTGCGGTAATTCGCAGGAGTGCCCGGATCAGCCATTTATCAACCTGTCCTTCATCGATCCCGCGAACAGCGGAACATGCCGATCAGAACAGATTCATATTCAGAAGGATCGCTATAATAAAGAAAGCGATGACCAGCCCTGTTGTGAATTTCGTGAGAAATCCTTCCATAGAGCGGCCCTTGTTCTTTCCCCAGTAGGTCTCAGCCGCACCGCTGATGGCGCCAAGTCCCTGGGATCTCCCTTCCTGCATAAGAATGACGACTGTCATCACAATACTGACAATAATAATTGCGATCGTAAAAATCCAGCGAAGAGCACTCATTTCGTTACCACCTTATGTTTAATGCTAATACTATTTCTATTTTGCACAATATATTCATGTGCCAAACATTGTTATCCTAACATGTTCTTATTTGAAATGCAAGCGAGAAAATTCAATCTTCAAAAAAAGCGTCAAAGATCTGCCCGGCCACCGGCACCGCATAACTCGAGCCCATGCCCTTGCCCTCGATCAGGACCGTCACTGAGACCTGCGGGTCATCGTAAGGCGCAAAACCGGTAAACCACGCGTGTGAGCTCTTGTTGTTGTCGAACTCCGCGCTGCCTGTCTTGCCTGCCGCCTCGTAATCGCGGCCCTTAAGCGATCTGGCCGTGCCGTCGGTCACGACCGCTCTCATGAATTCCCTGAGCGTATCAGAGACTTCTTCCGTCATCAGGGAGCCGTACTGTTCCGGATCGTACGTCCTCAGGACCCGCCCGTTCGCGTCACGGAGTTCCTCCGCCAAGTGCGGCTTCATCAAAATACCGCTGTTCGCTACTGCGCACGTGATCATATTCAGGTGGAGCGGCGTCATGGACGTGGTCCCCTGCCCGATGGACATCTGCATGATCCCTTCCGTGGAAAGAGTGTCCGGCATATTGATCGAACTGCGCACGTAAGGCAGGTCGTAAGGAAGCTTGTGATTGAAAAGAAGCGTCCTGAGCGTGTCCGACATCGATCCGGGATCGATCACGTTCACGCCGATATTGGCAAACGAGGAGTTGCAGGATTCCGCGAAGGACTCTTTGAGATCGATCTCCCCGTGCTTTTCATAATCATAGCAGTGGATGGACTCCCCGGCCTCCTCAAAAATGCCGCTGCAGTCATAGCTGTAGTTCTCCGCGGTCTCCGGGTCTTCCGTGAGAAGATCTATGCAGTCCACTATTTTGAATGTGGAACCGGGCGGATAGAGGCCCTGCGTGACTCTGTTAAGGAGAGTCCCCGACTCATTGTCGCTGAGAAGGTCGTCCCAATCCTCCGCGATCTCGTTCGGATCAAAATCCGGCTTGGAGACCATTGCCAGGATCTTCCCCGTGGAAGGTTCCGTGACGATCACCGCTCCCCGGTAATTGCCCATCGCGTCATAGCAGGCCTGCTGCAGGTCCGGGTCGAGCGTCGTGATCAGGTCGTTCCCGGGATAAAGGCGCTCGTCCGCGTTCTCCTTGTTGTCACATCGCACTTTATCGGAGAGAGGGACGTTCGAGTGAAGGAGCTCATATTTGAAGTGCTCTTCCAGCCCGCTCCCGCCCATCAGGGAGTAGCCCAGCGCGTGGGCGAACACTCTTCCGAAGGGATAGACTCTGGTCTGAACAGCATTCCCGTCTTCATCCAGTTCCGCCTGCGTTTCCGCGAGCACGGTCTCCTCGTCGGAAGCATATATGCTCCCCCGGCGGTTACGTGCCTCAAGGAGCTCGTCGCGCTTGTTGTAGTCATTGTTGAAGAGCTCGACCTTGTCTTCGATCGCGGTCTGGGTGAAATAGAAGCACATCCAGCCGAACAGCAGCGCGAACAGGACGGCAAAGAAGATGATGTGGAATCTTGCCGCCTTTTTTTCTCTCTCAATCTTTTCCATCCTCGAAGGGATCGTGAACACCCCTGAGGAGGGGTTGTACTCCGGCTGCGGACCGGAAGTATTCGTCTTTTTGCGGGATTTGAACATGAAGCCCTCCAAAACACAAACACTCAGTTATTTCGGTTTATATTCTCGTAATCATTGCGCGGGTCATAGATCGGGACCCCTTTGAAATCCTTGTAAAAATCCCGATCAGCACTGCTGTCGCCAGCAGCGCTGCGGTTCTGCTGCCCCGGACGGTTCTGCTGTCCCGGGTGTCCCTGCACGCTCCCGGCGCCGTTCGCGCCGCCGTAAGCGCCCGCCCCCTCATACATGGCATTCCTGACCGCCTCCTGGTGTTCCTGCTCATACCGTATGCGGAAGCGCTCGATCCGTTCCTCCTGCAGCATGAAAATGGCACCGACTATGCCGAACATGATAAAGGTCGCGAGGACCGAGCTTCCTCCGTAACTGACCAGAGGCAGCGTCACTCCCGTGAGGGGGATGAATTTCACTTCCCCGCCGATCGTCAGGAAAGCCTGGAATATGAACGCAACGGCGGTCCCAAAAGTATACAGCCTGTAGAACTTGTTCGAATAGCTGCCCGCCAGCAGCAGGAAATCCGTAAAAATATTGAGGCACAGCAGGATCAGGCAGATACCGAAGACAAGTCCCATCTCCTCAATGACCGCGGCAAAGATGAAGTCGGACTCCACGAACGGGATGCTCGACGGCATGCCCTGCATAAGGCCCGCGCCGAAGAGCCCGCCGAAGCTGATCGCGAACAGTGACTGCGTGATCTGGTAGCCGTTTCCGTCGATGCTGGTCCACGGATTCAGGAACACCTGCACTCTCACCCGCACATGCGCGAAGAGGAAGTAGCACAGCACCGCTGCGACCGCTCCCAGAAGGAGCCCTCCGAACAGGTATCTCCACTTCCCGCTCGAGAGGAAGAGGATAACGATGTAGACAAAATAGTAAATAAACGCGCCGCCCAGATCTCTCGACAGCATGAGGATCCCCACATGCACGACCGCAGCCGCGGTAAGGAAAACAACATGCTGGTTCGTATTCTCCTCGCAGAAGGCGCTCGACAGAAAGAGGAGGAACAGTATTTTGACAAATTCGCTGGGCTGGAAGGACATCCCCGCGATCGTAAAGCTCAGCTTGGATCCGTTCGTGATCGCGCCGAGCAGAAGGACGGCAGCAAGGGACGCGATGCCCGCGACAGCATAGAAATAGGTCCCTTTGCGGAGCGAATCAAGATGGTTCCGGAACACCGGGAACACCATCATGAACAGCATGCCGGCGAGCGCGATGATCATCTGCTTCACCGCTTTCTGGTAATTGATCCTCGAAATGATCACCAGCCCAACGCTCAGGAGCATCAGGATGTTGTTGAGCATCAGCATGTTCGCGCTCTTGTACAGGTTCCTGTATATGAGAGCCGCCCCTATCGTGATCAGGATCTGCAGCATGCCGAACGCGAAATAGTTCTCGTTGTGCGAAAGGAGCGCCAATGTCAGGTAAGCGTTGAGCGAGAACACACACATGCACAGCCTCTGCAGCGTCTCGCACGTTCGGCGGACGTCTTTCCCGGACGGGAGGGCGACATAGGCCAGGAACGTATAGAGCAGCATCGAAGCCGATATAAGATATTTGCTGTAGGAAACTGCGTAAGCCTGCATCCGGCCACCATCCTTTCCGTTCTGAAGTAATGCGCTTGTACTCAGGTACGCCTTGCGCTGCAAGGCGCTCAGATCGCGCTCTTTTTATAGTGTCCGGTCGTATGATCACTGAATACGCCGGCTGTGTCGGGAGCCGCGCCGTCCCCGGCTGCTGCTTTATACCAGCGCAGCACCGATTCCGTCTGCTCTCCGCTCTCATCTGTAAAAATACAGAACCAGACAGCCGCTCCCATCGCCACGGGGTCCTTCCTGGACACGAACGTGTGCAGCGACTGCGGAATACTGTTGTAGATCACGTTGCCGCAGTACTTGCAGTCGCATCGCACAGGGAAGCGGATCCCCTTGCGGTCCTCCACAGAGAAGAAATCACTTTCCGCGCTTCGGTCTTC
>CAMOXN010000029.1 GCA_946629175.1 uncultured Lachnospiraceae bacterium | reverse complement strand
GCGCGTTCTCGATCGCCTCGAACAAAGTCTCACGCTTTATATTCTTTTCTTTTTCAAGCGCCTCAATTGCCTCTTTCAGTTCTGTGTTCATCTTGTCTCCTTTTCCGGAACCAGTCTTGTTATCTTCATGCGCCGGACAGCTGTCCGCGCATTCCTGCTGTATTTTTGCGCGGACGGCTGCCCGCGCGGATCGCCGGACTTACGACGCGCACCTCAAAGATCCAGGTACAGTCTCAGTACTGCGATATCTTTTCTGGGGATCGTGATGCTGCTGTCAGATCCGATCGTGATCGTCTCCGCATCCCATGCAGTGAGGATCCCCTCAAATTCCTTGCCGCCGATCTCTGCGAGCGGCTTGAAGAGCTTTCCTTCCACCTTCTCGCCGAGGCTGTTCTCAAGATGTCTGTCCTTGGTCAGCGTCCTTCCGAGGCCGGGGCTCGAGACAACGAGCGTATACGCGTCGCTGATCAGGTCCGCCTCATCCAGCTTGTCGGACAGTTCCCGGCTGACCGCCTCGCAGTCGAGGATCGTCACGCCGCCGTCCTTGTCGATATAGATGTTGAGATAATAATCGGCGCCTTCCTTGACGTATTCCACGTCGTAGATCCACACGCCGTGCTTTTCAGCGACCGGTGCCGCTATCTCTTCTGCTGTTCTTTCGATCCGGGCCCTGCCGGATACCTTCTTGGCCATAATACTCCTTACCGGATCACGGATTTATATGCATGTCCGAAGACATCATATTTAAAAGCATCAAAAAAGTGGACTTGCAAGCCCACTTCTTAACATTCACTATTTTTACCATAAGAAACTTATCACAACTCATGGCAAAATGCAAGTTTTTCCTTGAATTTTGTGGGATTTACGGGCTTTTTCATCTGTTTGCGGCGTTTTTTCGAGCTCTCTTCTCCTGTCAGCAGTCTCGTCTGCGCATGGCTCATTTGCTTACGCGCAAAAAGAAGCTGTCAGATTACTCTGACAGCTCCGTAGCTCGTACGGGAATCGAACCCATGATTCCGCCGTGAGAGGGCGGCGTCTTAACCCCTTGACCAACGAGCCATTTGCTTAACGCAAGTATTACTATAGCAGATGCGGCCACGGGATGCAAGCCCTATTTTTATTTTTTTAACAGCTTTTTTCAGTGCACGCTTCAGGCCTTTCCGGGGCCTTTATCAGCGGAGGCCTCTTTCTTCCGCGATCCTTACGAGCTTGTTGATGTTGGCTCTCTCCG
This sequence comes from uncultured Lachnospiraceae bacterium, assembly GCA_946629175.1. Classification (GTDB taxonomy): domain Bacteria; phylum Bacillota; class Clostridia; order Lachnospirales; family Lachnospiraceae; genus CAG-791. Next base: position 14,693 of record CAMOXN010000029.1, on the reverse strand, counting down.
TGTCATTGAAGCGCTCGTTCTGGTTGGCATCGAATTCCTCCGCGGGAATGGTACCGCGGTACCAGCTCTTGCTCTCGAAGTACCTCTTGAACTCTTCGCCCGTAAAGATCCTGCCCTTTCGGGCGTAGATCTCGTTGATCGCGTAGATGACCTCCTTATCGGTCAGGTCCCTGAGCTCGGAATCGGAGTACTCCCTCGTGCTGCTGTCGGGGAGGATGTAGTCGCCGGAGAGGACTTTCTGCTCCTCCTCCAGTTCCTTCTTGCGCTCCGCTTCTTTTTCTTTTTCCTCTTCCTCTCTCTTCTTCTTCTCTTCCGCCTTCTTTTTGGCTTCTTCTTCGGCTTTCCGGGCCTCTTCTTCCTCTTTGGCCTTGCGCTCGGCTTCTTCCTTGGCCTTTTTAGCCTCCTGCTCTTTTCGCTCCTTTTCCTTGGCCGCTTCTTCCTTCTTTCTGGCCTCTTCCTCTGCCTGTTTCTTCTCTTCCTGCGTCAGTTCGACGCTTCCCGTGCCGGCTGAAGCCTGCGGTGAGCCGTACATCGGCTGCGCGTCGTCCATGAAGATGCCGCTGTCGAGAAGGATGAACAGAAAAGTGATCAGAGAGATCACGATAACGCCTGCAAGAAGGACATTGAAGAGGCTGCCCTTGTGTTCCCTGCGCCGTTCTTCCCTCTCTTCCCTGTCAATATCATCGTCCGGAATATAGTTCCGGTTGTTCTTTCTGTAAGGATCCCTGCCCATATTCTTCCTCCTATTCCTATAGTGTATTTCAAGTTGTAGGGCGCCTCTCAGTCCCGGATGCCGTTCCGCCGGGACTGTATGCGTCCGCAGGCCTGAATAATCACATTATATCAAACAGTGAGATCTGGTTGCTCTCAGGCAGATCTCCCAAAAGGCCCATGGCGTTCATTTTTTCCACTACTGTCTTCGGGACCTTGGTCCTGTTCCAGAAGTCGTCCCTGGAAATGAAAGGCCCGTCCTTGACCGCCTCCACTACCGCGTCGGCCGCTTTCTCTCCCATGCCGTCAATGCTCGTGAGCGCCGGCATGATCTTTCCGTCCACGATCCTGCATGTCCGGGACCCCGCGGTAAAAATATCGATCGGCGTGAACTCGATCCCCCTCGCGTACATCTCGCGCACGACCAGGCAGTCGTCGAGGGTAGCCAGTTCCTTGGGCGACAGCGAGTCCTTCCTCTTATTGTAGTCCTCCATCATTTCGAGCAGGTGCGCCTGTCCCTGGCACATGATCTCGTAAGAGAAGGCCGAAGCGCGGATACTGTAATAGGCCGCGTAGTAAGCCAAAGGGTAATGGACCTTGCAGTACGCGATCCTGAGCGCCATCATGACATATGCCGCCGCATGCGCCTTCGGGAACATATACTTGATCTTCAGGCAGGACTGGATATACCAGTCAGGCACGCCGGCCGCCACCATCGCCTCTTTCATCTGCGGTGTGAGTCCCTTCCCCTTACGTACGGATTCCATCGTCTTGAAGGAGAGGGATTTGTCCATGTTCATGCCGATCAGGTAGGACATGATATCGTCTCTCGTGCAGATCGCCGTGGACAGGGTCGCCGTGCCCTGCTGGATGAGGGCCTGCGCGTTGCCCAGCCAGACGTCCGTCCCGTGGGACAGGCCGGAGATCCTGACCAGTTCCGACATAGTCGAAGGCCTTGTGTCATCCAGCATGCCGATGACGAACTTCGTGCCGAACTCGGGGATCCCGAGGGACCCCACGTCGATGCCGCCGTTCTGCTCCGGTGTGATGCCCAGTGCCTTCGTGGAACTGAACAGGCTCATGACTTCCGGATCGTCCAGCGGGATCTTCGTGGGCTCAAGCCCGGTCAGGTCCTGCAGCATCCTGATCATCGTCGGATCGTCGTGTCCCAGAATGTCGAGCTTTAACAGGTTGTGGTCGATCGAGTGATAATCAAAGTGCGTCGTGATGATGTCCGTCGTCATATCGTTGGCCGGATGCTGGATCGGCGTGAAGGTGTTGATGTCCTCCCCGATGGGCAGGACGACGATCCCGCCGGGATGCTGTCCCGTGCTCCGCCGGATCCCCGTGCATCCCTGCAGCAGGCGCTCGATCTCGCAGTTCCTCTTTGCGACGCCTTTGCGCTCGAAGTAGTTCTTGACATAGCCGTACGCCGTCTTGTCCGCCACCGTCGCGATCGTCCCGGCCTTAAAGGTCTGCTCGTGGCCGAAGATGACCTTGGTATATGCGTGCGCCTTACTCTGGTATTCCCCGGAGAAGTTCAGGTCGATATCCGGCTCCTTGTCTCCCTTGAATCCGAGGAAAGTCTCGAAGGGGATGTCGAACCCGTCCTTATTGAGCGGCTCCCCGCAGCGGGGGCAGATCTTGCGCGGAAGGTCGATGCCGGACTTTCCGGCGTAAGCCTTAACTTCCGGCGAATCGAAATCCGAATAGTGGCATTTTGTGCAGTAATAGTGAGGAGGAAGCGGGTTGACTTCTGTGATCCCCGACATCGTCGCGACGAACGAGGAGCCGACGGATCCTCTCGAACCGACCAGGTAGCCGTCCTCGACGGACTTCCAGACCAGCTTCTGCGCGATGATATACATAACGGAATATCCATTCCTGATAATGGAGTTCAGTTCCCTCTCCAGCCTCTCTTCCACGATGCCCGGCAGAGGATCGCCGTACATCTGGTGGGCTTTGTTGTAGCAGATCTCCCTCAGCATCTCGTCGGAATGCGGGATCACCGGGGGACACTTGTCGGGCCTTACCGGCGAGATCGCGTCGATCATGTCCGCGATCTTCCTCGTGTTCGTAATGACCACTTCCTCCGCCTTTTTGGCGCCGAGATAGGAGAACTCCTTCAGCATCTCGTCAGTCGTGCGGAAATACAGAGGCGCCGGATCTTCATCCGACATCCCCATTCCGTCCTGGATGATGCTCCGGTAGATCTCGTCCTCGGGATCCATAAAGTGGACGTCGCCGGTCGCGACGACCGGTTTTCCGAGCTGTTCTCCGATCCTGACGATCTTCCTGTTGAGGTCAAGAAGGTCCTCCTCCGTCCGGATCTGCGGATAGCGGTCCTGCATCCTGGGATTCTCCAGGAGGAACCTGTTGTTGTCCCTGGGCTGGATCTCCAGATAGTCATAGAAATCCGCTATGCCCGCGACGGTCTCGTCCCCGCGCTCCTCAAGGATGGCCTCGAAGAGCTCTCCGGACACGCAGGCGCTGCCCACAATGATCCCTTCCCTGTGTTTCATGAGAAGGCTCTTGGGGATCCTGGGCTTTTTATAGAAATAGGTAAGGTGAGAGTCACTGATCAGGGTGTACAGATTGACTCTTCCCGTGTTGTTCTTGGCAAGGAGCACACAGTGGTGCGTCCTAAGCCTCTTTGTGATCTCCGGGTTGTTGTCGCTCAGCGCATTGATGTCCCCGAAAGTCTGCGCGTCCCTCTCCGAGAGCATGGCCATCAGCTTTTTGAAGATGCCCGCCGTGCACTCGGCGTCGTCCACCGCGCGGTGGTGGTTGTCGAGCGGGACGCCGAGCACCTTCGCGACCGCGTCCAGCGTATACTTCGCGTGGCCGGGCAGCAGGGCTCTGGCGATCCCCAGCGTGTCGACCGTGGTAAAAGGGCAGTCCAGCCCCAGTCTCCTGCAGTTCTCCCGGACAAATCCTATATCGAAGGACACATTGTGGCCCGCGAGGACGCACCCTTCCGAGAAAGCCAGAAATTCCGGCAGCACTGTTTCGATCGGGTCCGCGCCGACGACCATCTCATCGGAGATGCCTGTCAGCTGCTTGATCCTGTAAGGGATCGGGATCTGCGGATTGACGAATTTCGAAAAGCGTCCAGTGATCACGCCGTTCTCCACCTTGACCGCGCCGAATTCGATGATCCGGTTCTTTTCCGGTGAAAATCCTGTCGTCTCAAGGTCAAAAACGACATACTTCTGGGCCTTCAGGCTGTCCGAAGGCTTCTCTTTCGCGCCGTATTCCACGCTCTTTTTGAGGTCATCCACCAGATAGCACTCGACGCCGTAGATGATCTTGAAGAACTTCTGGGGGTCGACAGGCGGCCGCCCCTCTTCCTTCCTTTTCTTGTTCTCATCGGAAAGGAGGGCATCCCTGACATGGTTGGCGTCCGTGAAGGCCTGTACGTTTCCGTGGTCAGTGATCGCGATCGCGGGCATGCCCCAGGCATACGCTCTTTTGACCAGGTCCTTGCACTCGGAGACACCGTCCATATCGCTCATCTTGGTGTGGCAGTGCAGCTCCACCCTCTTGACGTCCGCCAGATCCTCGCGCTTCTTCGTCACAGCGGGGATGCGCATGATCCCCTGCAGGTAGGAGACGGAAACCTCCTTGTCGAAAGTGTCGAGGGCCGCCGCGCCCTTGACCTTGACCCATGTCCCTGCCTTGAGATCTCCCATGAACTCATCAGCCAGTTCCGTCGGGATGAAAGTCTTGCAGGAGATCGAGTCGGTGAAGTCTGTAATAGTAAATTTGACGAGCGATTTGTCGTTCCTGATGTCCCGCCGGTCGGTGCCGATGATCTTCCCCCTGATCACGACAACGCCGATCTCGCCGACGACGTCGCAGATCGGGATCGCGTCCCCCGGCACATCTTTGCCGTAGATCACGTCCGGGTTGCTCGACTTTTTGAGTCCGGCAGGCTTCTTCGCGCCCTTGGCCCCGTTCTTTACATACTTACCGCCGCGCTGTCCGCCGGCCGATTGAGGCGAGCTCTCTTTCTTTTTGAAAGAAAGTGCCGGCGCCGTACCTGCGGCCTGCGCGTTCCTCTCCGCTGTGTTCCCTTCGAATTCCGGCGTCCCGCCGTTCCCCGAAAGGATACTGTCCGCGCTGTCCGGATCTCCGTATCCCCCTTCGTATTCCCGCACGGCGAATGCCGCCTCGGCTCCCTGAAGGGGCGCGGTCCTTCTGCGGACTATGTTCTCCTTCTCCTTTTTCCTCTGCTCAAGGCCTACCGTGAGCGCCGCGCTGACGCCGCATCTCTCCCTGAAGATCCTGTTGAGCGCCTCCTCGAGCTTCATGGACAGCTTCCTGCTCAGGCAGCTGTCCTGCAGCATTATGAGGACATTCTCATCGTCCCTGTACTCCACTCTCGCTTCCCTGAAGTACAGTCCCATGACATGCGAAAAGCTCCCGATCTCGCTGACGAGGGAATCAAAGTATTCCTCCATCAGCCTCCTGGGAGTGTACTGGCTGCTCAGTGTATAGTGCTCGTCGATATAGACCTCCGGAGCCCTCTCGCCGAACACCTGCCTGGATATCTCTTCCTGCATCTTGAAGACGCGCTTTTTATGGATCAGGTGATCCGAGCGGAGCACGACCTTGATCCTGGTGCGCTCTTTGTTCGTCGTAAGGCGCTCCACCTGTGTCTCGGCAAAATAGTCCCTCAGGTCGCCCTTTACCTGCAGCGTCGGAAATACATCAAAGAAAGGTTTCATAACCGCTTCCGTACCTCGTTATAGTTCATTGACATCAATGATCTGATTCACACGCTATGCTCATAGCATACTGTCCAGTTCCTGCCTTAGCGCCGCAAGGAGTTCTTTCTCCGGGACCTTCCGGATGACCTCCCCGTGCCGCATGAGGAGCCCCTCGCCGATTCCGCCCGCAATGCCCAGGTCGGCCTCTCTCGCTTCTCCGGGCCCGTTCACCGCGCATCCCATTACGGCTACTTTGATATCAAGCGGATAACCCTGCACGAGCGTCTCCACCTCATTGGCAAGGCCGATCAGGTCGATCTTCGTCCTTCCGCACGTGGGACAGGACACGACGTCGATGCCGCCCTTTCTGAGGCCCAGGGTCTTCAGGATCCGTTTGGCCGACTTGATCTCCTCGACCGGGTCTCCGGTGAGGGATACCCTGATCGTATCGCCGATCCCCTCATAGAGGATCACGCCGAGCCCTACAGCGGATTTGATGTTCCCGCTCATCAGTGTCCCGGCCTCCGTTATGCCCACATGAAGCGGGTACAGCGACTTCCCGGCAAGGATCTCATGGGCTCGGATGCACATCATGACATTCGAGGACTTGATACTGATGACGATGTTGTCGTATCCGCAGTCCTCGACCATACCGACCTTGTCCAGAGCGCTCTCGACGAGTCCTTCCGCCGTGACGCCGCCGTATTTTGCCACGATCTCCCTTTCAAGGGAACCGCTGTTGACGCCGACACGGATCGGGACACCTCGTTCCTTCGCGCACCGCACCACCTCTTCGATATGCGCTTTTCCGCCGATATTGCCCGGATTGATGCGGATCTTGTCGGCGCCGTTCTCCATCGCGGCGATCGCCATCTTATAGTCAAAGTGGATGTCCGCGACGAGCGGAATGTGGATCCGTTCCTTGATCTTCGCAATAGCTGTGGCCGCTTCCGGTGTCGGGACCGTGCAGCGGATGATCTCGCAGCCCGCTTCTTCCAGGCGGAGCGTCTGCGCCACGGTCGCCTCAACGTCTTCCGTAGGTGTATTGGTCATGGACTGGATGAGGATCGGATTCCCTCCGCCGATCACGCGGTCGCCGATCCTGATCACTTTCGTCTTATCTCTGTAGTTCATGGTTTCCTCTCAGTCTTTATTCAGTCACAAAATACAGCTTCAGGCACTGTTTTCTGCTGTGTGCTTCACAGGCATCAGAAAAAGTGTGAGATATCATTGAACATCACGAAGACCATGAGCGCGATCAGCGCCATGAATCCCGCGAGGTGCACCATTCCTTCCTTCTCGGGCGGGATGGGTCTGCCGCGGACCGCCTCGATGAGGAGGAACACGAGCCTGCCCCCGTCCAGCGCGGGAAGAGGCAGCAGGTTAAAGATCCCCAGGTTCACCGTCAGGAGCGTCGCAAGGTTGAGAAGCGACATTATGACGACCATGGGGCCGTACGGCGACGCCTCCGTGTACGTCGTATTGACGGCCTGTACGACGCCGACCGGCCCCGAGATGTCGTCCTTGGAAAAATGACCGGTAAAAATAGAGCCGATCGATTTTGTCGTCACGCGGAACCAGTATTCGATCTCGTAGAAGCCGTATATGAACACTTCCGGCGCAGTGCATTCGTGGTAAGCGCCTCCTCCCAGTATGCCTATGTAATAGCGGTTCTCCGCCTCATCGAATTTGGGAGTCACCGTGACCGTATTCCTCTCTCCGTCCCTCTCATAGGTGATCTCGAGCGGCTCACCGTAATTCATCATGGACTCCAGGCTGATCTCCCGGTAAAGATGTATGCTCTCCCCGTTGATCTTCGTGACGCGGTCTCCGTCCTGAAGCCCCGCTTCCATCGCCGCGGAGTCTTCCAGCACCGTGTTGATCACAGGCAGGTCCGTGCCGCAGAAAGCGACGATGACCAGCGCGAAAAGAAAGCCGATCAGGAAATTGGCCGCAGGTCCCGCGATCACGGTAGCGATCCTTGCGCCGACCGGCGCGTTGGGGAAGGCATCTGCGGACAGGTCCTTAAGTTCTCCCGATTCGAGCACGTCCTCGCCTTCAAAGATACAGGCGCCGCCGACCGGCAGGAGCTTAACGCAGAAATCCGTCTCTCCCACCCTCTTTCTGAGCAGGGTGGGCCCGAATCCGATATCGAACTCATTGACACGGATCCCGCACCGCCTGGCGACGGAATAGTGGCCGAACTCGTGGGAGACCACGATGACGCCGAGGATCAGTATAAATATCAGAATGCTGACGATCCAGTTACTGCCCAAGTTTCATTTCTCCTTATGTTATGGTCTATAGCCGCGGCTGTCCGACGGGCCGGTCCGAATGCTCCGCATCCGGTACCGTACGCATCCGGAATGCCGGACAATAACGCAATGAGAGGCGAACTTGACGCCCGCCCCTTTCTTTTTACAATTTAGCTGTTCCCAGAAGAAACACGCCCAATATGTAGATCAGTGGTGCCGTAAAAAGTATGCTGTCGACGCGGTCCATGATCCCGCCGTGTCCCGGTATCAGATTCCCGTAATCCTTGACACCGTGGTTCCTCTTGATCGCCGAAGCAGCAAGGTCGCCGACCATGCCCACGAGCGATCCGCAGGTCCCTATGATCAGGAACTGCACCCCGAAATCAGCCTCCGGATTCAGGCGCTTCGCCAATAAGGACAGGAGCAGCGCGCAGAGCGCCGACCCGATCACGCCTCCTATGGCGCCTTCCACCGTTTTTTTCGGGCTGAGGACGGGAGCCATCTTGTGTTTTCCGAACTTCACGCCCGCCGCCAGCGCGCAGGTATCGCAGACCGAGCTGCACACGAAGACCAGCGCGTACATATAGATCCCGTAGGGAAGCGCCCTGGACCGGTATACGAAGGAAAGAAGGACAGGCGCGTATACGAAACTGAAAAAGCTCGCCATCACCTGCTCGGCCTTGTATTTCGGGAATGTGAAGACATAAGCGGCCATCTGTGAAATGAACGCGGTCACTATGATCATCATCGTGAACAGATCCGACGCGAACACCAGCCGGTCCGGCGCTGATCCCCATCTCGACTGCAGGATCATCAGACCTGTATAATAGATCACCGTGGCGCCGAGCGCAAGTCCCGTGAGAATATTAATTTTCTCACCGCTTTCCAGAAATCCGGCTGCCCGGCCAAGTTCCTGATACCCGATCATCGAACAGATCATCATCAGGGCTGCCAGGGGATATCCCCCCGCCAGTCCGAAACAGACGATCACCGCGGCGATGATCACACCGCTGATCACGCGTTGTTTCATGAGATAAGGCCTCCGTACCTTCGTTCCCTGCTGTTAAAGGCCTCGACCGCCTTTTCCAGGTCTTTTTTCGAGAAATCCGGCCATGCCGTGTCACAAAAATACAGCTCAGCGTAGGCCGTCTGCCACAGAAGGAAATTGGAGATCCTCTGTTCTCCCCCGGTGCGGATCAGAAGATCCGGTTCCGGGATCCCTCCGGTATCCAGGTTATTCGTGATCATGTTCTCATTGATCTCATCGGGTTCGATAAGGCCCTTCCGCACGTTCTTCGCGAGCGCTCTCACCGAGCGGACGATCTCATCCCTTGAGCCGTAATTGATGGCGATCTGGAAGCCGATCCCGGTATTATGCGCGGTATCCCTCTCCAGATTCGCGATGGAGACCTGCAGGTCCTCGTCGAGTCTCGATTTGTCGCCGATCACCCTGATCCTGACATTGTTCTTGGCGCACTTGGCGAGGCTGGTCTTCATATAGGTCCTCAGAAGATTCATTAACGACCTGACCTCGCTGTCCGGCCTGCTCCAGTTCTCCGTGGAAAAAGCGTAGACCGTCAGATACCTGATCCCCATGTGATCGGCGTCTTCCAGGATCTGCTCCACCACTCTGGCGCCCTGCGCGTGGCCTGCCGTGCGCGGAAGCCCGCGCTTTTTCGCCCATCTTCCGTTCCCGTCCATGATGATCGCCACGTGGACGGGCATCCTGCGTTCGTTATCCAAATCTAAAACCTCCATCCCTCGCGGGCGCAGCGCTCACGGACTCCTGACAGGCACTGCGCCTTCAGTATTTTGGCCCGTATGCTCTTACAGAGTCATGATCTCCTTGGTCTTCTCTTCGATCATCTTGTCGATCTTCTTGATGTACTTCTCCGTGGCCTTGGAGAGCTCATCCTGAAGTTCGGAGACCACGTCTTCCGAGACGTCCTCGGTCTTCTTGAGCTTCTTGAAGCTGTCGTTCCCGTCTCTTCTGATGTTGCGGAGCGCGACCTTGGACTCTTCTCCCATCTTCTTGACATCCTTGGAGAGCTGCTTTCTGCGCTCACCGGTCAGTTCCGGGAAGACGAGGCGGATGGTATTTCCGTCGTTGGTGGGGTTGATGCCGACGTCTGACGCGGAGATCGCGCGGCTGATCTCCTTGATCATCTTCTTCTCCCAGGGAGCGATCTGAATGATCCTGGCTTCGGGGACAGAGATATTGGCCATCTGCTGGATGGGAGTCGGAGTCCCGTAATAGTCCACGCGGATCTTATCGAGCACGTGCGGATTTGCGCGTCCCGCGCGCACCGCCTGCAGGTCTGTCTGCAGATAGGTTATTGTCTTTTCCATTCTTTCCTCGTAAGGTTTAACTCTTTCGCTGCTCATAGTGAACCTCCCTGTTCTGTATTTTTATAAGATATTTCTAAATTTGATGCATTTTACACGGTGATCGTCGTGCCGTTAAAACTGCCGGAAGCCGCCTTTACGATGCTGTTCTCCTCCTGCAGCGCGAAAACGCGCATCGGCATATGGTTCTCCTTCGCGAGGATCGACGCGGTCATATCCACCGCCTGCAGTCCCCTCTCCACGACCTCATCGATCGAGATCGTGTCGAACCGTTTCGCGTCGGGGTTCTTTACAGGGTCGCTGTCATAGATGCCGTCGACGTTCTTGGCGAGCAGGATCATATCCGCCTCGGACTCGATCGCGCGGAGAAGGATCCCCGTATCCGTTGAGAAATAGGGATGTCCGGTGCCTCCCGCGAAGAAGACTACCGTGCCGCTGCCAAAATATTCATTTGCCTTGTCCTTCGAATACAGCTCTGTGAAAGCGCCCACCATGAAGGGTGTCATCACGACCGTCTTCATTCCCTCCGTCCTGAAGATCTCCGACACATAGAGGCAGTTCATGACTGTCGCGAGCATGCCGATCTGGTCCGCCTTCACGCGGTCGATCTCATTTCCCGTGCGGCCTCTCCAGAAATTGCCGCCGCCCGTAACGACGCCCACTTCATAGCCTTCTTCGACCAGCTGCCGCACCTGGACGGCAACGCCCCTTACGGTATTTTCATCAAATCCCATGCTCTTCGGGCCCGCGAGCGCCTCGCCGCTCAGTTTCAATATGATTCTGCTCATTTCACCATTCCTCCAAAACTAATCATATCTTTACCCATTTTACATTAGATATCCGTCATTTACAAGGGACGGTCTCCGATGCTATACTGATTGAGTTTATGAAATGAGTGTATGAAAACATATAAATAAGAGGTAACTATGCTGCAAAAAAGAGAAGATGTAAGAAATGTTGCGATCATCGCCCACGTCGACCACGGCAAGACGACCCTGGTGGACGGACTGCTCAGGCAGAGCGGCGTTTTCCGTGAGAACCAGGCTGTGCAGGAGCGGGTCATGGACTCCGGCGATATCGAGAGAGAGCGCGGGATCACGATCCTGAGCAAGAATACCGCCGTTTACTATAAGGGCGTCAAGATCAACATCGTAGACACTCCCGGTCACGCGGACTTCGGCGGAGAAGTCGAGCGCGTGCTCAAGATGGTCAACGGCGTCATCCTTGTCGTCGATGCTTTCGAAGGCCCCATGCCCCAGACCAGGTTCGTGCTCAGCAAAGCGATGGCCCTGGACCTGCCCGTGATCGTCTGCATCAACAAGATCGACCGGCCCGGCGCGCGCCCCACACAGGTGATCGACGAAGTACTGGAACTCCTTATGGACCTGGGCGCCAGCGACGAACAGATCGACTGTCCTTTTGTGTTCGCATCCGCCAAATCAGGGATCGCCACACTTGACCTCGGAAGCGCCGGGGCCAGCATGAAGCCACTGTTCGAGACGATCATCGACTACATTCCCGCCCCTACGGGCGACCCGGACGCGGGCACGCAGATGCTTATCAGCACGATCGATTACAACGAATACGTCGGAAGGATCGGCGTCGGCAAAGTGGACAACGGGGCCATTAAAGTCAACCAGGAGTGCGTGATCGTGAACCACCACAATCCGGACCAGATCCGCAAGGTCAAGATCAGCAAGCTGTATGAATTTGAAGGCCTGCGCCGTGTGGAAGTGGAGGAGGCAGGGATCGGCTCGATCGTAGCCGTCTCCGGTATCTCTGACCTTCATATCGGCGATACGATCTGTTCACCCGACGCTCCCGACGCGATCCCCTTCCAGAAGATCTCGGAGCCCACGATCTCCATGACCTTCTCCGTCAACGACTCCCCTCTCGCCGGCAAAGACGGCAAGTATGTGACGAGCCGCCATCTCAGGGACAGGCTCTACAGGGAGCTCAACACCGATGTCTCCCTGCGCGTGGAGGATACCGATACAACGGAAGCCTTTAAGGTCTCCGGACGCGGCGAGCTGCACCTCTCGGTCCTCATCGAGACCATGCGCCGCGAGGGATATGAATTCGCGGTCACAAAAGCGGAAGTCATCTACAAGCGCGACGCGAACGGAAAGCTCCTCGAGCCCATGGAATCCTGCTTCGTCGATGTCCCCGAGGAATTCTCCGGGACCGTGATCCAGAAGCTCAGCGAGCGCAAGGGCGAACTCCTCAACATGGAGATCAGGGACGGCGGCTACACAAGGCTGGAGTTCTCGATCCCGTCGAGAGGGCTCATCGGCTACAGGGGAGATTTCCTGACAGATACGAAGGGCAACGGGATCATGAACACGATCTTCGACTGCTATGCCCCTTATAAAGGCGACATCACCTACCGCAAGCAGGGATCCCTCATCGCTTTCGAGGCGGGCACCGCCGTCGCTTACGGCCTGTTCGGCGCGCAGGAGCGCGGCCAGCTCTTTATCGGCCCCGGCGAAGAAGTCTACGCGGGCATGATCGTCGGCCAGAGCGGCAAGTCCGTCGATATCGACGTCAACGTCTGTAAGACCAAGCACCTGACCAACACCCGCTCTTCCAGCGCGGATGAAGCCCTGCGCCTCGTTCCGCCCAGGCTCATGAGCCTTGAGCAGGCCATAGAATATGTGGACACGGACGAACTCTTAGAGGTCACTCCCCACCACCTGCGCCTCAGGAAGAAGATCCTGGATCCCCGCCTGAGAAAGCGCGCGAGCATCAGCGCCGCGATGAAGAACGCGGCGGAGATGGAGTGATCCGGGAATTGATCCCTTCATTAAAGTACATAGCTTAGGACATAATATATGCCCGGCGGAGAGCATTAGGAACGTGAGCCTCCGACGGGCATATATTATGTCTTCGTTATGTCAGTGAATGAATCGGGATCAATCCCCGGCTCATTCCGGTCTATCCATTCAGGTGCAATACATTCGTCGCGATCGTGAAGTACACTGCGAGCGAGATCGCGTCTACGATCGTCGTGATCAGAGGGCTCGCCATGACAGCCGGGTCAAATCCGAGTTTGTGCGCAAGAAGCGGGAGAAAACACCCGATCGTCTTTGCGACCACTACGACAAGTACCAGTGTAAAACACACGATCAGCGCGATCTTGATCTCTACCCTGTCCAGGACAAGAAGCTTGATGAAGTTGCAGACCGAAAGCGTGATGCCGCATAGCACCGCGACCCGGACTTCTTTCCAGAGTGCCTTGAAAACGTCGCTGAATTCGATCTCCTGCAGGGAAATACCGCGGATGATCGAGACACTGGCCTGCGAGCCCGCGTTACCGCCGGTATCCATCAGCATCGGTATGTAGGCCGTCAGGATCACATAGGAAGCGAGCGCCTTCTGGTAGCTGGTAATGATGGCGCCGGTAAAGGTGGCGGAGATCATAAGGAGCAGCAGCCATGGCATCCTGTTCTTGTATGTATCGAAGATCCCCGTACGGAAATAGCTCTTGTCGGAAGGAATGATAGCCGCCATCTTTTCGATATCCTCGGTGGCCTCTTCCAGGATGATATCGACTACGTCGTCGATCGTGATGATGCCGACCATGCGGTTCTCGTTGTCAACGACGGGCATTGCGGTAAAGTCGTATTTCTGGAACATCCGCGCCGCTTCTTCCTGGTCGGTCAGCGTATTGATGCTGATGACGTGTTCATTCATGAACTCCCCGATGACCGCGTCGGGATCCATGATGATCAGATACCGGAGCGCCACGGTCCCGATCAGCACTCTCTGCGCGTCCAGGACATAGCAGATGTTGACGGTCTCGGTGTCGAGGCCGATCTTGCGGATCCTGTCGATCGCGTCGCTGACCGTCATATTCTCTTTGAGGTCGACATACTCGACCGTCATGATACTGCCCGCCGAATCCTCCGGATAGCGGAGCAGGTGATTGATGTCCTTGCGGGTCTCGGGCTTCGCGTTCTTTAAGATCTTCTTGACGACGTTGGCCGGCATCTCTTCCAAAAGGTCCGTCGCATCGTCAGCCATCAGGTTGTCGATGATGCTGGACGCCTCTTTTTCAGACAGGGACTGGATGATATACTGCTGTCCCTCGATCTCCAGGTTCGCGAAAACGTCCGCCGCAATGCTCTTGGGAAGAATGCGGAAGATCTTGAGGGACTCCTCGTCTTCCATTTCATCCATGACGGCCGCGACGTCGGCGGCGTTCATGTCTTCCACTTCCTGGCGGAGCTTCGTGTACTGTTTCTGCTCCAGCAGGTTTATTAAAGTGTCCTTATATTCTAATGTCTTGTCTTCCATAACCATCCTCCATCATTTTGGTGATTTTGTGCTTCCAATTTCGTGGAAGGGGATTATCAGAACCCGAACTATATGTACTTCTATCCACAAAACCACCTCCTTTCATGATCTCAGATGATTGAAAACTCTGACTGCCGGACTGTATGATCAGTTCATTTACTGCCGCAGATTCACAGATCCGGCGATCACTCTTACTTTTCGCACCTTAAAGGGTAAAACCCTTCCTCGAGTGTGTCAAGCTTCACTTTGCCGGCGCTCAGCGCCGTTAGCCCCTTCAGGATCCCGTCCGCCCGGTCCGTCTCGACGGTGATCTTCATGGCGACGCGGTCCGTGTAGACCTGGTCATAGGGATCGATCCCGTTCTGTCCCAGAA
>CAMOXN010000028.1 GCA_946629175.1 uncultured Lachnospiraceae bacterium | reverse complement strand
ACTCGAACCCTGGACACCCTGATTAAGAGTCAGGTGCTCTACCAGCTGAGCTAGAGGCGCTTATTTATTTTGTCTCGAAAATGATTTCTTATCCGTGACGCAAGTGTTATTATAGGGGAAGAGTTTTTAAAATGCAAGTGTTTTTTAAAAAAAATTCAGGGAATAATTTCGCACGATATCCGGGCGATGGTTCGGCCCTGCAGAACAGATATATATTACAGCTATATATAGAACAGCTATTTAGAAAAGAGGAGAGAGATGATCTTTGATACACATGCGCATTATGACGACGAAGCATTTGACGCGGACAGAGAAGAACTGCTCGCGGGACTCCCGGCGGCGGGTATCGGACAGGTGGTCAATATCGCGTCGTCCGTAAAGAGTATAGATGACAGCCTTGCGCTGGCTCACCGGTTCCCGCATGTCTATTGCGCGCTTGGGATCCACCCTGAACACTGCGCGGATATGACGGACGCGCTTCTGGAAGAGATCCGTGAGAAACTCAGTGATGATAAAGCGCTTGCAGTCGGCGAGATCGGCCTTGATTACTATTGGCCGCAGCCCGACCGGGAATTGCAGAGGTACTGGTTCGCGAAGCAGCTCCGGCTCGCGAATGAGGTCGATCTCCCGGTCGTCGTCCATTCCAGAGAGGCTGCAGCGGATACGATGAGGATCATGAAAGAAAATCTGGCGGATAAGGTGGGAGGAGTGGTACACTGTTATTCTTACAGCGCCGATCTCGCGAAGGAATTTGTAAAGATGGGATTCTACATCGGGATCGGCGGCGTCGTGACTTTCAAGAACGCTAAGAAGATCGTCGAGGTCGCCAGGGAGATCCCGCTGGAACGGATCCTGCTGGAGACGGACTGCCCGTATCTTGCGCCGGTCCCTTACAGGGGAAAAAGGAATTCTTCCATGTATCTTCCCTATGTCGTCGCCAGGATCGCCGAGATCAAAGGTGTTGCGGAAGAAGAGGTCATAAGCGTAACGGAAAGCAACGCGAGGAACATGTACCGGCTGTGACGGATACGGTTTACCGGAAATAAGGAGAAAAGGACGAAGGAATGAGAGAGATCCTAGCGACGCCGGGAGCGACCCGGTATATATTGGAGAAGTACGGCATCAGGGCAAGGAAGAAGTACGGACAGAATTTCCTGATCGATGCCAATGTGATAAGGAACATCATTGACGCCGCGCAGATCACGGAAGAGGACTGCGTACTGGAGATCGGGCCGGGGATCGGCAGCATGACGCAGCTTCTGTCCGAAGCGGCGGGGAAGGTGATCTGCGTTGAGATCGATGAGAGCCTGCGGCCTGTTCTTGCGGAGACGCTCGAAGACTGCGATAACGTCCGCATCCTGTGGCAGGATATCCTGAAGACGGACCTGAAAGCGGTCTGTAACGAGTACGGCGGCGGAAGGCCGCTCAAGGTCGTCGCCAATCTGCCCTATTATGTGACGACGCCGATCCTGATGCATCTTCTGGAACAGAAAAATGTGTTCTCGAGCATTACGGTCATGGTCCAGAAAGAGGTGGCTGACAGGATACGCTCCGGGCCCGGGAACAAAGAGTACGGGGCACTGTCACTGGCAGTGCAGTATTTTGCCCTGCCTGAAGCGGTGATGACGGTGCCGCCCTCATGCTTTATCCCGCGGCCGGGAGTCGACAGCTGCGTGCTCCATCTGAAAGCGCACGAAAAGCCTCCGGTGGAATGCGGCGAGAGAGTCATGTTCGCGCTCATCCGCGCGGCGTTCAACCAGCGGCGCAAGACACTGGCCAACGCGGTCTCGCACGGTTACAGCCTTGAGGGCAGGCAGTTCACGAGGGAAGAAGTGACGGCGGCTCTGGAAGAGATCGGGCTTCCCCCGACAGTCAGGGGAGAAGCGCTCTCCCTTGAGCAGTTCGCGGCCCTGTCCCTGATCATGGGGCAAAATACAGACCATAATACAGAAGAAAAGGACACCCTGTGACAGGACTCCCGCGCGGTCTCCGGCCATGGACCGCAACAATTAATGGGGCGTGAAGGCCACATGTTTTTGACATTACCATGACCGTATGCTAAACTGAAATTAGTGATTTTGCCCTGTTTTAGGGGAAATAATGGCCGTTTTGTAGTATATTGTGACGAGTATCGGATTGAGGCCTTAAAGTTGGATAAATATGAATTGAAAGTGACGATCGGCGAGATCGATACGCTGATCGCAAAGCGCAGGCTCAGGGAAGCGGCGGAGATCGCCGACACCGTGGACTGGCGCAGAGTGAAAAATGTCAGGACTCTCTGCAGAGTCAGCGATGTATATAAGATCAACAGAAGATATGAGGACAGCAAGAGGATCCTGGAACTTGCATATGCCAAGAATCCTTACGGCAGGCAGATCATCTTTTCTCTATGCGAGCTGGAGCTGAAACTGGGCAATTACGTGCGCGCCCTGCAGCTTTACAACGAGTATATCAATGTGGCTCCCAGGGACCCCGACCGCTATGTGCTTCAGTACAAACTGTACAAGGAGCAGGACGTCAGCGTCAATGAGAGGATCGCGGTGCTCGAAGAGATGGCAAGGCACGACCTGAGAGACAGGTGGGCTTTTGAACTTGCGAAGCTCTATCTGGAAGCGGGGGAGAGATCCGCGTGCGCGTCTCAGTGCGACGAGATCGTGGCGTTTTTCGGCGACGGGAAATATGTGCTCAAGGCGCTGGAACTGAAAGCGTCTTTCAGTGAGCTCACCGTCAGACAGAAGGCGCTGTACAGAAAGATGACGGGGCAGGAAGAGGAAGAACCGGAGCTGCCGGAGGAGACTGACGGAGAAGGGAACGGTGAGGGACCTTCCGCGGTACCGGCTGACAGTGATGCCGCGCCGGGTGTGACGGGATCTTCCGGATCGGTAACGGAGGAAGTGCCGGGCCGGGAAACATCGGATCAGGAAGCGCCGGACCGGGAAACAACGGATAAGGAAGCGCAGGATCAATGCACACCGGAGCAGGGCGCGCCTGATAAGGAAATGCCGGCTCAGGGAGCGGCGGGCCGGGAAACATCCGGCAACAAGGGTGAAGACCATAAGAAGGATGCCGGAAAGAACGAGGAAGATATCCCTGTTCTCAACCGGGAACCGCTGATGACGGAGATCCCCTGGGAATATGAGGATTACACGATCCGTACCAGGGAACTGAAAAGGAAGAGCCCGGCCGCTGTAAGGAACGGAGGATCGGCGGACAGCGACATACGGGTAAGGAGCAGGAAAAAGAAAGACGCGGCTCTTAAAGATCCCGCCTCGAAGGAACCTGCCGGACAGGTCCCGCTGCCCGAACCGGACCACTCCGTTTTTGAAGATCACACATTTGAGATCGGGGCGGAAGAAGAGGCGATGTTCTCGCCTGAAAATATGCAGAAGACGATCGCCAGGGGACTGCGGCATCTTGATAATTACGACACTTTCCTCATGCAGGAGACGGACGGGCAGTATGCCATGGTCATGCAGGAGGAGAGAAAACCGGACAAACAGATCGCCGGGCAGCTCAACCTCGAGGAGATCATGTCCGAGTGGGAGAAGGTCAAGAGGGATTTCTACGAGACCAACGGAATAGAAGGCGACGAACCGCCGGATCCGGAAGAGATCGGACCGGTCCTCGCTGAGGCGGTGCACAAGAACAGTACCGGGAACACCAAGTCATGGGATCCCGGAGAGGTCCACAAGGCGCTCGAAATCAGGGATGACGATTCGGAGACCGCCGAATACGACACCAGCCTGTTCGTGACGGAGGAAGTCGGTGATTTTCCTTCCGAATTCGTTGTGGAACAGATGACGCTCAGCACGCCGGGCAGGCCCGGAAAAGCGTCCGGGCACTTTTACCTGCATTCTGAGGACTCGATCCGGCAGCTCTCCGATGCGCTCGGCAGGATCTTTCTTGAGGGCGGAAAAGGGAACGTAGTGATCACCGGGGACGAAGGCGCGGGGACGCTGAGCCTGGCCAGGGAACTGGTGCGCAGATACCGGAAGATCAACCCCAACTTTGTGGGACAGATCGCGAAGTCGGAGGGAATGTACATAACAAGGGAGAACATGCTGCGCGTGATCCCGAGAATGCCGTTCGGAGCGCTGATCATTGAGAGGGCTTCACAGATGTCGGAAGAAGGCGCGGCGGCCCTGTCCGATATGATCACAGTGCCGGAACGCAGTATCCTGATCATCATGATCGACCGCAAAGGCGTCATGGACGCGTTCCTGAATGACCATCCCAGACTCAGGGAGATGTTCCCCGCGAGAGTGGATATAGCGGCGTTAAGCGTCGACACTCTTCTCGGCTACGCAAGGGAATATGCCGTGAAACAGCAGTGCGAGATCGACGAATACGGGATCAGCGCGCTGCAGAGCCGGATACTCTCCATGCAGACTGTAGAGCATAATGTAACACTTGAAGATATAAGGGACATTGTTGACGAAGCGGTTTATTACGCAAGCCGCAAGACGTTCTCCAGTCTTGTGGATTCCTTCTCCCGCAGAAAAGGAGGGGCGCAGAACCGGATCGTACTAAGAGACAAAGATTTTCTGCACTACTAGAATTGATCATCTTGCAACAGGTAACACAGATCGGGTCCGGAGGAGACGGACGCATTGTAGGGAACACTTCAACAGGAGGTATTATGGCAACCAGAAAACCGGCGACGACCAAAAAGAGCAGCACTGCAGCTGCAAAGAAAACAACGGCTGTGAAAGCAGCTGCCAAACCGGCCGCGAAGACCAGCGCAGCGGTGAAGAAGCCTGCCGCGGTCAAGGCGGCTGATAACAAAGTCTTTATTTCCAATGATGACGCATATTGGTTCGGTAACGGAACACATTATCAGATCTATAAAAAACTGGGCGCGCACCCTTCGGAAGAAAACGGTGAAAAGGGATATTTCTTCGCGGTCTGGGCACCGAATGCCAAGGCTGTCCACGTGGTCGGCAATTTCAACGGATGGAATGAGGAGCAGTATCCGATGAAAGAGTTCAATGCCGGCGGCATCTGGACAATATTCATTCCCGGTATCGGTGAAGGTGAATTGTACAAATACTGCATCACCACGAGCGACGGAAAAAAGAAATATAAAGCTGATCCCTACGCGAACTGGGCGGAGCTTCGCCCCGGATCCGCGTCGAAGACCGTCGATATCGGAGGTTATAAATGGGGTGATTCCCGCTGGATGAAAGCGCGCGCAGGCAAGGATCCGAACAGGGAGCCCCTGGCGATCTATGAATGCCATATCGGTTCCTGGATGAAACATCCCGACGGAACGGCGGACGGCTTCTACAATTACAGAGAGTTCGCGGACAGGCTGGTCGATTACCTCAAGGTCATGAAGTTCACGCATGTAGAGCTCATGGGCATCTCCGAGCACCCGTTCGACGGGTCCTGGGGCTATCAGGTCACCGGTTATTACGCACCTACTTCCAGATACGGACATCCCAAGGATTTCATGTATCTGGTGGATACGCTCCACAAGAACAACATCGGCGTCATCCTTGACTGGGTACCGGCGCACTTCTGCCCCGATGAATTCGGCCTGGCTGAGTTTGACGGGACCTGCATCTACGAAGATCCCGATCCGCGCCGCGGACAGCACCCCGACTGGGGCACCAGGATCTTTAATCTGGCCAAGCATGAAGTCTCCAACTTCCTGATCGCGAACGTCAACTACTGGATCAACGAATACCATGTCGACGGCATCCGTGTCGACGCAGTGGCATCCATGCTGTATCTGGATTACGGCAAGAGAGACGGACAGTGGCTGCCCAACAAGTACGGCGGAAACGAGAACCTCGACGCGATCGAGTTCTTCAAGCACCTCAATTCGGAGATCCACGGGGCGTATCCCGGCTTCCTTACGATCGCCGAGGAGTCGACCGCATGGCCTAAGATCACAGCGAAGCCGGAGGACGGCGGCCTTGGCTTCTCCTTCAAGTGGAACATGGGCTGGATGCACGACTTCTGCGAGTACATGAAGCTGGATCCGATCATGAGGAAGGGCGACCACAACGGCCTCACCTTCGCGATGAGCTACAACAGCGCCGAGAAGTATATCCTGCCGCTGTCTCATGACGAGGTCGTCCACCTCAAGTGCTCCATGGTGAACAAGATGCCCGGCTACAAAGTGGACAAATATGCGAACCTTCGCGTTGGATACACCTTCATGATGGGCCACGAGGGCAAAAAACTGCTGTTCATGGGTCAGGAATTCGGCCAGGAACACGAGTGGAACGAGGCAACGGAGCTCGAGTGGTGGAGACTGGAAGAGGGCAAGGACGACAACTATCTCAACATCGGAATGAAGTACTATGTCGAGAAGCTCCTTGAGATCTACAGAACACACAAGTGCCTGTACGAGATCGACGACGACTGGTCCGGCTTCGAGTGGATCAACGCGGACGACGCGGACAGAAGCATCTATTCCTTCATCCGCAAGTGCCCGTCCCAGAAGAAGAGCCTTCTGTTCATCCTGAACATGACCCCTATGAAGAGGGAAGGTTACATGGTAGGCGTACCGGTACGCAAGCAGTACAAGCTTCTTCTGAACAGCACGGATCTCGTTTTTGGCGGAGACGGAGAGACCAGCGTTCCCGAAGTCATCAAGGCGCAGAAGGGCGAGTGCGACAACAGAGAGCAGTACATCCAGTTCGATCTGCCGGCGTACGGCGCGGTCGTATTCGAGTTCACAATGTAAGAAGAATATGTTCAAATGCCGCTGCGGCTGCCAATGTGACAGCCGCAGCAGTGTTTGCGCCTCTGAATGTATATGAGGGAATGATATGAGAAAGACCCATGAGTCCGCTGAGGACTATCTTGAGAAGATCCTGATCCTGAGGGAGAGGAACGGTAATGTCAGATCTATTGATATCGTCAATGAGATGAATTATTCAAAGCCGAGCATAAGCATTGCTATGAAAAAGCTCAGGGCCGAGGGACTGGTGGAGATGGATCCGAATGGGTACATCACACTTACTTCTAAGGGAGAAGAGATCGCACAGAGGATCTATAAGAGGCACAGGCTTTTGAAAAAAGTGCTGATGGCGATCGGCGTGGAAGAGGAGACAGCAGCGGAAGAGGCATGCAGGATCGAACACGATATAAATGATGATACCTATGACAAGATCAATGCTTTCTATAATAAGCATTTCGAAGACGGTGAGTAGGCCGTTGCCGGCTGCCGGTCATTGAAAAGGAGGCTGTTTTGGCAACAATACTAAGTGTTCCGCATATAGAACAGACAGACGAGTGGCCGTCGGGGGACGAGTGCCTATGCGCGGTCATGCTCCTGAGATACCTCGGGATCCGGATCTCGGTGAATGAATTCATTGACTTTTTTCTGCCGCAGGGACAGATGAGACGCAGGGAAGGACAGCTCAGAGGCGGAGATCCGGAGACGGAATTCGCCGGAAGCCCGTACGATAAGAGTTCATTCGGCTGTTATCAGGGAGCGCTCGTTAAAGCGATGAATGACTGCTTCGCCCAGAAAGGCCTTTTCTATAAGGCCGAGGACGCGGCAGGAAAGTCAACGGAAGAGCTCCTGACAGAAGGGATCGGGAACGGGATCCCTGTGATCTACTGGGCCAGCGGGGGAATGAAGCCCACGCACCCGGGCTTCAGCTGGATCTGCACCAGAGACGGAAGGACTGTGCAGTGGACTGACGGAGCGCAGTGCATGCTCCTGATCGGATATGATGACAATGAGCTCGTGTTCAATGATCCGCTCGAACCCGAAGGAGCTGTCCACTATTCCAGGAAGACTGCGGTCAAAAGGCATGCGGAGCTGGACAAGAGAGCAGTGATCGTGAGAAAAAGACTGTAATCAGAAAGGATTATGATCCGATAAGGATCGTAATCGGAAAGGAATGTAACAACTATGATTCGAATCACAATGAAGGACGGCGGAGTCATCGATCTTGAACTTGACAGCAAGGCCGCACCGATCACAGTCGAGAATTTTGAAAAACTGGTCAGGGACCATTTCTATGACGGGCTTATCTTCCACAGGGTGATCCCCGGATTTATGATCCAGGGCGGTGACCCCGAAGGGACCGGAATGGGAGGCCCCGGCTGGCATATTAAGGGAGAATTCTCGGCAAATGGCTGGGACAACCCGATCAGCCACAAGAGAGGTGTGATCAGTATGGCGAGAGCGCAGGATCCGAACAGCGCGGGAAGCCAATTCTTCATCATGCACGCGGATGCCGGCTATCTGGACGGCCAGTATGCCGCTTTCGGCAAGGTCGTAAGCGGGATCGAAGTTGTCGATAAGATCGCTTCGGTACCGACGTCGAGATGGAACAACAGGCCTTATGAGGACCAGCAGATCGATACGATCCGGATCGTGGAATAAAAAAACACTGATGCCGCTCCCGGGAACGCTGAATTCCCGGAGCGGCTTTTTTTTGCGCGATAAGCGAATTATGACAAAAAACGATACTCAAAGGCACATCTTACTTCACGGATTAGTCACAAAGTTTTAAGAAAAACGAACTATACTTATTTCATATAACTTACTATAATGAAAACGATTCGGCGGGGCGGCGGGAGCCGCTCCGCGTTTGCAGATACAAGAGGTCGTTTTATCACTTAAGGATGATAATGCAGGAGAGCGTATATATATGAAGGAGTTCGTTTTAAACCATAAGATCCGGGTCCTGGTCATAATCGCAGTAGTCGCAGCGATCTGTTTCGGAGCTGTCAGGTTTATGAGACCGGCAGGTCCGGGCGGGGAGACCGCTTATGTTGAAAAAGTGGAGAACCTGACCGGACAGAACGCTTCCCTCGGACTTATAAACCGCTTCGCGGGAATTGTCGAGCCACAGGGGACCTGGTCGATCGCAAGGAATACCGACGTAGAGATCAAGGAGATCTTCGTAGAAGAAGGCGAAGAGGTAGAGGAGGGAGACCCTCTGTTCGAATACAGCATCCTCAAATATGAAGAGGATCTTCAGCAGGCGGAGATCGATCTTGAGAGGCTGGAAAACGACTACACAGCGACGCAGGACGCGATCGCCCAGCTTGAGAAGGAAAAAAGGAACGCCTCGTCTTCCGAGCAGGCCAATTATACGATCCAGATCAAGGAACAGGGCCTGGCCCTGAAAGACAAGGAACTGGATATTGAGATGAAGAAAGCGGAGATCGATAAGCTCGAGGACAATATAGACAATGCGGTGGTCGAGAGCGGGATCAGCGGTATCGTAAAGAAGATCAACGAAGGTGACTCATCGGGTTCAGGGAGCGACGATAACAGTTTTATTACTGTTATGAAAGTCGGGAACTACAGGATCAAAGGTACGGTCAATGAACAGAACATCGGAGAACTGACAACAGGAGCTGCTGTCCTGGTCCATTCAAGGGTCACTGACCGCACGTGGAAAGGTGTGATCACAAAGATCGATACGGAGAACGCGATCAATTCCGAGAACGACGGTTATTTCTACTCCGGCTCGGAGGAGACCAGAAGCTCTAAGTATCCTTTCTACATCGAACTGGATAACAGCGAAGGCCTGATCCTGGGGCAGCACGTCTATGTGGAGCCTGACCTCGGACAGAATGATGAGGACGGCTCACCGGGCATCTGGCTTGCCGGTTACATGGTCGACCAGAGCGATCCGGACCATCCTTTTGTCTGGAAGGACGCGGGAGGAAGGCTAAAAAAGCAGAAAGTGACGATCTCGGATTCAATGGATGAGGTCGGAAAGGTGAGGATCTCGGAGGGACTCGAACTGACAGATTCGATCGCTATTCCGGACGGGACGCTTACGGAGGGAATGAGAACAGCTCCGATGAGCGAAAGACCGGAAGAAGGAGAAGGAAGCGCAGAAGACTATGAGGACGAGCTCAACGGACCTGAGGAGATCGGTATCGAAGAGGGCGGGATAGGCGACGGATTTATACAGGAAGTCGTTCCCGAAGGCATCGGTGCGGAGGAAGCCGGCTCAGAGGGGTTCGGTTCAGAAGGGGCCGGTTCAGAAGGATTTGGTTCAGAAGGATCTGGTTCAGAAGAGATCGAAGTCGAAGGGGTCGGAACGGAAGGGAACTCCAATTAAAACACGGTATACTTTTTATGAAGAAAATAGTTGAATGCAGGGATGTCTCAAAGAGCTATTTCCAGGGAAAAATGGAAGTGCCTGCACTTAAGAACATCAATTTCACAGTAGAGGAAGGCGACTTTACCGCTATCATCGGACCTTCAGGATCCGGAAAGTCGACGCTCATGAACCTGATCGGGTGCCTCGATAAGGCGACGAGCGGCACTCTTTTGATCGACGGAAGGGAAGTGGAGAGCCTTTCACAGAATGAGCTGGCGGATCTGCGCCTGCAGAAGATCGGTTTTGTCTTCCAGAATTTTCAGCTGCTTCCGGGACAGACGGCGCTCGAAAACGTAGAACTTCCCCTGACTTACGCCAATGTGCCCGGAAAGAAGAGAAGGAAGCTCGCAGAAGAGGCACTTACCCGGGTCGGTCTCGCCGACAGGCTGGATTTCTACCCGAATCAGCTGTCCGGCGGTCAGAAGCAGAGAGTCGCGATCGCAAGAGCGCTGGTCAACAACCCTGTGATCGTCCTTGCGGATGAGCCGACGGGAGCGCTGGATTCCAAGTCGGGAGCACAGGTCATGGACCTCTTTGAAGAACTGAACAGGGAAGGCGTGACAGTCCTTGTGATCACGCATGACAGCGGGATCGCGCGCAGGGCCCGGAACAGAGTGGAGATCCGGGACGGGGAGCTGGGACATTTCGCTGAACCTGATTCATGATCCATTTAAGGAGCAGTTTGATATATGAAGGAATTATCCAAAAAAGGGAGAAGGATCCTGGCGGCAGCCGCGGCAGCCGTGATCGGAGCGGCCTCTGTCTTCGGCATCGGGACCGCTGTGCGAAAGACGACTTCGTCATCGGTCCCGGTGATCCAGGTCTCTTCTATCAACTACGGGATGTGGCTGGACTGGGACAACAGTGTCAGCGGTATCATCACGGCGGACGCCGAGCAGAACATATATCTTTCCGATACGGAGAAGGTGAAGGAGGTCCTTGTCGCTGAAGGACAGGCGGTGCATAAAGGCGATGTGCTGATGCGGTACGATACGAAGAGCACGAGACTGAGCCTGGAGAAGGAAAAGATCAACCGGGAGAGGATCGAGCTGGGCATCGAAGTGGCCAAGGAGAACATCCGGACGCTGGAGAACATTTCTCCGATCCCGGACGAAGGAGACGGTCTCTATCTGCCCGGGGATCTGTTCGGGTTTGAAGCGTTCACGGATACGCTCAAAAAGGCCGAGGTCTACAAAAAGACGCTGAAAGCAGACGCCAAGCCCGCCAACGAGGACCCTGAGGACGAGACACTCGGAACGGAGGACAATCCATATCTGTTCCTGTGCGAAGGCGATTCCGTGACCATGACGACGGACTTCATCAAGCGCTGGCAGAGGATCGCCAAAAGAGCGAAGATGAAGCAGCTGTACATAGCGCTGCAAAAAAGAGATAAGGAAATGAACCTGCAGAGGGCCTGGATGACGGATGTGATGCTCCTCGACCCGAAGTACGCGCTCGAAGTGGATCTGTCTACGGGGCAGGTCGGATTTGCCTCTTTCAATGATGAGGTCAGAATGGCCAAACTGCTTAAGAAGATCCTTTCCGACGTGCCGGAGGACGAGCGGGCACAGTGGCTCGCTGTCATGCTGGATAAGCTCTTTATCTTTACCGAGAGAGAAGATGAGAGCAGAGAGAGAGGAAAACTGTTTGCCGGGATGATCGGTGAACTGGCAAAAGAGGACCGGAAAGAATTTGCGTCCGCCGCGGCGCTTCTGGATGAGGAGACTCTTTCCCTGCTCTTTAGGAGCCTGACACCGGAACAGGTCGGAAAAGTCGAGGAGGAGGCTTCCGCCTCCCTTCTGACGATGCTTCTTACGAATATGACTGAGGAGAAGATCCGCGCGCTGGACGGGGAGGTCCTGTCCGCGTTCCTGAGCAGGCTTTCTGCCGAACAGCTCACTGCGCTGGATACGGAAACTCTGTGCGCGGTCCTGAGCGCGCTCGACGAGGAACAGCTCACGGCTGTCATAGAAGGGCTTTCCGATGAGAAAAGACAGGAGATCCGTGATATCCTGCAGAAATATGAGGAGGAGCACGGGCAGAGCGGCGAGAGCGGAGAAGGCGGCAATCCCGGTGAAGAAGGCGGCGGCTCCGGGGAAA
This sequence comes from uncultured Lachnospiraceae bacterium, assembly GCA_946629175.1. Classification (GTDB taxonomy): domain Bacteria; phylum Bacillota; class Clostridia; order Lachnospirales; family Lachnospiraceae; genus CAG-791. The sequence goes on along the minus strand of CAMOXN010000028.1, from coordinate 3,920 downwards.
GCGGAGAGGGCTCCGGAAACGGGAACAGCGGCTCCGGGGAAAGCGGAGAAGGCTCCGGCAGCGGGAACAGCGGCTCCGGGGAAAGCGGAGAAGGCTCCGGCAGCGGGAACAGCGGCTCCGGGGAAAGCGGAGAGGGCTCCGGAAACGGGAACAGCGGTTCCGGCGGAAACGGAGAAGGCTCCGGCAGCGGGAACAGCGGCGAGAACGGCGGTTCCGGGGAAGCCGGCGGGAACGGCTCCGGGGAGAACGCCGGCGGGGAGCCCGCGGGCAGTGATGACCATACGGGCGGTGAAAGCAGCGGTAACGGAAGCGATGAAAGCGGAAGCGGTGCTGAAAACGCCGCACACAATACAGACAGCAGTCCGGACAGCGGGAGCGCTGCGAACGGAGGGACAGCACCTTCCTCAGCCTCCAGCCCGGGATCTGACGATCTCGGGAAGTCGGGTGGCCAGCTGATCTCTTACGATACCGAGTACACAAGTGATGAGCTCGCGCAGGCGAAGCGGGAGGAAAGACAGAAGCTCCTTGACCTCGAACTGGACCTCAGGGAATCGGAGATCAAGATCAGGCAGGCGCAGAGGGCGGTCGACAGCGGTGTTGTCACAGCGTCTATGAACGGCGTGGTGAAGAGCGTATATGAACCGGATTCACCGCCGACGGACGGAAGCGCTTTTTTGACGATCGCAGGGGCTGAAGGACTGTACCTGAAGAGCGGGATCAAAGAAAGTATGCTGGGGCAGATCCATGAGGGTGACATCGTCACTGTCACATCGTGGCAGAACGGCGGACAGTATGAAGCTGAGATCAAGAGTATCTCCCCTTACCCGGATACATCCGGTATGTTCGACGATAGCGGGACACAGACTTACTACCCGTTCACAGCAGGTATTCTCGACAGCAGCGCGGCGTTCGAGAGCGGGGAATGGGTGGAGGTCTCCTATTCCGCAGGCGCTGTCAGCGCAGCCGATGACGGCGGAAATACAATGACGATCATGAAGGCCTTTGTCCGCGAGGAAGAGAACAGGAAATATGTCTATATCCGCGGCGAGAACGGCCTGCTCAGGAAGCAGTACATCGTGACAGGCTCACTCACGGACTCGGGATATGAGATCCTTTCGGGCCTCAGCGATACGGACTGGATCGCGTTCCCTTACGGAAAGAACGTCAAAGAAGGCGCCAAAACAAGGGAAGGCTCGATAGAAGATCTTTACTGAGACTGATCTTTATAAGGTCTCAGCCGGAGAACTTCGACACGGAGGTTGAAAATGGGTGAAAATATAAGGCTCGCCCTGAAGGGAATCTGGTCACACAGGCTCCGCTCTTTTTTGACTATGCTTGGTGTGATCATCGGAATCGCTTCTATCATAGCGATCGTCTCGACGATCAAGGGGACGAATGAGCAGATCATGCAGAACCTGATCGGCGCCGGCAACAACAACGTGACGATCTCGCTGAGGCAGGGGGATTCCACTTACTGGATGGATGCGGGGGTACCGGCAGGAGTGATCCCGGTGACAGACTCCCAGAAAAATGAGATTTGGGGACTGGACTCGGTCGCGGACGCTTCGTTCTATCTGAGCAGGAAATACGCGGACGGGATCTCGGCCGGGAGCAATGCCCTGTCAGGAGGAAGTGTTTACGGTATCGATTCCCACTATCTTACGACGACGGGATACGAGATCTATAAAGGAAGACCGTTCGTCGACGCTGATTACACCGGGTTCCACAAGACGGCGCTGATCGATGAAAAAGCCGCAAACACTCTGTTTCCCGAAAAGGATCCGATCGGAAAGACAATGGAGATCCGCGGGGAACCGTTTACCGTCGTCGGTCTGGTCCGTAAATCAGACGAGTTCCAGCCGGTCATTGAATCGATTCAGGATTATGAGACCTATAACCGGGAAGAGTACGGCATGGTGCTGGTCCCCGACGCGATCTGGCCTGTCATGTTCAATTACGACGAACCGCAGGAATGCGTGGCAAGGGCTGTCAGCACGGAGCAGATGAGCACGATGGGCAAGGCTGTTGAAAAGATAATGAAGAAATCCGTCATGAGCAGCGGCGGCGAAGAGACCGTCACCTACAAGGCGGAGGACCTTTTGGAAAAAGCAAGAAATAAGCAGGAGCTCGCGAACAGCACGAACAGCCTGCTGATCTGGATCGCCAGCATCGCCCTGCTGGTCGGCGGCATCGGCGTCATGAACATCATGCTCGTCTCCGTGACGGAGCGGACCAACGAGATCGGGCTCAAAAAAGCGCTCGGCGCAAGGAACAGCCGGATCCTCGCGCAGTTCCTGACGGAAGCCGTAGTGCTGACGAGCCTGGGAGGCGTCCTCGGCGTTATTTCCGGGATCATACTCGCGCAGGTGATCTCGCGAGTGGCGGGAACTCCGGTGGCGATCAGCGTTCCGGCGATCCTTCTCAGTGTAGTGTTCTCTATGGCGATCGGGGTGATCTTCGGATTTCTGCCGTCCGTGCAGGCGGCGAACCTGAATCCGATCGACGCTTTGAGGCGCGAGTAGAAGCCAAAGAAGCATGAGCTTCCGTCGATCTGTTCATTTCGCGTGGTTTCACTATGATTTTTATCTTCGCTTCGGCGTGGAACGTACCTGAACTCGCTGTCCGCTCTGATGACCGGACAGCTCAGACAAACGGACTAAAAGGCGGCAGGATCTGCCGCCTTTTTCCACGCCTTCACTCGCCAAAAATCAAGTGAAAGCCATACGCTCAATGAAAAGATCTCCTTGAAGCTCATGCTTCTCAGGCTTATAGCCGCACCGCTAAAAGGTCACAGGATCCCCTTGAGGTTGTTCAGGATCCCCGCGGCGACTTCGGGCTTGTTCATCGTGTAGACGTGGATGTGCCCGCATCCGTTCGCGATCAGGTCGATGATCTGGTGGGAAGCGTAGAGGATCCCGGCCTGCTGCATCGCGGCAGGAGAGTCACCGAAGCGATCCGCGAGCGCCGTCAGTTCCGGCGGGATCACGCAGCCGGAGAGCTGGATCGAGCGCTCCATCTGGCGCCGGCTGGTGACCGGCATGATCCCGGCAAGGATCGGGACCTTGACACCGGCTTCGCGGAGGCGGTACAGATAATTGTAGTAGATGGAATTGTTGAAGAACATCTGCGTGGTGAGAAAATCGCATCCGGCATCCACCTTCTCTTTGATGCGGAGAATGTCCTCATCCTTGTTGGCGGCGTCGGGGTGCTTCTCGGGATAGCAGGCGCCGCCGATACATGCCTCCGGATACTCCTTGCGGATCTCTTCGACGAGCTGCACGGCGTGCGAGTAGTACCTGGGATGCGGGAAATCCATTCCCTCGGGAATATCGCCGCGAAGGGCGAGGATGTTCTCGATGCCGGCTTCGCGAATCCTGCCGATCTGGTCCTTAACGGTGTCTCTGGTCGAACTGATGCAGGTCAGGTGCGCCATGGAAGCTACGCCTTCCCCCATGACATCCTGCGCGATCTCCACAGTATAACGGCTGGTTCCGCCGCCCGCACCGTATGTGCAGCTTACGAATGCGGGGCGCAGACGGGAGATCTCCCGCACGGTGGCGCGCACGGATTCAAGTTTGACGTCAGACTTGGGAGGAAAGACCTCCATGGATATAGTGATCGGATTTTCTTTCAGAATTTCGCTGATCTTCATATTACAAATACCTCCTGTGAAAGGTCGGTCATTCTGCCGGTGCTTTGCACTCCAGTATAACACATTAATGAAAAAGATGCTCGCGAAACGAGGCCGGCATCTTTGGAAGCCGCGGATCGGGCACATCACCACGGACAAAGCTCAAGGCGAAGAATCGGCGATCCGCGTATCCCCGCGGCAGTATGCGACCTGACAAAAAACAACTAATTGGTAAAGTTATGTAATTTGTTAAGATTTTTTGGCGGGTTTTGTGATATAGTTTTAGTAA
>CAMOXN010000027.1 GCA_946629175.1 uncultured Lachnospiraceae bacterium | reverse complement strand
GCAACGGGAGCGCGATGCGCGTCAGCGCGGTGCCGTGGCTCTGCCAGGAGGACATGGCGAAGATGCTCCGCATCGCGGCGGCGACGGCAGCTGTATCCCACAATCACCCGGAAGGGATCAAAGGAGCGCAAGCCACAGCCGCGGTCATATTCATGGCGATCCACGGGGCGTCCAAGCAGGCGATCAGAGATACGGTCACGAATGTGTTCGGATATGACCTGTCGAAGACCTGCGACGAGATCCGCCCCGGCTACCACCATGTGGAATCCTGTCAGGAGACGGTCCCGCAGGCGATCATTGCTTTCCTTGAAGGAGACAGCTTTGAGGAGGTGATCCGGCTGTCGGTCTCGCTTGGCGGGGATTCGGATACGCTTACATGCATTGCAGGAAGTATGGCGGAGGCGTTCTACGGAGTGCCGGAGAATCTCAGGAGAGAGGCGAGAGACAGGCTTTCGGATGACCTGCGGGCAGTGCTTGACCGATTTGACATTCAGGTCGAGGATGACCGGAAGGCGCGCGAAGCGGATCCTGTGAAGATGGAGGCGTGGAAGAATGCCCTCATGCCAGGCAGGCAGCAGGGCGGAGCCGGCAGACCTGCGACCGACGGAACCGGAAGACCTGCGCCAGGTGCATCCGGCAGGCCGATGCCCGGCAGAGCTGCCGGACCGAACTTCACGGGCAGCGAGACGCTTGAGAAGAGGCTGAAGGAACTCAGGACGGACCGCTCCAAAGAAATGCTGGTCAGATGCTTTGAGACGCTCAGAATGGCGATGCGTGCCGGCGGATATATCCTGCTTCCTGTTCAACCGGTACCTGCAGCTCAGCCGGATCCTGAGGGAAAGCCTCAGAGACCGGTGCTGAAAATGAGACTTGCCAAAACAAAGGACGGAAAGCTGTGGCAGGTCGCGTATTCGAGCGACAGAATGTTCAAACTTTCCGTTGAAAGCGGAAAAGCCGTAAAGGAACCCGCGATGGCCATCCCGATCAGGCAGGCGCTTGAAAAGTTCGATCCGGAAACGCCCGGCACAAATAAAGCGCCGGACAACATCAGCGGTATTGTGATCAATCCGGGCGCGGATCCGCTGTTCATCGGCAGAGAGATCATTATGCAGATCCTGGAACTGGAGGAAATGGCGCGGAAGACGCCGAAGAAATGATAAGTGTGGTGCCTGCGGAACATTGTCCTGCAGGCACATTTCTTAGTCAATAATGATCAGCGGCTTACTGAAAGCATATGCCACACCTTTTTCGGGATTTACGGAAGGATCATGATCCCCGGACATCCAGCGGCCCCCTCCGGGACCATGGGTCCTTCTCGCCGCCATCAGGTCATAAAGGAATTCGGCGCGGATCTCCTCCTGAAGGAGCTCGTACAAGTCTTCCGGCAGGACCTTCTCTGCCGAAGCGAGCTTGTCCAGGAACGGCACGCTGCATGAAGCGGTGATCTCCCGGATCAGGGGGATCGCCGACTTCTTGAAGCCGATCGGCCTTATCCAGCCGCACAGGCCGCAGGAAGCGTCGAATCTATCCATGGTCTGCGATGTCATGCCCAGCATTATATGGAGCAGCGCGCGTGAGATCCTTGTATAAGTATAGTTGCGTGTCTTAACGGCTTCGCAGAACGCGCTGTAAGTCGAGTACGAGGGGAGCAGGCTGCGGAATCGCCGGGCAAGGTCGCCGGATACGTCGAGATACCGGGACAGATCGTCGGCGCTCCAGAGGGCATGAAGGAGCAGATCCGAGAAATCATCCCTGCACAGGAAAGGATCGGTCTCGCTCCTCGCATGCAGCATTTGAGTCCGGATCCCGGACGCCGACCGGCAGCTGATGCGCGGCACAGCGTGGGGCCTGATCGAGCTTCCTGACGCGCGCAGCGCTTTCAGGTACTCCGTTCCCAAGAGGTCGTTTGGAGAGACCGGCACTCCTGAGCCTGAGGCGGCAGCTCTTGCCTCGGGGAAGGTCATACCGTTCCGCAATCCGTCCCGCAGAGATGTCCTGTATGCCTCATCCTCTTCGCTGAGCTTCTCCGCAGCTGCCCGCAGCGCGTCCAGATCCCCGCTCTCGGAACCGAATACAAGATCCGTGACAAGGCCGAGGCTCTCGAGCAGGGCCACCCCTCCTCTGGCAAAATAGTCCGCCCCCGAACAGGATACATACAGAGGAAGTTCTACCACCAGGTCCGCGCCTTCCCTGAGAAGGGATTCCGCCCTGTCCCGGCAGGAGAGGATCGAAGGCGCGCCGCGCTGCACATAGTCGCCGCTCATCGCCACGACGACGTGATCGGCGCCTGTACGGGCCCGCGCTTCCCTGATCAGATATGCATGTCCTTCATGGAGCGGATTGCACTCCGCGATGATCCCTGTTACTTTCATAATGAAGACCTTTCATTTTTTCCTGCAGCGCCATGATGAGCTTTCTACAGCCCGATAGCTTATTATTTCACATAAGGATCGATAATTCCATGGCCAATCACAGTGTGAAATCTTACCATACGAGGTTAAAGCTGTCCTTGTTACAGACAAAAATCAAGTGTATAATAGAATAAAGCACCAGGCGGTTTTGGAATGCATCCGCCAAGACAATCACACTAAGATAGGGGAGAAGAGGTAAAAATGAACATTTTAGTTATCAATTGCGGCAGTTCTTCATTAAAATTCCAGGTCATCAATGCCGAGTCTGAGAAGCTTCTGGCCAAGGGCCTTTGCGAGAGGATCGGAATGGACGGATCCTGCATCACCTATGAGAACAAGGCGGATGACACAGGCAAGGAATTCAAGGAAGTTCCCATGCCCGATCACAACAAGGCAGTCAGCCTCGTGCTCAGCGCGCTGACCAATGAGAAGACAGGTGTCCTTAAGTCCCTTAGCGAGATCGGCGCTGTCGGCCACAGGATCGTCCATGGCGGCGAGAAGTTCACTACTTCCGTGATCATCAACGACGAAGTCGTAGAGGCCATTAAGGAAGTTTCCGATCTGGCTCCTCTTCACAATCCGGCAAACCTGATCGGCGTCGACGCATGCAAGGCCCTGATGCCCGGCACACCTATGGTCGCTGTTTTTGATACGGCTTTCCATCAGACGATGCCCGAGAAGGCTTATATGTACGCGCTCCCGCTGGATTACTACAGAAAGTATAAGGTCAGAAGATACGGCTTCCACGGCACCAGCCACTCCTTCGTATCCAAAGAGGCGGCCAAGGTCGCCGGCAAGGCATATGACGACTGCAAGACCATCGTCTGCCACCTGGGCAACGGCGCAAGCGTTTCGGCAGTCATGAACGGCAAGTGCGTGGATACTTCCATGGGCCTTACCCCGCTGGAAGGCCTGATCATGGGCACCAGAAGCGGCGACCTCGATCCCGCGATCATTGATTTCATCGCAGGCAAGGAGAACCTGACCGCGGCGGATGTCGTCAGCATCCTCAACAAGAAATCCGGTGTTTTCGCTCTCTCAGACGGACTGTCCTCCGACTTCCGTGATCTCGAGGAAGGATATCTGAGCGGAAACAAGTATGCGAAGCTGGCAGTAGACGCGTTCTGCTACAGAGTTGCAAAGTACATCGGCTCCTACACCGCTTCCATGAACGGCGTCGACGTGATCGCTTTCACGGCCGGCATCGGCGAGAACAGCTCATTTGTCCGCGCGAAGATCGTGGAATATCTCGGATATCTCGGCGTGACCCTCGATGAGGAGGAGAACAAAAAGAGAGCGGACGTCCACAGGATCGCTACTGCGGACAGCAAGGTCCAGGTATATTCCATCGCCACGAACGAGGAGCTTGCGATCGCGCGTGAGACCTACGCGCTGGTCAAATGATCCGGCCCGGTGATCGTTCAATAATCGTATAAGAAAATCATATAAGAATCGAACAATAATTCTGCAATAATTGTTTCTGAAGAGTTCGAAAAAGTCATTGACAAAGGCAGGCGGCATCTTTATAATACCCTTTGTGTGACTATTCAGCGGTAAGGAGGTGTAACGATGTCTATCTGCCCTAAGAATAAATCTTCCAGAAGTCATAGAGATAAGAGAAGAGCAAACTGGAAAATGACTGCTCCGACTCTCGTGAAGTGCAGCAAGTGCGGTGCTCTTACGATGCCCCACAGAGTCTGCAGGAATTGCGGCTCCTACAACAAGAAGACTGTTATCGAAGTTGAGGACTGAGTTCTAGGACTAAAGGGATATTATTTGAAGCGAGTGAGGCGGATACCTGCGGGTATCCGCTTCTTTTCGTGTTCCCCCAAGAGCATCCGGCATTTCCCTTTCCTTCCGGGCAAAATGTGCAATACTTGCAATCCTCTACAACCTTTAGTATATTATTTTTGATATATATCAGCGTGGGCCGCGTTAATAGCTGCCGGCGGCTCTAAGCGGCCTGCAGCCATGAACAGGTGACACAATAAGCGGCCGGCAGCCCGAATCGGGCGGCGCAGGAAGTGAACGCTGGTGATTCAGTATTAGTATATGGAAGCAGGAAATAATAATGAGTGAATTCGTACATGTCGCTGTAGACGCGATGGGCGGCGATAACGCGCCGGCCGAGATTGTGAAGGGAACCGTCGAGGCACTGCAGAGCTGCCCGAACCTGAAAGTGACTTTAGCAGGCCGGGAGGATCAGGTCAGGGCGGAGCTTAAGAAGTTCTCTTATCCTGAGGACAGGCTGACGGTCCTTAACTGTTCCGAGGTCATCGAAATGGCGGAACCTCCTGTGGACGCGATCCGCACGAAGAAGGATTCCTCGATCGTGAAGGGGCTCCGGCTTGTCAAGGACGGCGAGTGCGACGCATTTGTGACAGCGGGAAGCACGGGAGCAGCCCTGGCTGGGGGACAGCTCCTTGTAGGGCGGATCAAGGGAATCGAGAGACCCCCGCTCGCGCCGCTTCTGCCTACTGCCGGGAAACCGGTGCTGCTGATCGACTGCGGCGCCAATATGGATCCCAGGCCGACCATGCTCCTGCAGTTCGCGCAGATGGGTTCGATCTATATGCGGAATATGTGCGGAGTGGCCAACCCCAGAGTGGGTCTGGTCAATGTCGGAACCGAGGAAGAGAAGGGGAACGAGCTTGCCAAGGAAGCGCATCAGCTGTTAAAAGAGTGCCCGGACATCAACTTTGTCGGCAATATCGAGGCGAGAGAGATACCTGAGGGTGTCGTGGACGTCGCGGTCACGGATGCTTTTACCGGCAACGCTATTTTGAAAACATATGAGGGCGTCGCCAAGGTCATTATGCACGAGCTCAAGGATACGCTCATGTCAGGTATTGTGACCAAGATCGCCGCGCTGATGATCAAGCCGGCGCTCAAAGGGATGGCTAAGAAATTCGACGCTTCGGAATACGGCGGCGCGCCGATGCTGGGGCTCAAGGGCCTTGTGGTGAAATCCCATGGCAATTCCAAGGCGTCTGAGATCAGAAATTCCCTGAAACAGTGCATCGATTTTAAGGAAAATAATATCAACGAGCTGTTCCGCACCGAGATGAAACTTGAAGAAGCAGCGGCAGCGCGCAGAAATGCCGCGAAAGCCAAGGAACAGCCCGCAAAGGCGGCCGAACAGGCATAAGGCTTGTCGGACAGCCTTACAGACAGGAAACAGTAGAAACAGTATAAAGAGAAATAATGCCGCAAAGGCGAAATAATAAATAAGGAGGCTGATCATGGACGAAGATTTCAAGAAACTGTGCGCGATTATTGCCGATGTGCTCGGGATCGATCCCGACGAGATCACGATGGATACGACGTTTGACGAGGACCTTGGAGCTGACTCCCTGGACGTCGCATCTATTATCATGGGAATTGAAGACGAATATGATGTGAAGGTGGACACGGAGGTCGCCTCGAAGGTGACTACCGTCGGTGAAGCCCTGGCACTGATCAAGGGAGCCGCGGAAGCCTGAGCAGTTATGCGGAAGGCTTCAAAGCAAACTCCGCAATGAAAGGAAAGCATGAGAAATACTTCTCTTAGCGAGTTGGAAGGACGTATCGGTTATGAGTTCAAAGACAGGTATCTTCTTGAATGTGCGCTGACCCATGCGTCCTTTGCCAATGAGCAGAAGATACATCGTTATAAGGATTATGAAAGGCTGGAGTTTCTCGGGGACGCGGTTCTTGAGATGGTCTCCAGCGCTTTTCTGTACAATGAGTACCCCGATAAGCGCGAAGGCGAACTGACGAAACTGAGAGCAAGTCTTGTGTGCGAGCCGTCCCTGGCGGACTGCGCGAGACATCTGGGCATCCCGGAATACATCCGTCTCGGCAAGGGGGAAGAGGCCGGCGGCGGGAGGGAGAAAGAATCCCTTCTCTGCGATGTCGTGGAAGCCGTGATCGGCGCTATGTATCTGGACTGTGGGGAGCTCGACCCTCCGCGGCGCTTTATCATGCGCTTTATTCTCTCGGACAGGGACCGGGTGTTCTTCTACGACTCCAAATCCAGACTCCAGGAGTGGGCGCAGGGGATCGGAGAGATGATCCATTACGAGCTCCTTGAGGAGACAGGTCCCGAGCATTTCAAACAGTACAGAACAGGCGCTTATATGGGCCCGAAGCTGATCGGAACAGGGGAAGGACGATCCAAGAAACTCTCAGAGCAGCAGGCCGCATATGACGCGCTCACAAAGATTCGACAGAAAAACAGGAAACATTGATACATGTATTTAAAATCCATCGAAATTCAAGGCTTCAAGTCTTTTGCCAACAAGATCAGATTTGACTTTCACAACGGAATAACGGGGATCGTGGGACCTAACGGCAGCGGAAAGAGCAATGTGGCGGACGCTGTGCGCTGGGTGCTCGGCGAGCAGCGCGTCAAGCAGCTGCGCGGCTCCTCTATGCAGGACGTGATCTTTGCGGGCACGGAGACAAGGAAACCGATGGGTTACGCCTATGTCGCGATCACGCTGGACAATTCGGACCACAATCTTCCCACCGATTACAGGGAAGTGACGGTGGCGAGAAGGATCTACAGGAGCGGCGAGACCGAATATCTCCTGAACGGGGCGCCGTGCCGTCTGCGCGATATCAACGAACTTTTCTATGATACCGGGATCGGCAAGGAGGGGTACTCGATCATCGGACAGGGGCAGATCGACAAAATACTCAGCGACAAGCCCGAGGACCGCAGGGAACTCTTTGACGAGGCGGTCGGCATCGTCAAGTTCAAGAGGCGCAAGGATACCACGCTCAAAAAACTCACCAGCGAGAAGGAGAACCTTGTCAGGATCAGCGATATTCTGGCAGAGCTGGAAAGGCAGATCCCGACTCTCGAGAAGCAGGCGGAGAAAGCGAAGATCTTCTTTAAAGAGAGGGATGCGCTGAAGAATAAGGACGTCAACCTCTTCCTTCTTGAGAACCGCAGGGGCCTCGAGGAACTCTCTAAAGTCAAGGAGAGCGAAGAGACGGCGGACCGGGATCTGGCAAAGGCCAGGGACAGCTACGAGAAGACCGGCGCGGAATACGAGAGCGCGAGGACGAAGCTGGATGAGCTGGAGAAAGAGATCGAGACTGTCAGGAACAGGATCACAAATGCCAGCGTGGTAAGGCAGAAGATCGAAGGCGACATCAAGGTATTCGAGGAGCAGATCCGCGCGGCTTCGGGCAACGCGGAGCACTTCAGGTCCAGAAAGGAAGCCGTTTCCGCCGAGATAGAGAGGAACGCGAACGAGGAGAAAGAGATCCTCTCAAGAAAGAGCGGGATCGACACGAAACTCGAGGAGCTGCGCAGGGAGCAGACCAAAGCGAGGGAGGACGCCTCCTCCTGCGCGGACAGGATCATCAGCTATTCCAGGCAGGTGGATGTCGGCAAGAACGAGATCCTCCGGATCCTGAGCGAGCGGGCCGTGATCCGCTCCAATCTCGCGAGCATCGCTGCGCGCGAGGAGGAGAACGAGCGCAGGAGCCAGGAACTGTCCGCGGGGATCGAGCAGGCACAGTCGAGCGAGACGGAACAGACGCAGATCATAGAGGATCTCAAGAGACAGTTCACGGAGACCGGCGTCAGGATAAAGAGCCTGCAGGAGCGTCAGAAACAGATCGAGGAGACGATCTCCGGGATGAAGAAAAGACTCGGGGACGAAGACGAACAGCTCCGCGCTTCGCAGCTCAGGTACCACCAGGAGAAGTCCCGGCTGGAAGCGCTGGTGAATATCACGGAGCGCTACGAGGGATTCGGCGGCAGCGTCAGGAGGGTCATGCAGAACCGCACGTCGGAGCGGGGCCTGATCGGCGTGGTGGCCGACCTCATCAAGACAGACAAAAAATACGAGACGGCCATTGAGGTCGCCCTCGGCGGGAATATCCAGAATATCGTCACCGAAGATACCGAGACGGCGCGCCGCATGATCGAACTCCTGAAGAGGGAGAAAGCGGGGCGCGCGACTTTTCTCCCGCTGAGCGACCTGGGAAAGCCGCAGGAATTTAAGAATAAGAAGATCCTCGAAGAGCCCGGCGTTCTGGGACCCGCGGACACGCTGGTCCGTTGCGAGGAAAGATACCGGCCGGTGGCGGCTTCCCTCCTGGGAAGGAGCGTTATCGTCGATACTTTCGACCATGCGGCTGCCGTCAACAGGAAATACGGGCATTCCGTGCGCATGGTGACGCTGGACGGCGAACTGTTCGTTCCGGGCGGCGCGATCAGCGGCGGTACCTATAAGAACAGCAGCAGCCTCCTTGGAAGGCGCCGCGAGATGGCGGAGCTCCAGGAGAAGGTCAAGGAGCGGAAGCTCGAGGCGGAGAGCCACGAGAAGGCGATCGAAGACATCAAATCGGAGAGGACCGGGCTCAGGGAAGAGCTGGAGCTGAACCGCCAGGAGCAGCAGAAAGAGTATCTGCGGCAAAATACAGTGCGGATGAGCATCGTCCGCGAACAGGAAAAGAAGAAAGAAGCGGCCGGAAGCGCGGTAGAGCTCCACCGTGAACAGAAGCAGATCGAACAGGCCGGGAAGGAACTGGAGACCGCGCGGAAGGAAGCGGAAGAGAGACTGGCTTCCTCATCGGAGCGTGAGAAGAAGATGGACGCGGCCGTCAAGGAGCTGGAAGGAAAGCTCGCGGAACTGCGCTCGCAGGAAGGCGGGTTGGGTAAGATCCTCTCGAAGTGGGAGACGGAGATCGAAAAGATCGGGCAGCAGCAGTCCTATGAGCAGAGGGACCTCGACCGCGTGCGCGAAGAACTGGGCAGGCGGACCGCCGAACTCAAAGAGATCACGGATGCCATGGAAATGGGCGACATCGTGATCAAAGCCGGCGAGGAAAAGATCCGGGAACTCAAAGAGCAGCTGACGGGATCCGAAGATATACAGGACGACAGCCGCAGGCTCCTGAAAGAGATGTCGGAAGAGAGAGAGAAGCTCTCGGAGGGAATCCGCAGGATGATCTCGGAGAAGGAAGCGCTCTCCGAACAGATCCACGCGCTCGACAAGGAGTGCGTGCGGCTCCACAACCGCAAAGAGCGGCTGCAGGAGGACGTGGACAGCCGCGTCGCCTATATGTGGGAGGAGTATGAGATCACGCTCAGCGACGCGAAGGCGCTCAGAGACGAGAGCCTTACGGATATCGCGGCCCTGAAGAAAGGGATCGCGGAGTGCAAGGCGAGGATCAAGGCGCTCGGAAGCGTCAATGTGGACGCGGTCGAGGAATACAGGGAGCTCATGGAGCGGTATACGTTCTTAAAGAGCCAGCACGACGACCTCACTGAGGCTGCTGCCAGTCTGGAGAAGATCATCGCGGAACTGGACGCTTCTATGAGAAAACAGTTCGCGGAACAGTTCGGAAAGATCCGGGATGAGTTCGACAAGGTCTTCAAGATCATGTTCGGCGGCGGTACCGGCCGTCTCGAACTGCTGGACGACAAGGATATCCTCGAAGCCGGTGTGCGCGTCATCGCGCAGCCGCCGGGCAAGAAGCTTCAGAACATGAACGCGCTGTCGGGCGGAGAGAAGGCACTGACTGCGATCGCTCTTTTGTTCGCGATCCAGAACCTGAAGCCGTCCCCTTTCTGCCTGCTCGACGAGATCGAAGCGGCGCTGGACGAGAGCAATATCGTGCGGTTCGCGGAGTATCTCCACAAACTGACGAAGTACACCCAGTTCATCGTGATCACGCACAGAAGGGGAACGATGGAGGAAGCGGACCGCCTTTACGGGATCACAATGCAGGAAAAGGGCGTCTCGGCGCTCGTGAGCGTGGACCTGATCGACGAGGAGGAGCTCGCGTGACGGGAACGGCCGTGTGACAGCCGTGTGACTTAGGAACGCGCGTGACGACAATACGCGCGTGACGGAGGTAAAGTATGGGATTATTTGACAGGCTCAAGCAGGGACTGAGCAAGACGAAGGCCAATATTTCCGACAATATGGACCAGATCTTCAACACCTACGGGTATGAGAAGGTCAGCGAGGAGTTCCTCGAAGAGCTCGAGGAGACGATGATCATGGGCGATATCGGCGTCCAGACGACGAATGAGCTTCTCGACGACCTCCGGCAGAAGGTCAAGGATGAGAGGATCAAGTACTGCCCCGACTGCAGGCAGGAGCTTCTCCTCGGGATCCGGAACAAGATCAGGCAGGGCAAGGACGCGTATGACTTCGAAAAGGGGCCTGCCGTCATCCTGATCATTGGCGTGAACGGCGTCGGCAAGACAACGTCGATCGGAAAGCTCGCGGCCAACTACAAGAGACAGGGCAAAAAAGTGCTGATCGCCAGCGCGGACACTTTCCGGGCCGCTGCCAACGAGCAGCTGACGGAATGGGCGAAGCGCGCGGGGGTCGATATCATCGGCGCGGCGGAAGGGTCCGATCCCGCGGCGGTCGTTTATGACGCGGTGCAGGCTGCCAAGGCAAGAAAGACGGATATCCTTCTCATCGATACGGCCGGGCGCCTTCATAATAAGAAGAACCTGATGGCGGAACTTAACAAGATCGACAGGATCATCACAAGGGAGTTCCCGGACTGCATCCGCGAGAACTGGGTCGTACTCGACGGCACGACCGGCCAGAACGCGATCTTCCAGGCCAGGGAGTTCGCCAGTGTGACGAATCTTACGGGTATCATCCTGACGAAGATGGACGGCACGTCCAAGGGCGGCATCGCGATCGCGGTGCACTCAGAGCTGGGGATACCGGTGAAGTTCATCGGCGTCGGCGAAAAGATCGAAGACCTGCAGAAATTCAACCCCGACCAGTTCGTGGACGCTATTTTCTACTAAAAAAGGACATTAATTATGGGACTGGAAGAACAGATCACACTTGAGAAATTTGAAGAAGCCTGCGAGGCGGTGGCTAAGGTCACACTG
This sequence comes from uncultured Lachnospiraceae bacterium, assembly GCA_946629175.1. Taxonomy (GTDB): domain Bacteria; phylum Bacillota; class Clostridia; order Lachnospirales; family Lachnospiraceae; genus CAG-791. The sequence continues at coordinate 5,028 of CAMOXN010000027.1, read as the reverse complement.
GACACATCGCTCATCTATTCGGATTACTTCAGCGACCTGACCGGCGGCAAAGTCTACCTCAAACCGGAGAACAGGCAGAGAACGGGCGCCTATAAGGTGCGAGGCGCCTATTACAAGATCAGCACGCTCAGCGAAGGAGACAGGGCGCGCGGCCTTATCACCGCGTCAGCCGGCAACCACGCGCAGGGCGTCGCTTACGCGGCGCAGCAGTTCGGCGCCAAGGCGGTGATCGTCATGCCTACGACGACTCCCCTCATCAAGGTCAACAGGACCAAGGCCCTCGGCGCAGAGGTCGTTCTCTGGGGAGATGTCTATGACGAGGCCTGCGCGCATGCGCTGGAACTTGCGGAGGAGAACGGCTACACATTCATCCATCCCTTCGACGACCCGGTCGTTGCGATGGGACAGGGCACCATCGCGATGGAGATCGTGAAAGACCTTCCGCTCGTGGATTATATCCTGGTCCCTGTCGGAGGCGGCGGTCTCGCGACCGGAGTCTCAACGCTGGCAAAGATGCTCAAGCCTAATGTCAGGGTCATCGGAATCGAACCGGAAGGCGCCGCCTGTCTCGAGGCTTCTTTATCGGCGGGTGAAGTCGTAACGCTCCCGGAAGTCAATACGATCGCGGACGGCACTGCCGTCAAGACGCCCGGCGCGAAGATCTTCCCTTATCTGCAGAAGAATCTCGACGGGGTGATCACGGTATCAGACGCCGAGCTCGTTGTTTCCTTCCTCGACATGGTGGAGAACCACAAGATGATCGTGGAGAACTCCGGACTCCTGTCGGTGGCAGCCCTCAAACATCTGAATCTGGAAAGCAAAAAAGTGGTCTGCGTGCTGAGCGGCGGCAACATGGACGTGATCACGATGTCGAGCGTGGTGCAGCAAGGCCTCATCATGAGGGACAGGATCTTTACGATCTCCGTCCTCCTTCCCGATAAGCCGGGTGAACTGCACAGGGTCTCCGGCATCATCGCCAGGACCAACGGCAACGTGATCAAGCTTGAGCACAACCAGTTCGTCTCCATCAACCGGAACGCGGCGGTGGAACTGCAGATCACACTGGAAGCCTTCGGTACCGAGCATAAGCACGAGATCATCGACGCTCTCTCCGAGGCGGGCTACGAAGTCAAACAGGTCAATGTCAACATCTGACCTGAAAAAGAAAGCGGGATCAATGGGAAACAGCGAATCTGAAAAGCCCAATTCAAATCACAAGAGGACTTTCTATTTTCTGAACATTCTGTTCCTGTGCGCGATCACCGCCGCGTCACTTGCGATGGCGGTGATCTGTTTCGTGCGCCTTGAGAGGCTCAGGAACGAAAAGACTGTGGAGGGGACGGTCTATACGGATTCCCAGATCGAAAAGATCCGGTATACGTCGGGTATGACAGTGAAGAACAACCTTCTTCTGCAGATCCAGTCGTCTCTTGAGTCCGGAAACAGCACGATCTCGATGCTGAGGGACCTGTACCCGGATGACCTCGTCGTGATGTGGGAGGGCAGGTACTATTTTTACCCGGTCAATAAGAACCTGGAGCAGAACGTCTTCAGCGATACGGATTTTGACCTCGGCGAGAACGGCTTCATGGAATACCTGGGCGATAACGAAGCGGTGTCCGTGAGCCGCGGCATCGATGTCTCTTCGCTCAACGGGGAGATCGACTGGGGAATGGTAGCGGAGGACGGGATCTCTTTTGCGATGCTCAGGGCGGCAGCCAGGGACAGCGAGGGGGATCTGGTGCTGGACGAAATGTTCGAGGACAACATGACCGGCGCGAAGTCGGCGGGGCTCAGGGTCGGATGCTATGTGAACCTGGACGTCGACAGCGAAGCTGCCGCGGAGGAAATGGCCGATTTCATTCTCGACAACCTCGGGATGAGCCAGGAAGAGATGGGCGAACCCGTCGCGGTCCGCGTACAGGTACCGGACCACACGAGCTCTCTGAGCCAGCAGACGAGGGAAGAGTGGACGCAGAGCGTCATGGCATTCTGTGCCAAGATCCACAAAGCCGGCTATGATCCGGTCATCTTCGCCAATACGGCAGCCTTCAACATGCTGCTCAATATGGCCGAGCTGGAGAAATACGGAAAGTGGCTCTCGGACTACGGCGATTATCTCTATTTTCCCTACAAATTCAGTTACTGGCAGTACAGCATCAAGGGAACGGTGTCGGGAATCGACGGTGACGTGGCGCTGGATCTGCATGTGACAGTAGACGAGGAGTAATGTCAAGCACCCGGGTCCCGAATGCTGCGCATCCGGGGCTTCGGGTGTTCTGTTGTCAAAGGTAAAGAAAAAACACTTGACACCCGGCGGCTGAGCATGTATGATTGGTCAGGTGATGGAAAAAATCGTTGAACAGGGCCTTTTATATGATTTTTACGGCTCTCTCCTGACGGGGCACCAGCAGAAGATCTATGAAAAGGTCGTCTATGAGAATTTATCATTGAATGAAGTCGCCGAGACGGAGGGTGTCAGCAAGCAGGCCGTGCACGATCTCATAAGGCGCTGTACGGCGATCATGCGCGGTTATGAGGAGAAGCTCGGCATGATCCGCAGGTTCGGTAAGATCCGCGAATCCGCCGGAAAGCTCAAGAAGATGGCGGCGTCGAGCGAGATCCCGAAGGCGCAGGCAGCGCTCATTGAAAGGATCGCGGAGGAGATCTGCGAGGACCTGGAATCCTGATGACGTCTCGCGCGTTTTATGAAAACCATGAAAGCACTCTTTATTTCAGAGGATATGCAGTATGGCATTTGACAGCTTAACAGAAAAGCTAAACAGTATTTTCAAAAAATTAAGCGGCAAGGGTAAACTTACCGAGAGCGACGTCAAGACCGCGATGCGTGAAGTCAAGATGGCGCTCCTCGAAGCGGACGTCAACTTCAAAGTGGTCAAACAGTTCGTCAATTCCGTGCAGGAGCGGGCGATCGGCGAGGAAGTCATGAACGGCCTCAATCCCGCGCAGATGGTCATCAAGATCGTCGACGAAGAGATGACGAACCTGATGGGAAGCGAGACCACGGAACTTGCCCTGCAGCCCGGTAAACAGATGACGGTCGTGATGATGGCCGGCCTTCAGGGCGCAGGTAAGACGACGACCGCAGCGAAGCTTGCCGGGAAATTCAAGCAGAAGGGCAAGAAACCGCTGCTGGTCGCGCTTGACGTCTACAGGCCCGCGGCTATCAAACAGCTGCAGGTGAACGGTGAGAAACAGGGCGTGGAAGTCTTCACGATGGGAGACAGGCACAAGCCCGCCGACATCGCCAGGGCGGCCATTGAACATGCGGCCAAGAACAAAGAGAACCTGGTCATCCTCGATACGGCAGGACGCCTTCAGATCGATGAAGACATGATGAAGGAACTGCAGGATGTCAAGAAAGCGGTGGAAGTCCACCAGACGATTCTGGTAGTTGACGCCATGACCGGACAGGAAGCCGTCAATGTGGCGAAGACCTTCGACGAGAAGGTAGGCGTCGACGGAGTGATCCTCTCGAAGATGGACGGCGACACCAGAGGCGGTGCCGCGCTTTCCATCAAGGCGGTCACCGGAAAGCCGATCCTGTACGTAGGTATGGGCGAGAAGCTGTCCGACCTCGAACAGTTCTACCCCGACCGCATGGCGGGAAGGATCCTGGGCATGGGAGACGTGCTCACGCTCATCGACAAGGCGCAGCAGGCTCTCGACAAACAGGACGAGCAGGACAGCCGCGACATGGTCGCGCACCTCAAGAAGGGCAAGTTCGATTTCAACGATTACCTCAACAGCCTCAAGCAGATGAGGAAGATGGGTGGCCTCGCGAGCGTCCTCGGCATGATGCCGGGCCTCGGGATCAACAAGGACCAGATCGAAGGCGCGATCGACGAGAAACAGCTCAAGCGCACAGAGGCGATCGTCCTCTCCATGACACCGGAAGAGAGGATGAACCCGAAGCTCCTTACGCCCCAGAGAAAATACAGGATCGCAAAGGGCTCAGGCAATGATATAGCGGATGTGAACCGCTTCATCAAGCAGTTCAACCAGATGTCCAAGATGATGAAGATGGCCGGAGGCGGCAAGAAGGGCAAGAAACGCAGGAACAACAATCCCTTCGGCGGCATGGGCGGCTTCGGAGGTCTGGGCGGTTTCGGCGGAAGGGGAGGTTTTCCTTTCTGAACCGGATGGCCTTAACATAACGGCATTAGGGCAGTCCATGCTGCGTCAGTGATCCGGCACGGACACTTTAATATAGCAATCAAGAATATGTAAACTAACTTCAAGGAGGAAAGTAAAGTCATGGCAGTTAAAATCAGATTGAAGAGGATCGGTGAGAAGAAGGTTCCTATGTACAGGATCGTCGTAGCAGAGGCTTCCACTCCCAGGAGCGGCAGAGCGATCGAGGAGCTCGGCTACTACAACCCCAACACGGATCCCGCTGACGTCAAGATCGATGCCGAGGCAGCTAAGAAGTGGATCGCCAACGGCGCGCAGCCCACTACTGTTGTTAAGAAGCTGTTCAAGCAGGCCGGCCTTAAGTAATAGAGATTGGTGCATACTGATCGCTAAGATCGGACCTGACAGTCGGAAGGAATATTTATGAGAGAATTAGTTGAATTGATCGCCAAGGCGCTTGTCGATCATCCCGATGAAGTTGTCGTCACGCAGACGCAGGAGGGCAAGAGCATCCGGATCCAGCTTCATGTCGCACCTTCTGACATGGGCAAAGTCATTGGCAAACAGGGAAGGATCGCGAAGGCAATCCGTTCTGTTGTCAAGGCTGCAGCTTCCAGAGATGATATCAGAGTGGATGTGGACATCGACTGAGCAGCCGATTGAATAGCTGATTAGGGGCGGCAGCGGGCATCGCTGCCGCCGCTTTATGTGACAGGGGGACGGTTCTTCTGTCACATGGAAGGTGACAGAAGAACCGTCCCCCTGTCACGTGGCAACGATCATTTGTGTTTCATAGCAGAGGAAAACAATGGTATCTAGATTCCGGGTGGGCGTTATCGCCGGCACGCACGGGCTCCGCGGGGAAGTCAAGGT